>DASXXX010000127.1:0-8064 GCA_036502765.1 Acidimicrobiia bacterium | reverse complement strand
CGTCGGCGCCGTGGTCGGCAAGCAACATCCCGGCGACGGGCCCGGCGATCCCGGACGAGAGGTCGAGCACACGAATGCCCTCGAGGACGCTGGCCATGGGACACCTCCACGAGGGCTGCAACCGAAGCAGTCATAGTAGTTAGTATGTATGTGCGCGACAAGCGCGGGCCGAACGCTCGTGATGTCGGCGGTGGCGTGCGGGAAGACTTCGAACTCCCACTTCCTTGCGGACACCAGGCCTCAACCGCACCATCGGAATGTCGCGGCCGACAGGGCGGTGGTAGCGGTGCGCGTTCAGGTGGTCGGTTCGAGTTGGGCGTCGTCGAGGGAGTCGGTTGTGGAGTTCGTCGCGGTGACGACTCGGTTGCGTCCGGTGGCCTTTGCGGTATGGAGTGCCTGGTCGGCGACGGCGACGGCTTCGTCGAAGGTGTCGCCGTCGGTGGAAGCGGCGAGTCCGAAGCTGACGGTGAAGGCGGCGACGCGTCCGGCGGTGAGCGCGAGCGCGAGGCGTTCGCGGACGCGTTCGAGCACGACGGTCGCCGTGTCGGTGTTGCAGTCTGGCAACACGATGACGAACTCTTCGCCGCCGTAGCGGCCGGCGATGTCGTTCGGTCGTATGGAATCGCGTAGGACGCGTGAGAAGAGACGGAGGGCTTGATCGCCGGCTTCGTGGCCGTGGGTGTCGTTCAACAATTTGAAGTGGTCGAGGTCGCCGTACGCGACGGCGTACGGGACGCCGTCTTGGTGGAGGTCGTGGACCCGATTTTCGAGGCTGCGACGGTTCCAGAGCCCGGTCAGTGGGTCGCTGCTGGCTTGGGTTTCGGATTTCGCGAACGCGCGGAGCATCGCGAGGCGGTCCGCCGCGCGACGAGAGGTGATCTCGAGGTAGTGGATGTCGGTTTCGTTCGGTGGCGAGCCGTCAGGTCCGGTTGCATGGGTCACGCCAACGGTCTTGCCTGCGATGCTGATCGGGACGCACACGCATGAACAATCGCCCGATGCACGGTCTTGCAGGTACGGGCAGGCGTTGAGCGCGGTGCTTGTCGGGAAGACGAGGGTGTGGCCGCGTGTGGTCGCGGGGCAATCGAACGGTGAGACCACGCCGCATCCATTGCGTTGGTCGGGGTCGCCGGGATGGGTGCTGACGGTTTGGTGGAAATGCGCGCGGCTGGAATCGGCGATGAGCATCTCGACCTGGAGCTGCGGGACTGAGTCATGCACGGCTTTGCCGACGATGGTGTAGACGTCCGGTTCGACTTTCGCCATGTCGAGGGCATCTTGCAGGGAAGTCTCGAACGCGTGGCGTCGTGCGTTCGTGCGTGCGGCGAGTTCGCGACGGTGTGCTCGTTGTCCCACGATGAATGCGGACGACAACGTGGCGATCGCCGCGAGCGCTCCGCCGAGGAGGATGATTCTGCGGCTGTCGGAAAGGTGTGTTGTGGCCCGTTGCAGGTCGAGATCCCTGGATTGACGGAGCTGTGTCGCAGCGGTATTCGTGACCGCCCACATCGCGGTGTACGCCGCGCGTTCCGCGGCAGCGGCCGCGGTCACTGCCGGACTCGCCAGACCGAGCGCGACCGGCTCGAGGCCGGCGGTCGCCTTGGTGTACGCGACGTCTGCGACCTTCAACGCGCGGGCAGTGTCGGCGAGACCGCTCGCGCGGAGCGCTGTGACCAGAGCCTTGGCTTGTGCAGTCCCGGCCTTGGCGAGGTTGGAAGCCTGCGCCACGTCGGTCGTCGTCGGAATGCTCGGAGCGGCCAAACGCGGTTCGGCGAACACCTGAAAGTCGGCCAACGTCGTTCGTAGAGCCGCTACCTGCGCCAGCGCCAGATCATCCCGATGGACCTGATCAGCCTCGTCTTGCCCCGACCGCAACGGACTCGACGCAATGAACACGGAACACATGATCGCGATCAACCCGACCGCGCAATACGCCCACACCCGCTCGCGCGCGCTCAACCACCCGACGTCCCCACCACGCTCACGTTGTCGACTCATGTCCTTCGCTCGTTCCTTGGTGCCGCCGACCCGTACGACCCCGTCTCGCTGGACGCTCGCGGAAACTCGACCGAAAGCGGGTGCTGTGCCGGGCCCCTCGGTACCAGTGCGGAATTCGCGGCAGAGGTCCTGCTCCAGTCATCGTCATCGTCGAAGCGATCTGAAGGACTTGTCGGCGAACGATGAACGCTCGGATCGCGGCCTCGGCGCTGCCGCTTCGCCCGCGTGCGAGCAGGACACTCGAACTCCCACCCGGCCGGTAGGTCAACGGCTTTCTCCGAGTTGACGACCCGTGGTAACAGTGGTCGCTGCGGGATGATCGGCCGACCGGCTCCGTGGACGAGACCCGCGTTCTGAACTCGCGAGGAGGCGGCATGGCCGCGACGAACGGTGATCCCGAGCACGATCCGATCGATCCAACCGTGTCCCCGAGCGGACCCGGTTGTGAAGAGTGTGAGCGAGCCGGAGGCTGGTGGCTCCACCTTCGCCGATGCACCTTCTGCGGGCACATCGGCTGCTGTGACAACTCGCCCTCGCAGCATTCATCGCATCACGCCAGGGACTCGGGCCATCCCGTCATCGCGAGCTACGAGCCGGGAGAAGAGTGGTTCTACAACTATTCGAGCGGCGACTACCTCGACGGACCTCAGCTGGCGCCGCCACTCCACCACCCGCTCGATCAACCGGTCCCGGGACCACGAGGACGGGTGCCTCCGGATTGGGAGGCCCACCTCAATTGAGTGCGGTGATGCGCGTTCGCCCTCGAGGTGCCGACGGGTCGCAGGTAGCGTGCGGACGATGCTCGAGCAGTTCCAGCTGACCGATCAGGTCGCGATCGTCACCGGAGGCGGCAAGGGGATCGGCGCCGCGACCGCGGAGCTGTTCGCACAGGCCGGCGCCGACGTCGTGGTCACGGCGCGCACCGCCGACGACGTCATGCGCGTCGCCGAGGCGGTCGAAGGGCACGGCCGGCGTGCCATCGGAGTGCCCGGCGACGTCAACGACCTCGGTTTCCTCGCTGAACTGGTGCAGCGCACGGTTGACGAGCTCGGCGGCGTCGACATCGTCGTGAACAACGCCGGCGGCTCGGTGTCGCGCCCGTTGCTCGACACGACGGTGGCTGACCTCGAGCACTCGTTCCACTTCAACATCTCGTCGCCGTTCGAGCTCGTCCGGTTGGCGGTGCCGCACATGCTCGATCGCGGCCGCGGCGCCATCGTGAACATCAGCTCGGTCGCCGGGCGCAACGCACCCCGCGGCTCGTTCACCCACAGCCTCACCAAGGCCGCGGTGTCGCAGATGACCCGGCTCATGGCCGCCGAGCTCGCACCGAAGATCCGGGTGAACGCCGTGCTCCCCGGCGCGATCGAGACCGCGTCGTTCACGACGTGGATCGCGAAGATGCCCGACGACCTCCGCAAGCAGATGATCGCGGCCACGCCGATGCGCCGGAACGGCACGCCCGAGGACATCGCGGCGGCAGTCCTCTACCTCGCGTCGCCAGCCGCGTCCTGGGTCACGGGCAAGCTCCTCGACGTGGACGGCGGCGTCCCGGGACCCCTGTTCGCGTCGCCACAACCCGATCTCTGATGAGCCGCCCGCGAGTGCTGGCCGCAGGTCTGGGCGACACCGGCCTGCTCACCGCGATCCACTTGTCGCGACACGCCGACGTCGTCGGAGTGTCGGCGAAGCCTGCACACGTGAGCGGGCAGGAACTGGGAGTTCGGCTCACCCGCCCCGACGACTGGTCGCGCGACTACCGGATCGCGTACGAACGCTATCGCCGGCTCGACGACGTGCGCGTGGTGCACGGCAGCCTCACCGGCGTCGACCTCGACGCTCGCGAGGTCGGGGTGCTCGACGTCGACGGCGCCGAGCGGACCGAGCCGTACGACATCCTGGTGATCGCCACTGGCGTCACCAACGGCTTCTGGCGTCGCCCCGACCTGGCGTCGTCGGAGCAGGTGGACGATGCGCTCCGGTCTCAGCACGACCAGATCGCGAGCGCCGCGTCGGTGATCGTCATCGGCGGCGGCGCGGCCGCGGTGAGCGGCGCGGTCAACATCGCCACCACCTGGCCGGACAAGCAGGTCGACCTCTACTTCCCCGGCGACCGTGCGCTGCCGCGGCACCACCCGCGCGTCTGGCCCACCAACCGCGCCCGCTTGGAGGAGTTCGGGGTGGGACTGCACCCCGGTCATCGCGCGGTGGTGCCCGACGGCTTCGCGTGCGACGCGATCACGACCGGCCGGGTGACGTTCAGCACCGGTCAGGAACCTGCGACCGCGGAGGCGGTGCTGTGGACCGTCGGCCGGGTCGAGCCGAACACGGGGTGGCTCCCGGCAGAGATCCTCACCGACGACGGGTTCGTGCGTGTCGATCCCGACCTGTCGGTGCCCGGGTACCCGGGCGTCTTCGCGATCGGCGACGTGGCTGCCACCGACCCGTTGCGCACCTCGGCCCGCAACCGCGCCGACAAGCTGCTCGCCCGCAACGTCCGAGCGCACGTGGACGGCCGACCTCTCCGCACCTACCGCCCACCGACGGCCCGATGGGGCTCGGTGGTGGGCCCGCAGCACGACGGCCTCACCGTCTTCACTGCCTCCGGTCGTACCGTCCGGTTCCCCGCATGGTCGACCCGAGTCGTGCTCATGGACTGGATCACCCGGCGCGGCATCTACAAGGGCGTGCGCTCCTGAGCCTGCTGGTGAGCGGTCCGGACCCGTGCGAGCGGGGAGACTCGAACTCCCACGTCCTTGCGGACACCAGGACCTAAACCTGGCGCGTCTGCCGGTTCCGCCACGCTCGCGTGGGCCCAGTCTCGCACGCTGACGCGATCCTTCGATACTCTCACCATGTGGCCATCGAATGATGTGCCGGTGGACGATGGAGGGGGTGCGCGATGAGCCGGGCGAAGACGATCACCGGCGCCGCGCGTGCGGTCGCCCGCCTGGCCAAACAGGTCGAGGTGGCCCTCGGCCCGCTCGACCTGTCGCTCCCGCAGTACCGCGTCATCGCACTCCTGGGTGAGGGTTCCACCGCGTCGTCGGTGCTCGCCCGCCGCCTGGCGGTGAGCCCACCGACGGTGACCTCGGTGGTCGACGGCCTCGTGAGCCGCGGCCTGGTGGAACGCCATGCCGATCCCGAGGATCGCCGCCGGCTGACCCTGTTGCTCACCCGCGACGGCTCCAAGCTCCTCGCCGCCGCCGACGCCGCCGCCGAGGCGCGCCTCGGCGAGATCTCCGGCTACTTCGACGAACCACCGACGGGGCTCGACCTCTGGAACCTGGCCCTCGACCGCAACCGTGAGGCGCGCCTGGAGCATGACAAGTGACGATCGAGATGGGCGCGTTCGGCGCCGACGTCACGTCGCCGTTCGTGCCCGTCGGGGTCACGCCCGAGTACGCGCCGCCGCGTGCGCACATCGCGCCGGCGCGACCCGGCGACGAGGGCAGCGAGGAGGGCGGCGCCAAGAGCCGTTCGTGGATCCGGCGCATGGTGCCGATCGTCCTCTCGCACAAGTGGATGTTCGGCTTCTCGCTGCTCGCCTCGTTCATCGGTCTCGCGGTGCAGGTGCAGATCCCCAACGAGGTGGGTCAGGCGATCGACTCGCTCGGGAAGACGACCGACCAGTCGCTCGAGTACTTCGTCACCATCATCGTGGTGCTCGCGGTGATCCGCTTCGTGCTCACGTACTTCTCGCGCCTCTACCTGCTCAAGACCGCGTACCGCATCGAGTACGACCTGCGGAACATCATGTACGAACACCTCAGCCGCATGTCGTTCTCGTTCTACGACCGCGTGCAGTCGGGGCAACTCATCTCGCGCGCGAACTCCGACATCCGCTCGGTGCAGATGTACCTCACGTTCGCGCCGTCGATCCTGGTGCAGTGCAGTGTCGCGGTCCTCGCGTTCGCAGAGATGCTGTCGATCAACGTGCCGCTCGCGCTGGTCACGATGTCGACGATGCCGTTCGTCTACATCGTCGGCGTGCGCATGCGGAAGCAGATGTTCCCGGTGTCGTGGCTCATCCAGTCGCGCCTCGCCGATGTCGCCACGGTGGTCGACGAGAACATCAACGGTGTGCGCGTGGTCAAGTCGTTCGCGGCCGAGGACCAGCAACTGCAGCACCTGACCGGCGCGGCGATGCGGGCCGAGTGGGCCAACGTCAAGGACGCCGACATCCGGGCCAAGTGGTCGCCGCTGCTCGAGAACCTGCCCCGCCTCGGCCAGGCGATCGTCCTGTTCTACGGCGGCTACCTGGCCATCAACGGCCAGGCGACGGTCGGCGACATCATCGCGTTCAACGCCTACGTGCTGATGCTGCAACCCCCGTTCCGCCAGCTCGGCATGATCCTGATGATGGGTCAGCGCGCGTCGGCGTCGGCGCAGCGCATCTACGAGGTGCTCGACGAACAGCCCGACGTCGTCGACCGACCCGGCGCCGTCGACCTGGTCGAGTGCCGCGGCGACGTGCGCTTCGACAACGTCGACTTCGGGTACGCCAACGGGACCGCGGTGCTGGACGGGTTCGACCTGCACCTGCTGCCGGGCGAGACCGTCGCGATCGTCGGCCGCACCGGGAGCGGCAAGTCGACCGCGTCGCGGCTCCTCGCGCGCTTCTACGACGTGTCCGGTGGCGCGGTGCGCATCGACGACCACGACGTGCGCGACCTCACGCTGCCGAGCCTGCGCCACCACATCGGCATGGTGCTCGACGAGCCGTTCCTCTTCTCGGTGTCGATCCGCGACAACATCGCCTACGGCAAGCCCGACGCGTCGTTCGACGACGTGCGCGCGGCGGCCATCGCGGCCGGGGCCGACGAGTTCGTGCGGGCGCTGCCCGAGGGCTACGACACCGTGGTGGGGGAGCGCGGCTTCACCCTCTCCGGCGGGCAGCGGCAGCGCCTTTCGATCGCACGCACGTTGCTGGTGAACCCGCCGATCCTCGTGCTCGACGACGCGACGTCGGCCATCGACGTGCAGATCGAGCAGCAGATCCACGAGGCGCTGCGCGGGCTCATGGTCGACCGCACCACGCTGATCATCGCCCACCGACTCTCGACCATCAGCCTGGCCGACCGCGTCGCGGTGGTCGAGGGTGGACGCGTCATCGCCGAGGGCACGCACGCCGACCTGCTGGCCACCGAGCCGCGCTACGCCGAGATCCTGGCCCAGAGCGACGTGGAGCTCGACGACGACGGCGCCCCCGACGTCGCCACCGACCTGGACGCGGTCGTGGCCGACGACGTGGCGCGCTCCCGAGTCCTCGACGCCGACATCGGCGAGATGCGAGACGACGACTGATGATCGAACGACGAGACGCGCACGCGGCGGCGGAGCGACGGACGAGCGCAGCCGCTCGCCGCGGAGCGAACGCGTGTGCACAGACCGCGTCGAATGGTGTCTCCGACCGCAGTGAGCGAGGCAATTAGAGATGGCTTGGGGAGGCGGCACCATCACGGGCGGCGCGCCGATGGGCGGCGCAGTCGGCGGCTCGCCCGGCAACCCCGGGAACGGGCTCCCGTTCGCGGGGATCCCGTGGGAGATGCGTCAGGGCGTCGAGAAGCTGCTCGCCGACGAACCCGACCAGACCGACGACCCGCGCTGGCAGGCGACGGAGGGCACGTTCACCCACCGCATGAAGGAGACCGGCGTCAGCCTGCGGCGGATGCTGAGTCCGCACCGGAAGATGATGACCCTCTCCTTCTTCTTCATCCTCGTCGAGGCGCTGTGCGTCCAGGCGGGACCGTTCCTCAGCCAGAAGGGCATCGACGACGGCATCCACCCGCACGACTGGACCGCACTGACGATCATCGGGATCCTCGCCATCCTCGCGGTGGTGGTGTCCGCGGTGGCGAGTGGCGCGCGCGTCGCCACCACCGGACGGGTCGCGTCGCGCGTCATGTTCGAGCTGCGCGTCCGCACGTTCGCGCACCTGCAACGCCTCTCGCTCGACTACTACACCGACGAGAAGGCGGGCGTGATCATGACCCGCATGACGAGCGACATCGAGTCGCTCCAGCAGCTGCTGCAGGACGGGCTCCCGCAGTTCGCGCTGCAGGG
>DASXXX010000126.1:0-2966 GCA_036502765.1 Acidimicrobiia bacterium | reverse complement strand
CGAGGCGCGCGCCAACCGGCTCAAGCCCGACGCGCTGATCATGCACCCTGGCCCGATGAACCGCGGCGTCGAGCTCGCGGCGTCGGTCGCCGACGGACCTGCGTCACTGGTCACCGAACAAGTCGCCAACGGCGTCGCCGTGCGCATGGCCGTGCTCTATTCACTTCTCGGATCCGGAGCCTCCATTGCTTGATGCCCCCTCGCTCGTGATCACCGGTGGAACGGTGGTCGACGCCCTGGGATCGCGACGCGCCGACGTGCGCGTGGTCGACGGGAAGGTCGTTGACGTCGCTGACGACCTGAGCACCTCCGAGCACGAGGCAAGGCTGGAAGCAAGTGGCTGCGTGGTGTCTCCGGGATTCGTCGACCTGCACGTGCACCTGCGCGAACCGGGCGACGAGGAAGCGGAGACCATCGAGACCGGGACGCGTGCGGCGGCGAGAGGGGGCTTCACCGCGGTCGTGGCGATGCCCAACACCCGCCCTGCGCTCGACGACGCCGCGGTGGTCAGCTCGGTGCTCGCGCTCGGCAAGGCGGCGGGACTGTGCGATGTCGTGTCGTCGGGCTGCATCACCGTCGCGCGCGCCGGCGAGCAGCTGGCGCCGATGGGGGAGCTCTACGCGCTCGGGGTGCGCATCTTCACCGACGACGGCTTCTGCGTCGCCAGCGCCGGCGTGATGCGTCGAGCGCTCGAGTACGCGGCGTCGTTGCCGGGCGCGATCGTCGCCCAACACGCCGAGGACGAGACCCTCGCCGCCGGCGGCCACATGCACGAGGGCGCGTGGTCGAGTCGACTCGGCATCCCCGGGCGGCCGTCGGTCGCGGAGACCGTGATCGTGGCGCGTGACATCGAGCTGTGCGAGGTCACCGGCACCCCGGTGCACTTCCTCCACTGCTCGGCCGCCGGCACCGTCGCCCTCGTGCGGGCGGCGAAGGCGCGGGGGCTCCCGGTCACCGCGGAGTGCGCGCCGCACCACTTCTCGCTCACCGACGAGTGCTGCGAGGGCTTCGACCCGATGTTCAAGGTGCATCCGCCGCTGCGCACCCAGGCCGACGTCGAGGCGATCCGCGCCGGCTTGGCCGACGGCACCATCGACGCCATCGCCACCGACCACGCACCCCATACTCCTGAATCCAAGGAGAGACCGTTCGAAGAGGCGCCCCCGGGCATGCTCGGGTTGGAGACCGCCCTCGCGGTCACCCTCACCGAGCTCGTCGAGCCCGGAATCCTCCCTCTTTCCGATGCCCTGGCCCTCCTTTCCTGGCGACCTGCGGCGCTGGCCGGGTTGGACGCCCATGGTGGGCCCGTCGTTCCCGGCGCCCCGGCGAACCTGACGATCTTCGACCCCGATCACGAGTGGGTCGTGGAACCGGAGCGTCTGGCGAGTCGCGCTCGGAACACGCCCTACGCGGGGCGCACCCTGAAGGGAAGGGTCAAGCACACGGTCCTCTTCGGTGATGTGGTCGTGCGCGACGGTGAGGCGACCCGATGACGGACGCACTGCTCGTCCTCGCCGACGGGAGTGAATACGAGGGTGAGGCGATCGGCGCACTCCGGGCCGGCGACTCGCAGGTCGCCGTGGGCGCGGGAGAGCTGGTGTTCAACACCGCGCTGTCGGGATATCAGGAGATCGTCACCGATCCGTCGTACGCGGGGCAGGTGATCACGTTCACCTACCCCCACATCGGGAACTACGGCGTCAATGCCGACGACGACGAGAGCCGGCGCCCGTTCTGCGCCGGAGTCGTCGTGCGCGACCTCGCGCTGCACCACAGCAACTGGCGCGCCACCGGGAGTCTCGACGACCTGCTGGTCCGGCACGGCGTGCCCGGCATCAGCGGCATCGACACCCGCCGGCTCACCCGTCACCTGCGCGACGAAGGCGCGCTGCCCGGCGCGTTCGGCACCGACGAGGCCGCGGTGCGGGCCGCGGTCGAGGGCGCGCGCAGCACCGACGGCATCGACCTCGTCGCCACCGTCACCACCGCCGAGCCCTACGTCGCCGGCAGCGACGATGCGCCCTTCCGCGTGGTCGCCTACGACTTCGGCATCAAACGCACCATCCTGCAACATCTGCTCGGCGTGGGTTGTCGCGTCGAAGTGGTTCCGGCGTCGACCCCCTTCTCCGAAGTGCTGGCGCGCGAACCCGACGGTGTCTTTCTGTCCAATGGTCCGGGTGATCCCGCGGCAGTGGCGGGAGCCGTCGACCAGGTGCGTGGACTGGTGGGCGAGGTGCCGGTGTTCGGGATCTGTCTCGGGCACCAGATCCTCGGGCTCGCGCTCGGTGCCGACACCTACAAGCTCCGCTTCGGCCACCACGGCGGCAATCACCCGGTGCGACATGAGGCGACGGGTCGGGTGGAGATCACCAGCCAGAACCACAACTACGCCGTCGCTGCTGATGCGCTCTCCGAGCGCGGACGAATCGAACTGACGCACATCAATCTGAATGACGGCGTGGTGGAGGGCTTCCGCGTGCTCGACGCCCCCGCGTTCGGTGTGCAGCACCACCCCGAAGCGGGCCCCGGTCCGCACGACGCGCGCTACCTGTTCGACGACTTCACCACCTTGATGACGACCGTCTCCCCGAAGAGGCCCACGTAATGCCGAAGCGAGAAGACCTCGAGACGATCCTCATCATCGGCAGCGGGCCGATCGTCATCGGTCAGGCCTGTGAGTTCGACTACTCGGGCACGCAGGCGTGCCGCGTGCTGCGCGACGAGGGCTACCGCGTTGTGCTGGTGAACTCGAACCCGGCGACGATCATGACCGACCCCGAGTTCGCCGACGCCACCTACGTCGAGCCGCTCGACGTGCCCAGCCTCACCCGCATCATCGAGCGTGAGCGTCCCGACGCGCTGCTCCCCACCCTCGGCGGGCAGACCGCGCTCAACCTCTCGATCGAGCTCTTCGAGGCGGGCGTGCTCACTGAGTACGGCGTCGAGCTCATCGGTGCCAGCGTCGA
>DASXXX010000125.1:0-37235 GCA_036502765.1 Acidimicrobiia bacterium | reverse complement strand
CAAGAAGACCCGCGTGCGCTACTTCACCGACGACTGGGACGACTGGCGCGCCGCGCACTTCACGCCGGCGCCCTGACCTTGCGCTGATCGCGTGATCGACGTCACCCGCGCTCGGGCCGACACGCCCGGGTGCCGCGACGTCGCCCACTTCAACAACGCGGGCGCCGCGCTCCCGACGCGCGCCGTGCTCGACGCCGTGATCGACCATCTCGAGCTCGAGGCGCGCGTCGGCGGCTACATGGCCGGCGATCTCGTCGCCGAACGTTCGGCCGCGGTGTACGCGTCGGTGGGCGCGCTGGTGGGCGGGTCGACCGACGAGATCGCGCTGGTCGAGAACGCGACGCGAGCGTGGGACATGGTCGCGTACTCACTGGGCTCGTCGTTCCGACCCGGTGACCGCGTGCTCACCTCGCAGGCGGAGTACGCGAGCAACGTGATCGGGCTGCTGCAGCTCGCGGCGCGCACCGGTGCCTCCGTCGAGGTCGTGCCCGACGACGAGTCAGGGCAGCTGTCGGTCGATGCGCTCGCCGACCTGCTCGACGACCGCGTGCGGTTGGTGGCGATGTCGTGGATCCCGACGCAGGGCGGGTTGGTCAACCCGGCTGCCGCGGTGGGCGCGGTGACGCGCGCCGCGGGCGTGCCGTACCTCCTCGACGCCTGCCAGGCCGCCGGCCACCTGCCGATCGACGTCGAGACGCTCGGGTGTGACTTCCTCTCCGCGACGGGGCGCAAGTACCTCCGGGCGCCGCGGGGCACCGGGTTCCTCTACGTCCGGCTGGAGTGGATCGAGCGCCTCGACCCGCCGTTCCTCGACGTGCACGCCGCGCAGTGGGCGCCGGGCAACGAGGTGATCGCCCGGGCCGACGCCCGCCGGTTCGAGAGCTGGGAGCGGTCGGTCGCCAACCAACTCGGCCTCGGCGCCGCGGTCGACTACGCACTCGCATTGGGCGTCGACGCCATCGCCGAGCGGGTGCTCGCGCTCGCGGCGTCGCTGCGCGCGCAGCTCGGGTCGGTGCCCGGCCTCACGCTGCACGACCGGGGCGTCGAGCAGTGCGGCATCGTCACGTTCACCGTCGACGGCGTCGACGTCTACGAGCTGGCGGCGTCACTGCGCGCGCAGCACATCAACATCTCGGTGTCGACGATCGACTTCGCGCGCTACGACTTCGAGGCGCGCGGCCTCACCGCCGTCAACCGCGCGTCGGTGCACTACTACAACAGCGAAGAGGAACTGACGCGTCTCGTCGACGCGGTCGCTACTGCACCGCGCGGGTGACGTCGAAGTGGTGGTGCAGCGCGTCGTGGCCGGGACCACGCGTGATCTCCGCGGCGTTGAGCTCGCCGCGCTCGGCGTGTTGATAGGTGAACGGGCGGCTCAGCGACTCGCGCGCCGCCGCAGCCCAGGTCTCGGTCGCGGTGCGCACCGACCAGAGCGCTGACGGCAAGGACATCGCGTCGTAGTCGCGCGCCGCCGCGAGCTCGTCCTGGTCGTACGCCGCGAGCGTGGTGGGCGCACCGGCGAACACGCCTTCGAGCCGCTCGGCGAAGATGCGCAGGTTGTCGGCGACGTGGAACACATACGCCTTGGCCGACCAGATGGGTTGGCCAGGGTGCGCGTCGGGCGCGGTCTCGTCACCCGTGCAACCGGCGAGCAGCGCGTCGAACTTCGCGGGGAGCTCCTCCACCGCCGCGATCACCGACTCCGGCATCTGCGACCAGTCGAACCCGCACTCCCGACACGGGTTGCCCCACTCCTCGATCCACCACTTGTTCTCGACCATCACATCTGGTCGATTCCGCCACGGCGCTCCGGCCTCCGGCTACGCCTCCGCTGCATCTCCATGGGCGCATCGTGGCAGCCCGCGCGGCCGCGCACCCACCGATTTCGGGCTCAGGCGGAGGCGGCGCGCTTCCGGCGTCGGCGACGGACCGCCACCGCGGTGCCGGCCACCAGCAGCAACCCTCCGGCGCCGGCCACGATGGCCGGGCGGTTGTCGCGCGGTGGGAGCGACGCGACCGCCTCGATGATCGCCTCCGCGTTCGTGTGCACCGGCGCCCAGCCCGCGGCGCGCAGCCGCTCGTTGCCGATCACCCACGGGTGCACGAGGTAGGGCACCACACCGGCGGGGACGTCGCCCAGGCCGAGATCCCACGTGCGCTTCAGCCAGCGCTCGAGGACCTCGGCCGGGAGCGCAGGAGCCGCGGGACGGCCGATCAGCTCGCGCGCCTCGTCGGCGGCGAGCCAGCCGTCGGCGGCCACGTTGTACGCGCCGGGCAGGTCCCGGGTCGCCACCAGCGCCAGCGCGGCGGCGAGGTCGTCGACGTGCACCACCTGCACGGGCGCGGCGGCGCCGCGCACGCGCAGCGGCGGACGACCGAGGAGGATGCGCGCGGGGAGCCGCTCGGCGCCGGGACCGACCACGGGTGCGGAGCGCAACGTGGTGACGGTGACGTCGGGGTGGCTGCCGCGCCACTCGGCAAGGAGCCGCTCCACTTCCGCGGCCTGCACCGCGGGCGAGAAGTCGGGGTTGGGCCGCAGCGCGGCGTCCTCGGTGATCGGCACCGGGTTGTTGGCCCACGCGCCGTAGACGGTGGCGCTGGAGATGCGCACCACGCGCGTCGCGCCGACCGACGCGGCGGCGTCGAGCACGTGACGAGTGCCCTCGACGTTGACCCGGGCCATCAGCGCGACGTCGGGCACGGGGTCGACGACTCCCGCGAGGTGCACGACGACGTCGATGCCCTCGAGCAGCGGTTTCAGCTCGGTGCCGGCGATGTCGACCCGCGCGAATTCGACCGTGCGTGGGCGCCGTTCGGGCTCGCGCACGTCGAGACCGAGCACGCGATCGACGTCGGGATGGGCGGCGAGGACGGGAAGGAGATGACGGCCCACGAGTCCGGAGGCGCCGGTGACCGCTACGGAATGCACCCCCATACACTGACCGCGTGGCCGACTCCTCTCAACCTGGAGATCCCGAAGAGCCCGACGAAACGCCGATTCCGGGCTTTCCGCCCAACTTGTTCGGCGGTAATTTCGACCCCGCCACCTTCGATCTCTCGCAGGTCGACCTGTCCCAGGTGATGCGGATCCTGCAGTCCACCGGACCCGTCAATTGGGAGGTGGCGCGCCAGGTGGCCGAGCAGGTCGCGCTCGAAGGTCGCACCGAGTCGCCGGTCGCCGCGGCCGACCGCAGCCAGCTCGAGGAGCTCGCCCACGCCGCGCAGACGCTGGTGGTGGGCGAGACCGGTCTCGCCGCCGCCTTCGCCACCGCGCTCACCGCCGTCGGCCCGAAGGGCTGGGTGGATCTCCACCTCGTCGCGCTGAAGCCGGTGCTCGAGGCGCTGGCCACCACCCTCGGCGCGGCGATGCAGCAGGACGACGACGACCCCGACGCCTCCGCCGACGAGCTCGCCGGGATGCCCGGCCTCGAAGGCACGCCGTTCGCGGCGATGGCCGGGCTCGCCGGCATGGGCAACATGATGTCGTTGCTCGCCCCCGCGCTGCTCGGCGTGCAGGCAGGTTCGATGATCGGCTACCTCGCGCAGCATGCGCTCGGTCGCTACGACCTCCCGCTCCCCACGAGCGACGCGCCGAGTCTCTGCTTCGTCGTCGAGAACATCGACACCTTCGAATCGGAGTGGTCGTTGCCGCGCGACGACCTCCGCTTCTACGTCGCGCTGCACGAGACCGTGCACGCGGCGACGCGTTCGGTGCCGTGGGTGCGCGAGCGGCTCGTCGGGCTGGCCACGCAGTACGTGTCGAGCTACGAGATCGACCCGTCGGCGTTCGAAGCCGAGTTCGGGATGATCGATCCGCAAGACCCGGAGTCGCTCCAACGCCTCACCGAGAGCCCCGAGCGAGTGCTCGGCGCCATGCAGTCGCAACGCCAGGTCGCGCCGCGCGAGGAGCTGCAACGGCTCACGTCGGTGATCGAGGGCTACGCCGATCACGTGATGGGTCGCATCGGCCGTCGGCTCATCCCCACCTTCGATCAGATCCACGAGGCCATGCAGCGCCACCGCGTCGAGCGGGGCGAGGCGGAGCGCTTCATCGAGGGACTGCTCGGCCTGAAGCTCGAGCGCGCCGACTACGAGCGCGGCGCGGCGTTCGTCGACGGCGTGGTGGAACGAGCCGACCTCGATGGCCTCAACCGCCTCTGGGACAGCCCGGCGATGCTGCCGACGCCGAACGAGCTCGACGCCCCGGGCCTCTGGCTGGCCCGCATCGACCTCCCCGCCGACACGTAGCGAGTGGGCGTAGCGAGCGGAACGGGCGGAGCGAACACCGGTAGCGGAAGCAGTGGAGCGGGAGCGGAGCAATGAAAGTCGGAGTGCTGGGTGCGGGCGTGATGGGCGCGGGGATCGCGCAGATCACCGCCACCGCGGGGTACGAGACTGTCTGTTACGACGTCGACGCCGACGCGCTGGCGCGCGGTGAGGAACACGTCACGACCGGGCGGTACGGGTTCGAGCGGGGCGTCGAGCGCGGCAAGCTCACGCGCGAGGCGGCCGACGCGGCGCGGGCGCGCCTGTCGCTCACGAACTCGTTCGACGAAGCCGCACACGTCGACGTGGTGATCGAAGCGGTGCCGGAGAAGCTCGAGCTCAAGCAGCAGGTGTTCCGCGACCTCGACGCCGCCGCGCCCGCGGGCACGATCCTGGCGTCGAACACCTCGGGGTTCCCGATCGGCCAGATCGCGAGCGCCACCAGCCGGCCCGAGCTCGTGATCGGGTGGCACTGGGCGTCTCCGCCCGCGGTGATGCGTCTGGCCGAGATCGTGCGCGGTCCCGCGACGAGCGACGCCACCGCGGCGACCATCGTCGAGCTCGCCACCGCGTGTGGCAAGAACCCGGTGGTCATCAAGGACTCCCCCGCCGGTACCTGGGGGTTCGTCGCCAACCGCGTCTACATGGCGATGATCAAGGAAGCCAACGCGTGCATCGACGAGGGCATCGCCACGCGTGAACAGGTCGACGCGTTGATGGTCGACTGCTTCCGCTGGCCCGTCGGCCCCTTCGGCATGGTGCAGGGCGCGTCGAGCGGCTGGGACCAGTAGCCCGCTAGGAGTCGGGCGGGCCGGGCGGGTCCTTCACGGGCGCGCGCCTCGGCGGCCGCGCCGGCTTGCGAAGGCGCCGCTTCACCCGACCGACGGCCTGGTCGCGTGTGTCGCGCAGCGTGCGGTCGACCGCCTCCGGCAGGAGCTTCGTGCGCATCTCCCGGCCTCGTGCCGCGCGCAGCGCGGCGACGTAGGAGATGGCGGCGAAGCCGAGCACGACGGCGAGGAGGAACAGCCCCATCTGCTTGGCGAACGGGATGATCGCGATCATGCCGCCGATCACCCACACCAACTGGAAGCGGGTCTCGAACTTCGCGAACGCGCGCCCGCGCGCGGCATCCGGACCGTCACGTTGCAGGAGGCTGTCGAACCCGAGCCGGCCGGCAGCCGCGCCGATCCCGATCGACAACGCCGCGAGCGTGAAACCGACCGAACCCGCCACCACCGCACCGAGCAGGGTGAGGATGGCGGGGAGCACGAGCGAGGACGCGAGGATCACCTCTTCGCGCACGGAACGACGCAGCGCGGGCGCCACCAACACCCCGCCGAAGTTGCCGACGTACGCGGCGGCGCCGGCGATGCCCAACGCCACGATGTCGTGCTTGAGCGAGAACGCGGCGAAGAACGCGAGGAAGCCGACGCTCGCGCGCAGGACGGCCATCGCGCTCGAACCGAGCAGGATGCTGGGCGTGTGCATCTCTTCGCGCTCGAGCTTCTGCTCCTCCTCGTCGACCGGTGCGCGCAGTCGCGTCCGGGGGATCTGGAGGGCGAGGATGGTGGCGATGATGAACACCACCGCGCCGTAGCGCAGCGACCAGTCGGCACCGAAGAGCTTGTAGACCACGAACGCGGGCGCGGCGCCGGCGAACGCGCCCACCGCGTTGATCAGGGCCAAGCGCGAGTTGGCGGTGACGAGCTCGGCTTCGTCCTTCACCAGCGCGGGGACGAGCGCGCTCTTGGCGATCGTGCTCCCCTTCTGCAGCACGAGCACCCCGAACGCGAGTGGGTAGACGAGCAGGCCCTCGGGCGCCGGTTTGCTGATGTACATCGCCAACGCGAGGCACAGGAGCACGCGGCCCGCGGCCGACGAGATCAGGAAGAGGCGCCGACCTCCCTTCATGCGGTCGAGCGCCGGACCGAGCACCGGAGCGATGATCACGAACGGCGTCATCGTGATCAGGAGGAACAGCAGCACCTTGCCCCGGGCGGCGCTGGTAGGGCTCGAGAAGAAGATCGAGCCCGCCATCGACACGAGGATGCACGCGTCGCCACAGGCGCCGGCTGCCTGGGCGTAGACGAGCCGGGCGAACGGCGTGGGTTCAGCGAACCGGGGGTCAGTGCTCATGTCCCTGCGAGGACGATACCCGGCACCTTCGGGCCGAACGCGTCCCTGATCGGCCCAGTTCGGAACGCCCGATTCGGGAGTAGCATTGGCCGGTGGCCGGGCTGGACACCGCTTCCGCGCTTGCTACGCATGGGCATCCGCCCTTCGCCGACGCTTCCGAGCGCTTCCTCAACCGCGAGCTCTCGTGGCTCGACTTCAACGCGCGCGTCCTGGCCCTGGCCGAGGACGACCACCTGCCCCTCCTCGAACGGGCGAAGTTCCTCGCCATCTTCAGCCAGAACCTCGACGAGTTCTTCGAAGTGCGGGTCTCGGGCCTCATGGAGCAGCTCGGCGCCGGTCTGCGCACCACCACGGCCGACGGCCTCGACCTCGTCGATCAGCTGCGCACGATCCGGGGTCGGGTCGACGTCCTGGTCGATCGGTCGGCCGCGGTGTTCGCCAACGAGATCGTGCCCTCGCTCGAGGACGCAGGGATCCGCTTCGCCGACTGGGACGATCTCGCCGCCGACGACCGGGCCCACCTCGAGGAGATGTTCGTCGAGTCGATCTTCCCGGTCCTGACGCCGCTGGCCGTCGACCCCGCGCACCCCTTCCCGTACATCTCCAACCTGTCGCTGAACCTGGCCGTCACCGTGCGCGACCCGTCGAGCGGCGACGAACGGTTCGCGCGCGTCAAGGTCCCGCCGCTGCTCCCCCGTGTGGTCGCCCTCCCCGACGGCGAGCGCTTCGTGCTGCTCGAGCAACTGATCGCAGCCAAGCTCGACGCGCTCTTCCCCGGCATGGAAGTGCTCGCACGCCATCCCTTCCGCGTCACTCGCGACGCCGACTTCGAGCTCGAGGACGAAGCCGAGGATCTCCTCGAGGCGATCGAGTCGGTCCTGCGCCGACGCAGCAAATTCGGTCGGGTGGTGCGCCTCGAGGTCGACGCCAAGATGACGAGCGAGGTGCTCGAGCTGCTCTGCCGCGAGCTCGAGCTCGCCGATGCCGACGTCAACGTGATCGACGGCCCCCTCGACTTCGCCGGGCTGTGGTCGCTGTACGCGCTCGACCGCCCCGACCTCAAAGAGGAGCCGTGGGTCCCGCAGACCCCCGTCGTGCTGCAGGGTGGCGACCCGGCCCCCGACTTCTTCCGGCTCCTGCGCAACGGCGACGTGCTCGTGCACCACCCCTACGACTCGTTCTCCACGTCGGTGGAGCAGTTCGTCGAGCAGGCCTCGGTCGACCCGCACGTGCTCGCGATCAAGCAGACCATCTACCGCACCGCCGGTGCCGAGAGCTCGCTGGTCAGCTCGTTGATGAAGGCGGCCGAGTCGGGCAAGCAGGTCGTGGCGCTGGTCGAGCTCAAGGCCCGCTTCGACGAGCAGGCCAACATCGCCCGGGCCCGTTCGCTCGAAGAAGCCGGCGTGCACGTCGTGTACGGGCTGGTCGGGTTGAAGACGCACGCCAAGGTGCTGCTGATCGTGCGGCAGGAGGCCGACGGCATCCGCCGCTACTGCCACATCGGCACCGGCAACTACAACCCGAAGACCGCGCACCTCTACGAGGACGTCGGCCTCCTCACCGCCGATCCCGAGCTCGGCGCCGACCTCACCGACTTGTTCAACCACCTCACGGGTTACAGCCACCAGGGCGAGTACCGGAAGCTGCTGGTCGCGCCTTCGCACCTGCGCCGCGCGATCGCCGACCGCATCGAGGAACAGGCCGAGCTGGGTGACGCCGGCCGCATCACGCTGAAGATGAACAGCCTGGTCGATCCCGCGCTCATCGACGCGCTGTACGACGCGTCGCAGCGCGGCACGAGGATCGAGCTCGTGGTCCGGGGCATCTGTTGCCTCCGACCGCAGGTCCCCGGACTGTCCGAGAACATCCACGTGCGGTCGCTGATCGGTCGTTTCCTCGAGCACTCCCGGGTGTACCGCTTCGGTGCCGAGCCCGAAACCGCCGAGTACCTGATCGGTTCGGCCGACCTCATGCCCCGCAACCTCGACCACCGCGTCGAAGCGCTCACCCCGGTCACCGACCCCCGCCTGCGGGCGCGGCTCTCGGAGATGCTCGAGCTCGACCTCACCGACGACGTGCTCGCGTGGGAGCTCGCGGCCGACGGCACCTGGCACAAGATCCCCACCACGCAAGGCGTCTCCACGCACCGCGCGCTGCAAGAGCTCGCGATCGCGCGAGCGCACAGCTCCTGACCGGGCACGACGTGGGCGTCGGATCGCAGGAGGAGCGCGAACTCAAGTTCACGCCCGCGCCGGAGCTCGATCTCGTCGCCGCGCTCGGCACGCTCGCCGACGCCGGCGGCACCAGCGGTACCGGCGGGGACGGCCTCCACGCAGACGAGCCGCGCACGAAGCACTTCCACGCGGTCTACTACGACACCGCCGACCTGCGGCTCGCACGCGCGGGTGCGAGCCTGCGCCACCGCGAGGACGGCTGGACGGTGAAGCTCGCGGGCGCATCGGGCATGGCGCTCGTGCGCAGCGAGCTCCACGTCGACGGGCCGGCCGGTGACCCTCCTGCCGACGCGGTCGACCTGGTCCACGCGCTGATCCGCCACGCGCCCCTGCAGGTGGCCGCGCACCTCGACACCGTGCGCACCTCCGTCGCCCTCCACGACTCCGACGGCGCGCTGGTCGCCGAGGCCGTCGACGACGCGGTCACGGTGCACGACGGCGTGTGTCCCGACACCGCGTTCCGGGAGCTCGAGGTGGAGTTCGCCGACGGCGTGTCGAAGCACGTCGTGTCGCGCATCGCCGACCGCCTACGGGAAGCGGGCGCCGGCTCGCCCGAACACCTCCCCAAGATCGTGCGCGCCCTCGGGGCACGCGCGCTCGACGCCCCCGACCTCGTGCCGCCCCCGAAGCTCGACTTCGCGTCGACCGCCACCAAGGTGCTGCGCGCCGCGATCATCCGCTCCACTGCGCGGCTGCTCGCGCACGACCCCGGCGTGCGGCTCGGCACCGATCCCGAGGACGTGCACCAGGCGCGCGTGGCCACCCGCCGACTCCGCTCCGACCTGCGGACGTTCCGCCCGGTGGTCGACCCGGCGTGGGACGAGCCGTTGCGCGACGAGCTGAAGTGGCTGGCCGACCTGCTCGGCGCGGTGCGCGACACCGACGTGCTGCTCGGACGGCTCGACGCGCACGTCGCCGCGCTGCCCGCGAGCGACCGCGCGGGAGGCGCGCACCTGCTCGACGGACTCCACGCGCAACGCGACGCCGCGCGCGAGGAGTTGCTGGCGGCGATGCGCTCGCCGCGCTACTTCGACCTGCTCGAACGACTGCTCGCGGCGTCACGCCTCGTACCTGCGGCCGACGATGCCGTCGACCTCGCGCTCGACCTCGGCGATCTCGTGGCGAAGCCGTGGAAGAAGCTCCGGACGGCGATGGAGGAGCTGGGCGACGAGCCGCCTGACGCCGAGCTGCACGCGGCCCGCATCCGTGCCAAGCGGGCGCGGTACGCGGCGGAGGCGGTGGCGCCGGCGGTGGGCCAGGGCGCGAAGCAGTTCGCGTCGGCCGTCGCCGGTCTGCAGGAGGTGCTCGGCGAGCACCAGGACGCGGTGGTCGCCGGCGAGTGGCTCCGCGCCCACGTGCCCACCGGCGAGCACGCGGCGCGCGCCGCGTTCGTCGCCGGACAGCTCGCGGCATGGGAAGACGCGGCCGCCCAGGCGTCGCGCGAGGAGTGGCCCGCGGCGTGGAAGCGCGCCCGGCACCAGTCGTTGCGGCGGTGGATGTGAGTTCGCACGCCACCATCCGCGCCGCCGGTGGCATCGTGCTCCGACGCGGCAGTGACGGCGACTGGGAGGTGCTGTTGGTCCACCGGCCTCAGTACGACGACTGGAGCCTGCCCAAGGGCAAGGCCGATGCCGGCGAGCGCGACGAGGAGACCGCCTTGCGCGAGGTCGAAGAGGAGACCGGCCTACGCTGCACCCTCGGCGCGCCCGCAGGACGGACCCGCTACCGCGACTCGAAGGGTCGGGACAAGGTCGTGCACTACTGGTTGATGGCGCCCGAGTCGGACGAGGCTGCCGCCGACGGCACCTTCGTCGCCAACGACGAGGTCGACGCGGTGCGCTGGTACAGCATCGACGAGGCCGCTGGGCATCTCACCTACTCCCACGACCGCAAGCTCCTGGTCAAGGCGCCCGTTCCCTCGTGAGCGTCTATCTCGTGCGCCATGCCCGGGCCGGGTCTCGCGGACGCTGGCAGGGTGACGACGCGCTCCGGCCACTCTCGAAGGTCGGCAAGGCGCAGGCCACCGGCATCGCCAAGAAGCTCGGGGGCGAGCCGATCGAGCTGATCATCAGCAGTCCGTACACGCGCTGCGTCGGCACCGTCGAGCCCGTCGCCGAGAAGCTCGGGCTCGACGTCGAGACCTCCGACGCGCTCGCCGAGGGCGCGCGGCTCTCGCAGGCGCTCACGTTGTTCGAGAAGGTGCAGGACCGTGAGGCCGTGCTGTGCACGCACGGCGACGTGATGCAGGACCTGCTCGACCACTTCGGACGGCACGGCGTGAAGCTGCGCGACCACCGGATGGAGAAGGGCTCCGTCTGGGTCTTCGACATCGAAGGCGACACGGTGCGCCGCGCCCGGTACCTGCCGCCGCCGAAGCCCTGACGCAGCCTGCAGTACTGACGCCAGGGGCACCCGAGCTTCATCCGTCGTTCACCGACGCCGCCGGTAGGTTGGATGCCATGCGCATCCTGGTGACCAACGACGACGGCGTCGACTCGCCCGGCATCCACGCGCTCGCCGCCACCCTGGTCGCCGACGGCCACGACGTGTTCGTGGTCGCACCCACCGACGACCGCAGCGGCGCGGGGGCGTCGATCGGACGGATGATCAACGCCGGACCCCCGCCGGTCGTGCGGCACGTGTGGGACGAGCTCCCCGACCTGCCGGTGCACGCGATCGACGCACCGCCGGCCATGGCGGTGTTCGCCACGTGTCTCGGTGCGTTCGGCGACCTCCCCGATCTCATCGCCTCGGGCATCAACCCCGGCGCGAACACCGGCCACCTCGTGCTGCACTCGGGCACCGTCGGCGCGACGCTCACCGGCGCGGGGTACGGCATCCCCGGGATCGCGGTGTCGATCGACTGGAGCGTGGAGAAGGAGTACCACTGGGACGTTGCGGCACGGGTCGCGGCGTCGGCAGTCGAGTGGGCGGCCAAGCCCGACGGCGACGCGCGCGTGCTCAACCTCAACGTGCCCAACCTGTCGCTCACCGAGATCAAGGGCGTGCGCGAAGCCGAGCTCGCACCCGCAGGCGAGGTGTGGGTGGCATCGGCTGACGTGTCGGAGGGCGACCTCAAGATCGAGATCACCGGGCGGGCCGACTCGGCGCCCGGCACCGACGTCGCGTTCGTCAAGGACGGCTACGTGTCGGTCACGCCGTTGATGAGCATCGTGCGCGGCCCGGCGCGGGGCGCGGCCGACGCCATCATCGATTGTCTCGGTCTCGACTGAACCAGCACCGAAGCGATGCTCAATGCACGGTGACCGGCGTGCCGAGTGGAAGTTGCGCGCGTAGCGCGTCGAGCGGTCCGGCGTCGACGCGGACACACCCGTTCGACACCGCGGCGCCGATGCTCGACGGGTCGTTGGTGCCGTGGATCGCGATGCGGGCGTCACCGCCCTCGAACGACGCGTACGCGTCGGAGTGCGCGTTGAGCGCGATCACCCACGCGCCATCGGGACCGTTCGGGTCGTAGGGGAGCACGTCGGTGACGAAGAACGTTCCCGTCGGCGTGGGAGTGCTGCGGGCACCGACCGCACTCGGTACCCGCAGCACGACCTGGTTGCCGCGCGTCCACGTGAGCGTGCGCGCGGCGAGATCGACGTCGACCGCGTCGTCGATGGTGGAGAGGTCGGCGTCGGCGGTGTGGATCCACCCGGTCGAGCCGTTGGGTCGCGTCGGCATGAGCACCTGGGTCCACTGACCGCGTACCGCGGTGGTCAGCAGCACGCGGGGCGTGCCCAATTCGGTCGTGCCGTAGAACGCGACATTCGGTTGCGACGCGCCCTCGGCGGGATAGATCATCAGCACCGGCACCTTGACCTTGGCGACGACCGCCGGCGCGCGCGTCGGGACCGAGGCCGGTGCCACGGTGGTCGGTTCCGGTGAGGGTGCCGGCGGCGCGGTCGTCGGCGGCTCCGTGGAGGGTCGCTCGGTCACCGTCGTCGCGAGCGTCGGCGTCTCGGGCGCGTCGAGGGCGGCGAAGCGCAGGCTGTCGCCGCGGGGCACGCGCGGCGCCGGCATCGTGGTCGCGGTCGCCCCGTCGATCGCGGGTGCGAGCGCGACGGACGGTGCGTCGCCGGGCCACGCGAACGGATGCGGATCGACCGCCACCACGATGCCCGCGACCATCGTCGCGGCCAAGACGGCGTGGCGGACGAGCGCGACGGGTCCACGGTGCACCGGCGGGTCACTCAGCTCAGACGCAGCAGGATGAACAGCAGGATCAACAGGACCGCGACCACCTCGAGGATCGCCGAGATCGGGAACCGTCGACGTGCCTTCGCGGGCGCCGGCACCGCGGCCGGAGCCGGTGCCGGCGCAGGTACGACTTCCGGCACGGCCGCCGCCGTTGCCGGCGGAGTCGGCTGGAGCACCGGCGGAGCCACGACCGGAGCCACCGGTGTCGCGAGAGGTGCCGGCACCGCGCGATCGGTCACCGGCACGAACGCCGACGGCGCGGGCGCGTTCACCGGCAGCACGAACGTCGACCCCGCGGCCGCGGGCGCCGGCGCACTCGACCCGTTCGACGTGAGGACTGTGGTCGAAGCCTCGGAAGGCTGCACTCGGGCCGAGTTCGTCGGCGACCATTGCACCGGGGACGGCGTCATCGGCGCGGGCTGCGGGACCACGGGCGCCGCAGTCGCGACCGGTGCGACCGGTGCGCTCGGTGCGACCGGTGCGCTCGGCGGGATCGGTGCACTCGGCGCGGCGCCGTCAGAGGCGGCGGACCTCACGCTCGCGACGCGCGCCTCCGCACGACGCTGCGCGACGTCGACGATGGCACGGGCGTCGCGTTCGGCCTCGACCTTGAGATCGTCGAGGAAGCGTTCGAGGCGCACCATCGTCCACGTGGTGGACGACCCGTCGATGCCGACGGAGCGCGCGTTGGCTTCGGCGGCCGCGGCCGCAGCTGACGCCGCGGTGGCGCGCTGCTGGAGCTGGCCGGACTCGCGCTCGGCCGACTCGAGGAGGGCATCGACCTCCGCGGCGGGCACGATGTCGATCGTGACCGGTCGCTGAAACGACGGGCGCATCATCGTGACTCCTGTTCCGGCGCAGGCCCGAGCGGCTGCTCGTCGGCCAGCGCACCACGCAAGAACGTGAAGAACTCGTCGTTGCCGTCGACCGGACCGTCGGGCTGCACCGCGAGCGGTGCCGCCGACTCGAAGGGGCCGGGCGTGGCGATCGCAACCGGCGGGGCGGTGACTGGGACAGGCGTCGGCTGACCCGACAGGATCGCCTGCGCGTCGAGCTCGGCGCGAGCGACGATCGCTTCTGCTTCCGCTTCGGCATCGCGGCGGATGCGGCTCAGTTCCTGCTGCGACTCCAGCAGCATCTGCACCATCACCTGATGGGCACCGACCGCGGAGCGCGCACGCGAAACGCGCGTCTCGGCGTCGCTGATCACGGCTTCGAGCCGGCTCTTCTCCTCGGCTGCGGCGGCGAGGAACTCGTCGACTTCGACGCGGGGGTAGCCGGTGATGGTCGGGGTGTCGGGTGGGTTCATGGCTGGCTCCATCCTGGGTTGCGAAGGTCGGGACTCGACGTCGAACGGTTCACGGATGACTGGCCGCGAACGCGACCATCTGGGCGAAGAGGTTGATGACCTTGCCGGAGTAGGTGGGATCGGTCGCCCAGTTGCCGTTCCCCATCTGGTTCCACAGCGGCGCGTGCCCCTTCAGGAAGAAGGAGTCGTAGAGCGACGCGGCCTTGCGCGGGTCGGTGCCGTAGAGCGACGGCGACGGCACCGACGCCAGGTTCGACGCGCGACTGTCGGGATCGGCGTAGTTGCGCAGCAACTGGATCTGCGCGCGCACACCTTCGATCGGGGAGACGAACGCATAGCCGCCGGTGCACGAGTCGCACACACCGATGCCCGAGTAGTTGTTGCCCGCCGCCACCGAGAAGCCGCCGGTCTCGATGATCGCCTGCGCGAACGCGAGGTCGCCGCGCACGTGCTCGGCGTTGCCCTCGATGACGAACAGGTTGGTGATGTCATCGATGGTGGTGCCGGGCGCGAGTTGTGGGTTCGCGCCAGTCGAGCGGTACCACGCCCCGAGCTGTGCACCGGTGAGCCAAGAGGCGCCCATCACCGGCACCGCACCCCAGGCGTCGAGCTGCGACTGCTGACGCTGGATCTCGGCCAGGAGCTGCGCGCTCGTGTCGACGAGGAGCTGCGCGTTCGTGGTGGCCTCGTCGCGGCGTTGCCCCTGGTCGGCTCGTACCGCGTCGAGCTTCTGTTGCGTGTCGATGAGCTTCGAGAGCTCGCCCTGGTCGACCTGCAATGCCGCTTCGGCGTAGTGCAGTCCCGAGCCCAGATCATCGACCTTGTGCACGTCGAGCGGCACCGTGCCGCTGTCCGAGCCGCGCCGGTACTGCAGCGCGGCCTGCTGGCGGACACGACCTCGCACGTCGTCGAGCTTGGTCTGGTTGGTCGCCAGCTTCGCCTCGGTCTCGGCCAGCGCGGCCTCGGCCGACGCCAGCTGCTGCTGCGCGATCGCGGTGCGATCCACCAGTCGGTCGAGCTGACGCGCGTCGCGGGCGACCTCGATCGCGACGCGCGGTGCTTCGGGATCGAGCATCGGCGCCGTCGGTGCGGTCGGTGCCGTCGACGCAGGTGCGGTGGTCGATGTGGGCGCGGGCGCGTCGGTCTGCGCGACGGCCGGGACGATCGTCCCCACCATCACGCTCGCCGTCACCGCGAACATCGCCAGCTTCCTCACGTCGGTCGTCAGCTCCTCACGCGACCTGCACGGCCACGGCGAGCAGGGCCGTGATCACACCGAGCGCGGTCAGCGCGGCACCCGCCGACACGTCACGACGACGCCACCACGGCCGGTGATCGGTCTCGGCCCAGAATTCGTCGGGCGTCGCGGCGTCGGCCACCTCCAGCGACGCCAGGTCGAACAGGTCTTCGGGCACTTCCACCGGGTCGGGCACGAGTGCGAGCGGCGGACGCGCGACCTCTGCCACCGCGGGTACCGACGCCACAGGTGTCGACACCGCGAGAGCCGAACCCCAGTTGTGGGACGCTCCGGTCAGCGCGACGCGCCGGTGGGCGGTCGACACCAGTGCGGCGGCTTCGACGGCGGCTTCGACGGTGAGCTCCCCGAGGAACTCGTGCAGGCGCATCATCAAGTGGTTGGAGGCTTCCGGCGTGATGCCGAAGGTGGCGAGCTGCTGCTCGAGCTCGAGTGCCGTGGAGAGGAGATCGTCGGCTCGGCGCCGGAGCTCGATTTGTTCGACCTCGGTCTGTTCGAGCATGAGGTCCACGGTCTCGGCGCTCACCAACTCGAGCGCGACCGGCCGCTGCAGGGGCATGGTCATGGTGGTGTCCTTCGTCGTGTCGGTCATGGATCAGCTGGTGGTGTCGGTGGTGAGGAGCTTCTTCTCGGTGGTACGTCCGCCGTCGGCGTCGACCGCGGTGAGCACCACCGTGTGGGGCAACGGGTCACAGTGCACATCGATGTCGGCGTGGTCGGCCGCCACGCCGCCCACCGGCGCGCCGTCGACGTACACCTCGTTCGTCTTCGCGCCGGTGGTCTGGAACGTGACCGTCGTCGTGACGCTGGTCTTTCCCGCGCACGGCACCGACTCGGGCACCGTGAAGGCGGCGATCGTCGCGGTACCGGCGCGCGGTTGCGTCGTCGTCGTGCCGCCGGCACCGGTCTTCGCCGACGAATCGCTGCACGCGGCCGCGAGACCGGCGAGCGCGACGACGAGCGCGCCGCTCACGAGCACGCGACGGATCGGGTTCATGGTCATCAGATGCCTCTCGTCTTGCGGATGCCGCGGGCGATGATCCAGGCGACGAGCACGGCGGCTCCCGCGGTCGCGCCGGCCGACAACAAGACGCGGGCGCGTGGGGTGAGGTCGTCGGGCGAGGGCACCGCGCTCGCGGTGGTGGCGAGCGCCTGCTCGCTCCCATCGGCCGCGGTCCCCGAACCGTTGGCGGCGGCGGCGCTCGTGGCACCGCCCGCGGTGGACGCGGCACCGCCGGTCGACGTCGGCCCACCGGCGCCTCCTGCATCCGCGGCGGCCGGTGCAGCAGTGGTCGGCGGGGGTTCGGTCGGCGGCGGCGGCGTACCCGCCGGGAGTTGGCCGGGCGGAGTGGCCTCGGCCGGGCAGTCGTAGCAGAGCGGAGCGGTGAAGAACGCGGCGCCGTTCGTGATGGACGCGCGGACCACCACGTCACATTGCTTCGCGGGTCCGCAGTCGATGGTCTGGTCGTAGCCGAGGTCGTTGACCCAATGGACCGAGCCCACGTCGACCTTGAACGTGTTCAGGTCACCCGCGCTCGCACCGTCAGGAAAGGCAGCGACCTGCTCCACGTCGCTCGCGCCGACCGGGGCGTTGGTGCACTTCTTGCCCTGGAAGCCGAAGTCGTAGTTGGTACGCACGTTGGCGTTGGGCAGGCACAGGTGCACCTTCAGCTCGTAGATGAGGACGCCGTCGGCGGCCTGGGCATGGACGGCGAGGTCGTGGCCGTCGGTCAGGTTGACGGTGAAGGCGATGGGACCGACTGTGCCGTCGACGGCGTCCACCGGTCCCGCGTCGACGAACGCGAGCGAACCGACGAACACGAAGAGGAGCACGAGGATGCCGACGATGCGGCGCGTGATCATGACCATGCCGGCAACAACTTGATGAGGGACTCACCGAAGATCACGGTGAGCGCGACGAGCGGTGCGATGGTGAGCACGTACGCGATGCGGAACCGCATGCGCCGATAGAGCACGACGCTGGCGACGACCACCGCCGCGAGCGCGAGCAGCGCGAGGAACACGGCCGACAACGCGCCTTGGTCGCCGTGCAAGCCGGTCTGCGACGAGCTGTGCGCGCCCTGGGTCGTGTACTCGAACGGGTCGCCGATCATGGTCGCGACCACCTCCGTGGCCTGCGAGCTGTTGAGCGGCGATCGGCTCGCCGACGTCACGAGCGTCAACTGGTTCGCCTTCGTCTTGCCGTAGAGCGCCGACGCCTTGACTGTGACGTCCTTCGACGCCTTCGTCGTCGTCTTCCCGTAGGAGACGTCGCGCACCGGCGTGGAGCTGGCGGCGTTCGCCGCGTTGCCGGTCCCCGACGTCGTGCTGGTCGTGGCAGTCGTGGTCGCGGTCGCGGCAGTCGTGGTCGTCGTCGTCGTCGTCGGCGACGCAGTCGTGGTCGTGGGGGTGGACTGGTCGGATGCCGAATCGTCGTCGACGGTGACCGTGCGCACGTCGTTCACCCGGTACACCGACTGGCCCTGCGTGGTCGTGGCCACGATCCGGTCGCCGCGTCGCACCGCGCCGAGATCGGCGAACGGACCGCCGTACCCGTTGCGCCGCGCGACGACGACGCTGTTCCCGGGCTGGCCGAGTCCCGCGGTCCCCGGCACGTGACCGGGCCCGACGCTCGTCTGGGACGCCGAGACCCCCTCCACCACGACGTTCTGGACCTTCAACGAACCGATCTCGAGGATGCCGACGGGGTCGCCGATCTCCGGCGCGCGGTCGTCGGTAGTGACGCCGGTGAGCGTCTGCGATTCGGCGGCGGCGTGCTTCACCTCGGCGCGGTACTGCGACAACAGATCCCGTTGGTCGCGCTGTTGCAGCGTGGGACCGAGTTGGAACATCACCAGCGCGACGCCGACGAGCGTGACGCCACCCCAGAGCAACGCCAGCGATCCGATTCGCCGCGGTGTCAGCTGCCCGACCTGGCCGTCGGGTGCGTGACCCCCGAGCTCGCCTCCGGCGGTGATCCATGCCCCCAGCGACATGGTGACCACGATGCCGATGAGGGCGAGGATGCCGCCCCAGGGGCTGGCGATCTTGTGTCCCGCGAATGCCGGGATCGCGACCACCGCTTCCTTCTTCTCCCCCACGGCACCGCCCGCGGCGGCGGCCGCGGCGGCGTTCGGGTTGGTCAACCCAGCCCCGAACGTCGACGGGCTCGTGTTCCCGAAGCTCGAGGGGCTCGTCGCACCGCCTCCTCCCGCGGTGCCCGTGGGGCTGGGTGCACCGGTCACCGGCGGACCCACCTTGCCCGCGCAGGGACCGGTGACGACCGACGCACCGACCGACGCCAACCGCGTCTTGGCCTGCTCCGCGAGGGAGTCGGGCAGGGGTTGCATCCCCGCCGGCAGGTTCTTCTGCCCGTCGCTGGTCACGTACTCGAGGTAGGCGGTGAGGAGCTGCTGCGAGTTGCTGCGCAGCGTGCACGTGTTCTCGTCGACCAGCGGTTCGGCCGGGACCAGCGCGTACTCCACGTAGGTCAGGGGATACGGCGCGGTCGCGGTCGCGGTCACACCGGCGCCGGCACCGGCACCGGCGATCGCACCCGGGTCGGGGACGAGGATCCCCTGCGAGTTCTGCGTCATGAGCGGGACCGCGGCCGCCATCGACGCCGCGTCGGGGAACACGAAGCCGCCGCTGCCCTCGATCGCAGCGGGCGTGATGCCGTACACCCGCGCGGTCGCGAGGTCGGTCATCGCCCAGGTCGGACCGTCGGTGACGGAGAGCGACGCGGGGATCACGACCTTCGCCAAGCTCGGACGTCCGGTGTAGAGCCCGAGGTTCTCGTACGCGGGGTTCGACAGCGCGAGGCTCGACGTCACCTGACGCGCGGTCGTGGTGTTCGGGATCGTGAACTCGTCCGGCGCGAGCTCGTGGAGGTACTTGGTCATGTAGTACGTCGACGCCAGCGTCTCCGACGGCGCGGTCACGCTGCCGTCCGACGCGTACAGGATGAACTGCAACGCGGGATTGCGGTTGGTGATGTCGTTCGACCACGGCTTGTCGAAGCGAGAGATCCACGGGATGCCGCCGGTGAGGAATGAAGCCACCTCCGACGCGTCGAGGCTCACCGATCCGTCGGGATAGGGCGCCTTGTCGCCGAGCGGCAGGTTGTTCACCAGTTGGTGTTGACCGCCACCCGAGCCGAACACCGACGCGTTGAGCGCGAGCGGGATCGCCACCGCGTTCCGGGTGCCGGTCGCACCGTCGCTGAGGAGTCCGACGTCGGCGTCGTAGCCGGCCGCGGTGTAGGCCAGATCGACCTCGCCGTTCGCGAACTGCGTCACCGCGGAGCCTTCACCCGTGAACGCGGTTCGTGACGGCGCCTTCGTCCCCGTCTTGGCGCAGATGTCACGGGTCCACGACGCCCACAGGTCCGACACCTCGTCGGGCCCGGCCGAGTTGACGATGCCGTCGGCCGCGCCACCGCAGGCGGCGATCGGGTTGCCGTCGGTGAACTCGAGCTTGACCGATTTGAACACCGTGTCGGCACCGATGCCGAACTTCATGACCAGTGCGCACGGGTTCGACTGGTCACACGTGAGGGTCGTCCCGGCATCGTCGTTCCACGCGACGGCGCCGGCGCCGACGAAGTACGGGATGGTCGCCCCCGCCGACGTGCGCGCCAGCGCAGTGAGCCCGAGGCTCGCGCTCCGGCTCACGATGTAGTCGGCCGACGACGACACCGGCCGCGGCGGGCAGTGCTTCGAGTCGGGGTTCATGTCGTCTTCGGAGTCGTACGTCACCCCGAGGCGACACTCACGGATGTCGACCGAGTTCACGGCCACGTCGGAGTTCGACCGCACGTTGACGGTGATCCGCTGACCATCGGTGAGGTTGGTCGAGGGCGTCACGGTGACGGTCCACCCGGGCGCCGGAATGGTCGTGTCGGCGATGCCCGCGCTCGCGTACACCGCGGCGAGGACGATCGCGCCGACCAGGACCAGCGCCGGCACGTGCCGACGCCAGCCCCGACGGGCCACGGAGGAGGAACGAGCGGTCACGAGCGAACCGACCGCCGGCGCTGCTGCTGGCCGAGCACGAGGAGCCCGACCGCCAAGAGGAGCAGGGCGACCGACACGATGTTGCGCGGCGAGGAGCCCGTGAACGCCAACGTTGTGCCCGCGCTGTTGCCGGTGACGCTACCGCCCGTGCCGCCGACCGGCAGCGTGGTGACCGCGGTCGACGTCACGACGGTCAGGTTCAGCGTGACCGTGCGCGCCGCGTCCTCCGGGTCAGTCCCGGTGAGCTCGATGGTGTGCGCACCGATCGCGGTGTCGGACGGCAGCGTGAACTGACCGTTGACCGTGCCGTCGGCGGTGGCGGTGAGCGTGCCCAGTGAGACCGGCGTCGAGTGGAGCGTCGCGGCGACCGAGGACCCCGTCTTCCAGCCGTCCGACACGACGGTCACGACACCGCTGGGCGTCGCGATCGCGGGCGTGACCGTGCCGCCACCGGTCCCGGCGATGGTGGTGGTCGTGACGGGCACCGTGGTGCTGGTCGTCGTCGACGTCGTGGTGGTCGGCGGCTTCGTGGTGGACGTCGTGGTGCTCGACGTGGTGGAGCTGGTCGACGTGCTCGACGTCGATGTGCTGGAGGTCGACGACGTCGACGTCGAAGATGTCGAGCTGGTCGACGACGTGGTGGTCGACGATGTGGTGGTCGTCGGCCCACCACCACCGCCGTACTCGAGCGGCTGGATGAAGTAGGTGGTCGCCACCGAGTCACCGGTCAGGTTCACCTGCACGACCAGGTCGCACGGGTTGGAGCTGTCGCACTGGATCGAGAGCGGGCCCTGGCCGGTGACGCTGCCCCAGACGAGACTGCCGGTCCCCGCCTTGAAGGTCAGCGCGCCGGTGGTCGCGGCCTGGAAGAAGTTCTGCGCGGCTTCGTAGTCCGCGTCGGTCAGCCCACCGGACACGATCCCGGCCTGGTACACGCACCGCACGCCCTGGCTGCCGCTGTAGCCGAAGTTGCTCGTCGAGTAGCCGGTCAATCCGTGCTTGCAGAGGTGGGCGGTCACCGCGCCCGTGAGCGTCGTGGACCCCGAGGTCGTGACCGAATAGGTGATCGTCTGTCCGTCGGTGAGGCCGGTGACGGGCGATGCGCTGAGCGTCACCGTGTTCGTCGTCGCGGGCACCGGCCCGCTCGGCGACGCCGCGTCGACGACGTCGAAGCTCAGCGCGACCGCGAGGATCGCGGCGAGCACGGCGAACAGTCCGGCGTGGCGTCGGAGGTAGGTCATGCGTCCATTCCCGTGGTGGTCGTGGCGGTGGCGAGCAGGGGTGCATCTGACGCGTCGGCGAAAAGGTCGACCGGTTCAGTGATGATCGTGGTGAGGGGAGCGAGCGGGATCGCCGCGATCGGAGTGGCCGCGACGGCGGCGTCCGCTGCTGCTTCGCGCCGGCGCGCGCGGCGGTCGCGCACGCGGAGGGTCTCCGCGAGCACCAGGAGCGCGATCGGCAGCAGCAGTTCAGCCGCCCAGGGGTCGTTGTCGAGATCGGCGTGGAACGCGGTCGCGGTCGGGAGGCCGTAGACGGTGCCGGCGACCGTGTAGTCGCCGTAGAAGGGTGCCGACACGGTGAACGGGATGCGCACGGTGCGGTGCACGCCGGCGCCGATGCGGCGCACCGCACGCGACGGGAGGGGTTCGCCACTCCCCCGTCCGCGACCGACCGCGGCGACGACCCGCAGGTCCTCGAGCGCGTCGGCGGAACCGTTGTCGATGGTCACCGCCAGCACGCGGTTGCCGGTGCCGCCGAACACCTGCCACCCCGGCACCGGAGCCTCGACGACCGCCGCGTGCACCCGCACGCCGGAGTCGACCTCGACAGCCGCCGCGGGCGCGGGACCGACCACCGGCGCGACGGGAACGCCGACGAGCTCGATCGGCGACGTGGTGACGTAGCTCAACGACGGAGTGAGCGCTCGGATGACGCACGGGCAGGGCGCGGGGGGTTGCACGAGCGTGAGGTCGACCAGGGTCGTCCCCGGGTTGCGCACGGCGACGGACTGGTCACCGACCAACGCACAGTCCTGCGCACCGCGGCGCGCGTCGTTGCCACACACACCGACCGTCACCGTTCCTGGTGACCAACCGTCGAGGTGCACCACGACCCGGTCGCCGGGTCTCGCCGATGCCGGCTCCGCCGAGACGCGCGCGCTGGTTGCCGCGTCGCTGGCGGCGAAGGCGCGCGCGTTCGGGACGACCAGCACGAGCACGAGCCCGAGCACGGTCAACTCGCACACGGCGACGACGCGCATCATGCGGCCTCCGTCATGGCCGACGTACCGACGGCGGGATTCGGATCCCTCAGCCTCGACCGACGCCGAGCCCACAGGATCGCGGTCACGAACAGCACGAGCAGGACGATGAGCAGCCACGGGATCGCCCACGTGTGCACGGTGGACGACGCGCGCACCAACTCGGCGGCGTCAGCGCCGCCACCGGTGGCCTGGGGCGCAAACGGCGTGACCGTGACGTCGGTGCTGAGCCGGAACGTCGCGGCGATGTCGTCGAAGTGGCGCGTGATCGTGACCGCATTGCCCGGGAGCAGCTCGGGCAGCGGTGCGGGGGATGCTTCGGCGACGCCGCCGAACACGTCGCTCACCGCGACGCGTTGACGCGCCCCGAGACGGACGTTGCCCGTGTTGCGCACGGTGTAGGTCACGTCGAGGCTGCCGCTGAGCGGATTGATCGACGGGTGATAGTCACTGGCGACGTTCTCGACCACGAGCGCGGGCTTGGCGGGACCGTTCACCCGGAGGTACAGGCGCGATCCGACCCGGCGGTCGAGGATCACGTGCTTGCCCTCGCTGTTCACTGCAGGGGTCTCCGACGCGGCGACGATGCCGGCGGTGTGGTCGCCCGGCGCCGCGTTCGCGGGCACCCTGATGGTGAAGTTGAGCTGCACCTTGGAGGTGGGTGGGAGCGTGACGAAGTCCTGTTCGAGCGTCACCCACGAGCCGGCGTCCTTCGGCTTCTGCTCCGACGGGATGAGGTCGAAGCCACCGGCCTGCGTGTTGTACGCGTCGGTCGCGTAGAGGTGGAAGTTCAGCTGCGTCGACCCGTAGTTCCAGACCGTGAGGGAGTCGTTCACGGTCGCGCCCGGATCGAGGTCGTAGGAGAAGGTCGGACGGGCGCCGGGCTGGTTCGGATCGGTGCCCGTCGGCGTGAGGGCCCAGCTGTCGACCGGGGGCGGGCCGGCGTCGTCAGCACGCGCCGCGCCCGCGGGAAGGAGGAACAGCGCGCTCGCGACGAGCGCGAGCAGCGCAAGCGCGCGCCCGCGCGAAACCAGCGAGCGCGCCCGGTGGTGCGGTACCGGAGGAACGAAGGATGACAAGTTGTGATTCCTGAGGGTGTGCGGTTACGACCGATGTCGACGCCGGAAGAGTTCCGGCGCCGACACCAGTCACGTCGTGGGTCGGGTCAGATCGCCGTGATCTGCAGCACGGCGCTGTACACACCGCTCTGCGCGAACACGGGGATCAGGAGGTTGAGGGTGGCATCCATGTGCGCGATGCCGAGTCCGTGTCCACCGGTTGCGGTGGCCAGGGCTTGCGAGCTCCCCAGCGCGAGGTCCGCAGCGTGGGATGCCGGCAACACGTCGGCACCCTTCGTCGCGTCGTTCGCGTAGGAACCGTCCGGCGTGCTGAACGGCTGGCTCCGGTCGAAGACCGTCGGGATCCAACCCAGCTGGTGAGCGCTGAAGTGGTTCGAGCCGGAGGTGAAGCTGGTCTTCAGGAGACCGTTCACGTTCCAGCCGATGTCACCGTCACGGGTGTCGACGATCGCCACCGGGTGCATGGCACCGCTGGCCTGGAAGAACTGGCCTTCACCGATCGCCGGGAAGCCGGCGGCCGCCGCCTGATCCGCGGAGACGAACGTCGCCTTGCCCAGGTTCACCGAGCACGAACCCGCGGTCACCGCAGGCGTGGTCGGATAGACCGGATTCGGAACGCCGTTGCCGTCGACCGGGTAGGGCACTGGGTTCGTCGTGTCACAGGCCTGCGTCAGCACCAGGGCACCCTGCGGGCGCTCGACGGTGATGAGCTGGTCCACTTCCTTGTTCGAAGGCGTCACACCACCGGAGGCGTTCGACGGGAGGCCGAACGGACCGGCCGGCGAGCCGTAGGCAGCCTTCACGACGAAGGTGTACGGGGTGCCGTTGTCGAGACCTGCGAAGAAGTAGTTGGTGGCCGTGCTCCCGGTGTCGACGGTGATCGGGCTGCCCACGTTCGGAGTGGCCGTCACCGAGTAGCTGGTGAGACCGGACGTCGACGCCGGAGCGGTCCACGACACGTTGACACCACCGGCAGCCGGGCTCCCCGTCACGCCGGTCGGGGGACCGGGCAGCGGTGACACCGACACTGCCGGCGACGAAGCCGCGCTCAGCGGCACGCTGGCCGCGACCTTGGTCTGGACGGTGATGTCGTAGGTGCTGAAGTTCTGCAGCGGGATGTCACCAGCGAGCACGTTGCCGACCGTGAGCGTCCGCGGCGAGGATGGGTCGGCAGCGCCGCCCGTCTGCGTCGCGGTGACCACGTAGTTCGTCACGGTGCTGTTGCCGGTGTCCGACGGTGCCGTCCACGTGACGTGTGACGACGCGTCGCCACTCGTTGCACCGACCGCGGTCGGCGCCGCGGGCTGTCCGGCGAACGTCAGCGGCTGCACGAAGTACGTGCGGGGCACGCTGTCGCCGGCCAGGTTGACCTCGACCACGAGGTCGACCTGGTGGGTGGCATCCGCCTGGATGGTGAAGGGACCACCACCGGTCACGTTGCCCCAGGTGACGCTGCCCGTGCCTGCCTTGAAGGTGATGGCACCCGAGGTCGACTCGGTGCCACCGAACGGCCCCGAGGTCTTCTCGTAGTCACCGGTGCCGAGGCCACCGCTCACGATGCCGGCCTGGTAGACGCAGCGGTTCGCGGTGCCACCGCTGTAGCCGAAGTTGCCGGTGCCGTAGCCCGAGAGCCCGTGCTGGCAGATGTGGGCCGACAGGTTGCCGACCAGCTTGGTGGCGCCGGTCGTGTTGACGGTGTAGGTGATGTTCTGGCCGTCGACCAGTCCGTCGACCGGAGAGGCGACGAGGCTGACGCCGTTCGTCGTCGCCGGTGACGGCCCGATGGGCGGTGCCGCACCGGCGGCGGTCACGAGCGCTCCTACGCTCACGATGCCGAGCACGGCAGCGGCGAGTGCTCTGCGCACTCTCCTGCCTGTGCTCCGCGGGTGGGATCTCGACACGGTTCCTCCTTCAGAACGTTGCGTGTGTCGGGCGATTCGGTTCGTCGATTGCAAGTGGGGGGTGCGGGGGCCGGCGACGCCGGCCCCCGCAATGGAGCCGCGCCTTACTGCTTGCGGCAGGTGACCGGGGAGTCGTTGCCGATGCCCGCACCCGTGGGGTCGATCGCCTTCAGCGGCAGGAAGCCCGCGTCGGCGACCAGGCCCTCGTCGGTGCCGTTGCACACCGGGCTGATCGTGCCGCCGCTGACGTCGTTGAACGCCACCAGATCACGGGCGGTGCTGTACGACGGGCTGTCCGGACGCAGGACGTTGTAGACGAACCGCACACCGGGGTACTGGGTGCCGGCACCGGTCCCAGCTCCGAAGAGGTTCGGGTTCTTCTCGCTCACGACCGACCATCCGAGGAGGATCGACCCCGTCCCGGCGCCCTTGGCGCCCGGCGAGATGGTCACCGACGAGCCGTCACCGGCGACGGTGAGGATCGTGGTGCCGTCGTTGATGAACGAGCCCTGCAGGTTGAGGCCCACGTCCGCCGCCGTGAACGTGCCGGGAGCGGCCGTCAGCGTGGAGGCGAACTGCGCCGCCGAGGTGACGCTCACGGAACGAGCGCCGGTGGCGTTCGAGCCGAGGATCGTGCCGTCGTTGAGCGACCACGCCGTGCCCGTCCAGCGGACGCTGTACGCGGCGGGGAAGCTGCCCGTGGGAGCCACACCGACGATGCCGCCGGGACGCACGCCGTTGCGCACGTCGACGGTCGGGTTGCCGGCGCCGGTGGCCTGCTGGACCCACTTCCCGGATGAGTACGGGAAGATGTACTTCTGGTAGTCGACGCGGTTCGTCGAGTTCGAGAGCTCGTTCCCGAAGTTCTCCTCGACGCCACCGCTGTTGCCCGAGCCGATGGCAGCGGGACAGGTGATCGCGGTACCCGCACCGGGATGACCGGCGGGGATGGTGCCCGCGGTGGGTGCCTGCCAGCCGACGGTGTCGGTCTCGACCGGCTGCCCGGCTCCGGCGCTCGGCACGCCGACCACGTTGTTGAGGAAGTACTTGCGGGTGCCGGAACCGAACTTCGGCAGGACGCGCTGAATGGCGCCAGGGCTACCGCCGACCTGGCTCCAGTCGTTGATGTTGCAGTTCCAGATGTCCTTCAGGTCCTGCAGACTCAGGTTGGCCGGAGCGTTGAGACTCGTGCTCGCCCAGCCCACTGCGTCGACCGCGAACGCGAACGACTGCTGGGTCGTGCCGTTGCCTCGCGACGACGAACGGGCGATGTCGATGACGCCACCCGTCGAGGAGGCGATGCCCGTGTACGCGAATGCACCCGGGTAGGTCTTCGCCACGCTGTTGTCGAGCGCCGCACGGCCCTCGCCGGAGTTTGCCGGAGGGATGATCTTCGGGTTGCCGCCGCCGTCGGTGCCGGTGCCGGTGGTGTTGAACGTGACGCTGTTGGCGAACGTGTCGCCCGGTACCGTCACGTCGCCCACCGTCTGCTTCGGCACGTGCACGTTGACGGCACCCGTTCCGGCGAGGATCTGATCCATCACGTCTTGGGTCGTGTCGGAGCCGGCTGCCGCGATGGTGTCACCGGCGGCTCCGGCCGATGTCACGGAGACGGTGAGGGGAGTGGCGAGCGCCATCACGAGCGCTGCCCCTCCGACCGCCATCCTGAGATGAGCTCTTCGCACGTAGGGTCCTTCCGTTGCCCCGCGGAGACCTTCAAGACGGTCTCCGGCCGACCGACTGGTGGACGGCAGCGCCATCGTGCGGGCGGAGGGGTCAAACGAAACAGACCCCGTCCTGTGAACCTTGGGCGAACGCATCGGAAACGGGTGCGACGTGCTCACGGCGACTCACCCGGGAAGGCCTTCTTGCGGCGCCGGTGGACACCGACCGCGATCGGCGGGAGCGCCACCACGAGCACGAGTGCGACGACGAGCAACGACGACGTCGGCGGCAGGCCCGGCCGCGTGTAGGCAACCGGCGCGGCCTCGCGGAAGACCCCGCTCCCCCCACCGGCCGACTCGTCGGCACTGCTCTTGGCGCCGGCGCCCGTCGAAGACGCACCCGGCACCGTCGTCGCCGTCGGATCGCTCGTGGCTGCGCCGCCGCCGTCCGAAGCTGCCTGGGCCTCGATGCGATCCGCGAGCTTGTCGGGTGGGCTCGTCGAATCCTCGCCGAGGTTGCCGGCGAAGCGCGGGTTGGCGCAGTTGCCCACGTTCAACGTCTCCGGCGATCCGCCCGTGAGTCGCGCGATCGAGTTCGCCATCTCTTGCGAGAGGTTCGGTGGCAGCGGCGAGTAGCCGATGCGCGCCATGTTCACCTGCCCCTCGCACGCGATGTACCGCCACCACTTCGACAGGGTCTCGGCGATGCCGGCGTTGGCGTACGGGCCCTTGCACGTCGGCCGGTCAGCCCCCGCGCACTGGGACACCATGTAGCTGTACGCCGAGAGCGGGTACGCGAGCGGGTTGCCGCTGGTGTACACACCGGCGAGGTCCTGGCTGAGGTCCGGACGCAACGTCGCGCTCTCGAGTGCGGCCGAGATGTTGGTCGCGTAGGGCAACACCCATTGCCCCGACGCGTTCTGCACCCACGCCGCCGGCGCGCCGTAGACCTTGGCGTAGCCGAACTCGTCGTAGGAGATCGACCAGCGGCCCGCATCGCTCGCGACGAACTGGGCGATCTGGTCGGAGCTGCCGAGCGCGTACGGCTTGGGTACGAATGACGGCGACGAGTCGAGCTGGATGATGCGCACTTGGGTGGGGAACTGGTTGCGCGCCGCCCACGGGTTGAACACGTCGGGGGCGACGTGCGAGATGAAGTCGTAGAAGAGGGCGGTGGTCCCCGACTGCCCGCCGCGATAGACGACGGTGATCGGCTGGTCGGGGAACTTGAGGCCCGTGTTGTCGGCGCTGATCGCGGGATCGGACCAACTCGAGATCTCACCGGTGAAGATGCGCGCGATCGTGCGCGGCGAGAGGTGGAGGTAGTCGACCTTGGTACCCGCGACGTCGGTGACGTTGTACATCACCGCCACCGCGCCGGCGACGTCGGGCACGTACTGGTAGCCACGGCCGTCGCCCGCGCCACCAGAGCCCAGCGCGGAGAACTCCGCCTCCGTGCCGGCGAAGTCGGTGAGGCCGTTGGCGAAGGTGGTCAGGCCCTCCGGTGAGCTCGTGGGCAGGTAGTTCACCGCCAGGCCGCTGGTCTGCGCGTCCGCCACCCACTGCTGCATGGCGAGCGCGACGTAGTTCGAGCCCGACCCGTTGATGCGTGCGGGTGCCGCCACGCCGGCCGGACTGCCCACCGTCAACGCGACGAACACGACGACGATCACCAGTGCAACCCGCGGGACCACAGCCACCCTGCACGACGAACGCATCAGCCGAACTGCCCGGTGACGTATTCGAGCGTCCGCGGGTCGTCGGGCGCCGAGAACATCTTCTCGGTCTCACCCTGTTCCACCACGCGGCCGGGCTCGTTCTCGGCCGCGAGGAAGAACGCACACGTGTCGGAGACGCGGTGCGCCTGCTGCATGTTGTGCGTGACGATGACGATCGTGATGATCGATCGCAGCTCGTGGATCGTCTCTTCGACGCGCCGCGTCGACGTCGGGTCGAGCGCGGAACACGGCTCGTCCATCAGCAGGACGTTCGGGTGCACCGCGAGCGAACGCGCGATGCAGAGTCGCTGCTGCTGACCACCCGACAGGCCGCCGCCGGGCTCGTTGAGACGATCGCGCACCTCGCGCCACAAACCGGCGCGCTCTAACGACTGCTCGACGAGCCCGTCCTTGTCGTTGCACTTGATGCGGCTGAGCTTCAGTCCCGACAGCACGTTGTCCCTGATGCTCATCGCGGGGAACGGGTTGGGCTTCTGGAACACCATCCCGACGCGCATGCGCACCTGCTGCGCGCGCATGTTGGCGTCGTAGATGTCGCCGCCGTCGAGGAGGATCTTCCCGTCGAGCGCGGCGCTGGGCACGAGCTCGTGCATGCGGTTGAGCAACCGCAGGAACGTCGACTTGCCGCACCCGGACGGGCCGATCAACGCCGTGACCTCACCCGCGGGCATCACGAGATCGACGCCCTCGAGCACGAGACGGTCGCCGAACCACGCGCACGCGTCCTGGGCCTCGAGCGTGGCCGCACCGGGGGGTGGGCCACCGACGAGCTCGACCGGCCGCGCTTCGATCGCGGCGTGCTGCTCGGCGACGATCTCGTCGATGTCACCGTCGATCGGCGCGATCGGCATCACCTCGATGGTCGGGTCCTCCGGGGGTGGGAGGAACTGCTCGGAGGTCGCCTGCAGGTGGGTGAGGTCATTCACGTCAACTCCGTCTCTGGGCGTCGAGCCACCGGGAAACGACGCGGCGGCGCTTCTTGCGCTTGGTGCGGTCGCGGCCGACCCAACGGGCGAACGCGAACAGCCCGACCACGAGGACCATCAGCACGAGCGCGCCGCTGAACCCGCGGTCGATCGCGGTCTGTGAGGGCTTCTGCACGTTGCGGTACACGAAGAGCGGGAGGCTCTCCTGCGAACCCTTGAACGGGTTGCCGTTCATGAGGTCGTAGCCGAACGCGGTGAAGAGCAAGGGCGCGGTCTCACCGACCGCGCGCGCGATGCCGAGCACGACGGCGGTGGTCATGCCCGTGCGCGCGGTCGGCAGCACGACCGACCACACCGTGCGCGCCCGCGACGCCCCCAACGCGAGGCTGGCCTCGCGCAGACCGTCGGGTACGAGTCGCAACACCACCTCGACCGTGCGGGTGATGGTCGGCAACATGATGAGGGCCAGCGCGAGGCTGGCCATGAAGCCGTTGTACCCGAAGATCTCCAGCTTCTTGGCGTACGGCAGGATGAACACCGCGTAGATGAAGAGGCCCGCGACCACCGAAGGCAGCCCGCTCATCGCGTCGACGACGATGCGTACCGGGCGACGCCACTTGCTCCGCGACTCGTTGAGGAACACCGCGGCCAGCAACCCGAGCGGGAGCGACCACAGGAGCGCCAGTCCGACCTGCTCGATCGTGCCGATGATCGCGTGGCCCGCGCCACCCTCGGTCGCGGGGAGCACCGGCGTGATCCCGCGCTGGTCCTGGGTGAAGAAGGTGGCGTGGAGCGCGGGCAGGCCCTTCTGGAACACGAACACGACCAGCCACAGCAGCGGGATCATGATCACGATCGCCGACACGATCACGACCGACGTGGCGACGCGGTCGCTGGCGGTGGTCGCGCCGAGTCGGTCGGCGGTGACGACCCACAGCAGACCGAGGTACACGAGGAACACGCACAGGCCGTAGCCGAGCCAGCCGACGCCTTCGCTGAGCACGCTGAACGCGAGCCAGCACAGGCAGATCGAGCTGACCAGTGATCCGACCATCGTGACGATGTCGGTGGCATTGAGCTCGCGCGGTCGGCGCGGACGCCGTTCGCGCGCCGCGGGCGCCGGGCGATGACCGTCGGTGCCGTTCGGCGGGGGCGGCAACACTGGCTCGGCGAGCGGCACCGAGTACTCCTGCTGGACGTCGGTCACAGGTCCACTCCCGCGCCCGAGCGACTGCGCGCCACGACGACCGACGCGACCAGGTTGGTCCCGAGCGTGATCACGAACAGCACGAGGCCGGCTGCCATCAATCCCGACACGGTGAACGAGTCCCCGCCGGCGCGGCGGGCGATGAACCCGGCGATGGTGCCGCCACCGTTCTGCAGGATCTTGGCGCTCACCTCGGGCACCTGCGGGAGCAGCAATGACACCGCGATGGTCTCGCCGAGCGCGCGGCCGAGGCCGAGCATGCTCCCGCCGACGATCCCACCCTTGCCGTACGGGAGGACGACCGAACGGATCATCCCCCAGCGCGTGCTCCCGAGCGCAAGCGCGGCTTCCTTCTCTCCCTGGGGGGTCTGCCCGAACACCTCGCGGACGACCGACGTGACGATCGGCATGGTCATGAGCGCCACGACGATGCCGGCGATGAAGATCGAACCGGTGAGGCGCGCGCCAGGGTCGGTGGCGAAGATCGGGATCCATCCGAGATGCGTCGTCAGCCATCGCGACAACGGGACGATCTGGTCGGCGAGGAACACGAAGCCCCAGATGCCGAACAGCAGGCTCGGGATCGCAGCCATGAGGTCGACGACCGACGTGAGGTACTGACGCGAGCGAGCGCCCGAGTACTCGGTGATGAAGAGCGCGGCGGCGATGCTGAACGGGATCGCGATGGTGACCGCCACCGCCGACACGAGCAGCGTCCCGACCAGAAGCCCGAGCACGCCGATCCGCGGCGGGTTCACATCGGTGCGCCAGCCCTCGCGCGTGAGGAACTGCCACACGCCGGACACGTCCAGCGCTTCGCGGCCGCGCAGCAGCAGGAACAGGCCGACCAGCGCGAGGAGCAGCAACACGAAGAGCCCGGCTGCGAAGGTCACACGGTTGAAGGCGCGGTCGACCTTGCCCGGCACCTCGACCACCCGGCGGGGCGTGCGACTCGGCGCGGACCCCGGCTCGCCGGCGTCGCGCCGCTCACTCGGCGGTGCGAACTCGGTGGTGCTCACGAGTCCGGCGGTTCCGTGGCCGCACCCGCCAGCTCACCCGCCAGTTCACCCGCGAGTTCACCCGCGAGTTCACCCGCGAGCACCCGCTCGTCGACGAGCGCCTCGTCGGTCAGGAAGCGGAACCCGACGCCGCGGACGGTCACGATCCGCTGCACGCCTTCGATCTCCGCCAGGCGGTGGCGCAGCCGGCCCACCTGCACGTCGAGGCTCTTGGTGTCGCGCACCGTCCCCCACAGCTCGTGGACCAGCTGGCGCCGCGGCACGACCCGTCCCGCGTCTCGCATCAGGACCTCGGCGATGTCGAACTCGCGGCGAGGTGCGCGCACCTGGTGCCCGTGCACGAACAACTCCCGTCGCGCCCGGTCGAGCACCACCGGACCCACCGTGAGCACGTCACCCGACTCCTCGGTCAGCACCGGGAGTCGTCGCAACAACGCGCGGACGCGCGCCACCAGTTCATGCGTGCCGGTGGGACCGACGACGACGCTGTCGACGCCGGCCTCGAACGCGGCGAGCGTCGCGCGCTCGGGACACGGCCCGGTGAACAGCACGATCGGCCCTGCCATCGCGCTGCGGATGCCCGAGCACACGGACACGGTGCCGGGATCGGGCACGGTCGCGTCCACGACGACGAGATCGGGTCGGAACGCGGCCACCGCCGCGATCGCTTCTGTGGGGTTGATCGCGGTCATGACCGTGAACCCCTCCGTCTCGAGTGTCGTCGCAGTGGCCGCGCGCTCTCGCCGCTCCACGACGAGCACGCGATTCATTGCTCCGCCCCGCTCACCAGCGCCCTCCCGATGCTCCGCGGCGACTGTACGGAGCCGACATGAACAGGCCATGGCCGACGCGAGACAACTGCTGTGGCGAAGTGCAAACAGACGGTGTCGACGAGGCGAACGGGGCGGCAAACGCGTGCGCGCGTCCCACTAGTCTCCGAAGCCCGCACCGAGGAGACTCAGCATGGTCGCAGTCGGCGATGTCGCACCCGACTTCACACTCAAGGACCAGCACGGCAACGACGTCACACTCTCCGCGCTGCGCGGGAAGCCGGTGGTGATCGTCTTCTACCCGTTCACGTTCACCGGCACCTGCCAGGGCGAGCTGTGCGAGATCCGCGACGATCCGTCGGCGTTCGAGCGCGGCGGCGCGCAGGTGCTCGCGATCTCGTGCGACTCACGACACTCGCAGCGCATCTGGTCGGAGGAGCAGGGCTTCACCTTCCCGGTGCTCAGCGACTTCTGGCCCCACGGCGAAGTGGCGAAGGCCTACGGCGTGTTCAACGAGGCGCTCGGCTGCGCGAACCGCGCCACCTTCGTGCTCGACGCCGAGGGCGTGGTGAGCTCCACCTTCTCCTCGCCCGACCTCGGCACGCCGCGGGCCAAGGCCGCGTACGAGGATGCACTGGCCAAGGTCGGCTGACGCGCCAGCGACCAACCGGTGAACTTCGGGTGAACGGCGGCCAGCCGACCGGGCGACGGTCGTAGCATCCCGCGGGCCGTCGAGGCCATCGTCGAGGAGGTTCCGCACCATGTCCGTCGATCCCGCCCGGTTGCGCGCGATCCCGCTGTTCGCCGAACTCACCGACGACCAACGCGCCGGCGCAGCCGGGAAGTTCGAGGAACGCCACGTCGAGGCCGGCGAGCACCTGAGCCACGAGGGTGGTGCCGGGTACTTCTTCTTCGTGATCGAGTCGGGGGCGGCGACCGTCACGCGTGACGGCGCCACGCTCGCGGAGTTCGGCCCCGGCGACTACTTCGGCGAAGCCGCGATCTTCAAGACCCGACGCCGCACCGCGACGGTCACCACCACCGCGCCGACCACGCTGTTCGCGATGTTCGGCGCCGACTTCGCCACCCTCGTCCACGACATCCCGTCGCTGCAGACCACGATCGACGAAGCCCTCGCCGCACGCGTCCCCGAGTGAGCAGTCAGACGTCTCGACTCAGACCTTCTCGACTCAGACCTTCTCGTAGCGGTAGCCGACGCCGCGCACGGTGACGATGCGCGCCGGGTGGCCGGGGTCGTCCTCGACCTTGGCCCGCAGGCGCTTCACGTGCACGTCGAGCGTCTTGGTGTCGCCGTAGTAGTTCGGACCCCACACGCGGTCGATGAGCACGTCGCGCGTGAGCACGCGCCCGGCGTTGGCCAGCAGCAACTCGAGCAGCTCGAACTCCTTGAGCGGGAGCGCGACGCGCTCGCCGTGCACGGCAACCTCGTGGCGCGCGGCGTCGAGGCGCACGGCGCCGATCTCGATCACCTCGTCGGGCTGCGCGACTCCCGCGTCTTCGCCCCGCCCCCGACGCAATGCAGCGCGCACGCGCGCGACGAGCTCGCGCAACCGGAAAGGCTTGGTCACGTAGTCATCCGCGCCGACTTCGAGGCCGACCACGGCGTCGATCTCCGCGTTGCGCGCGGTCACCATGATGATCGGCACCTGCGAACGGGTCCGGATCTCGCGGCACACGTCGACGCCGGAGATGCGCGGCAGCATCACGTCGAGCAGCACCAGCGCAGGGCGCACCGCGTCGAAGCGCGCGATTGCTTCCGCGCCGTCGGCCGCAACCTCCACCCGGAACCCTTCACGCTCCAGCGCGATGCGCAGCGCGTCGCGGTAGGACTGCTCGTCGTCGACCACCAGGACCAACGGGGCTTCGGGCATCAGACGATCTCCTGCTGCGGTGATCGCAGCGCAGCCGATTCGGGTTCGAGCGGGAGGACGAACCGGAACGTGGAGCCTTGGCCCTCGACGGACTCCACGGTGATGTCGCCACCGTGGGCGCGCGCGACGTGGCGCACGATCGACAGCCCGAGGCCGGTGCCGCCGGTGTCGCGACTGCGAGCCTGGTCGACGCGGTAGAAGCGTTCGAAGATGCGCTCGAGGTCGCGGCTCGGGATACCGATGCCGGCATCGCGCACCGACACCTCCACCTCGTCGCCGAGCAGCGCGGTGCTCACGGTGACGGGACTCCCCTGCTCCGAGTACTTCACCGCGTTGTCGATGAGGTTGGCCAGCGCGCTCACCACCTGCCGGCGGTCGCACGCGACGAGCGCGCCGGTCGCACCCGGGTGCACCTGGAGGTTGATCCCGGCCGCCGCAGCCGCGGGACGGAGTTGGTCGACCGCGTCGTCGACGAGCGCTTCGAGCAGCACCGGCGTGCGCGGCGGCGACTCCTGGGTCTCGATCAGGCTCAGGTCGAGCAGGTCGTCGACGATGCGGGCGAGGCGTTCGGCTTCCTTGACGATGCGCTCCGCGAGCGGGCGGGTCACCGCCGGATCGTCCTCCGCCACCAGCGTCTCGGCCAGCACCTCGAGCGCGCCGATCGGCGTCTTGAGCTCGTGGCTCACGTTGGCCACGAAGTCACGCCGCACGCTCTCGACCCGGTGCATCTCCGACACGTCGTTGACGAAGGCCGCCACGCCGAGGGGACGGTCGTGGGAGCCGATCGGCACTGCCGAGAGATGCACCACGGCGCGGGGAGGGCTGTGCAGCTGCAGCTCGCGCTCGCAGCGCTCGCCGACCCGCGCACGCGAGATCAGCGCGTCGAGCGCGCCGGCCACCACGGCATCGGCGTGCCGCGCGTCGCGATACCGCTCGGCGGCGTCGTTGCGGAACACCTCGGTGCCGTCGGCGTCGAGGACGAGCACGCCTTGGCGAAGCTCGTCGAGCGCGGCGAGAAGACGGTCGCGTTGACCGACGACGGTGTCGGTCTCCTGTCGTGCCCGGGCCAGCGCCAGTTCGGTCTCGGCGTTCTGGTCACGTCGCTGGGGGCTCATGACATCAACCGAAGCGTCCCGTGATGTAGCCCTCGGTGCGAGGGTCGGTGGGAGCGGTGAAGATCTTCTCGGTCACGTCGTACTCGACGAGGCGACCCACGCGCTTGCCCTCGTCGTCCACCTCGGACGTGAAGAAGGCGGTGCGGTCCGACACACGCGCGGCCTGCTGCATGTTGTGCGTCACGATGACGATGGTGAACTCCTCCTTGAGCTCTTCCATCAGGTCTTCGATGCGCGCGGTGGCGATCGGGTCGAGCGCCGAGCACGGCTCGTCCATGAGCACGACGTCGGGCTCCACCGCGATCGCGCGCGCGATGCACAGGCGCTGCTGCTGACCACCCGACAGCGAGAGACCGCTGTTCTTCAGCTTGTCCTTCACCTCGTCCCACAGCGCGGCGCGGGTGAGCGCGTGCTCGACGATGTCCTTCAGCTCCGAGCGCTTCTTGCCGTTGAGCTTCGGCCCGTACGCGACGTTGTCGAAGATCGTCTTCGGGAACGGGTTCGGCTTCTGGAAGACCATGCCGATCCGCCGCCGCACCTCGGCCGCGTCGACCTTCCCCGCGTAGAGGCTCTCGCCGTGGTAGTTCACCTGGCCGATGACCTTGGCGCCCGGCGTGAGGTCGTGCATGCGGTTGAGGCAGCGCAGCACGGTGGTCTTGCCGCAACCCGACGGGCCGATGAACGCGGTGATCTCGTTGGCGGCGATGTCGAGGTCGACCGCGCGGACCGCGGTGTGACCGCTGTACTGCACCTCGAGGTTGCGCAGCTCGAACACGAGCTCGCGTTCGCGCTCGAGCTCCTCCTCCGGCACGCTGGTGTCGGGGGCCTCGACGTCGGCGAGAGGGGCGTCGACGTCGGTCGTCACGTCGATGACGTTAGCGGTGGGGTCGACGAGGGTGGGCATGGATCCGTCCTCGGGGGTCATGCCGTCTGCCGGCGGGCGAAGAACGCCGTCACGAGACGGGCGGCGATGGTCACGATGAACACGATCGCGATGAGGGTCAGCGCCGCACCCCAGGCCCGGTCCTGCTGCACCGAGAAGGGCGACGTGGCGTTGCCGAAGATCTGCACCGAGAGCGCGGTGTTCGGGCCGTTGAAGAGGCTGGTGTTGACCTCACGGGTGGTGCCGATGATGAAGAGCAGTGGGGCGGTCTCGCCCGCGGCGCGAGCCACGGCGAGGAGCGCGCCGCTCACGATGCCGGCGGCGGCGTTCGGGAGCACGACGGTGCGGATGGTCCGCACCTT
>DASXXX010000124.1:0-4916 GCA_036502765.1 Acidimicrobiia bacterium | reverse complement strand
GCCCGCCAGGCGATGTCGTGCAGCACCGTCGGCATGACGACTTTGGCAGTGGCGATGTCCTTGCGCACCCGCTTGTAGTCGTTGTACTCGTCGATCTCCCACGCGGTGTACAGCACGAACAGCCGGAACTGCTTGAGCTGCGCGTACGAGTCGGCGATGAAGCCTTGGACGAATTGCTTGTCACCCAGGAGCGATCCCTGGGTCGAACGCGACAACGCACGCTCGCACATCATGTCGATCGCCTTCTGCGCCAGGCCGATGGTGCGCATGGCGTGGTGGATGCGACCGCCGCCGAGGCGGGTCTGCGCGATGGCGAACGCCTGCCCCTCGCCGCCCAGCAGCGCGTCCGCGGGCACGCGCACGTCGTCATAGTGGATCAGCGCGTGCATGCCTTCGCCGAGCGGCTCGCCGGCCAGGCCGATGTTGCGCTCGATCTTCACCCCCGGCGTGTCGGTCGGCACCAGGAACATCGACATGCCCTGGTACGCGCTCACGTCGGGATCGGTGACGACCATGACGATCAGGAACGACGCGGTCTGCGCGTTCGACGAGAAGAACTTCCACCCGTTGATCACCCACTCGTCGCCGTCCTTGACCGCGCGGGTCGTGAACATGGTGGGGTCGGCGCCGGCGTGCGGCTCGGTCATCGAGTAGCAGGAGAAGCACTCGCCGTTGAGCAACGGCTGCAGGTACTTCTCCTTCTGCGCCTCGGTGCCGTAGTGGGCGATGATCTCGGCGTTGCCGGTGTCGGGCGCCTGACAGCCGAACACGATCGACGCCCACTGCGATCGACCGAGGATCTCGTTGAGCAGCGCGAGCTTGAGCTGGCCGTACCCCTGGCCGCCGAGCTCGGGCCCGAGGTGCGTGGCCCACATCTTCCGCTTGCGCACCTCGTCCTTCAGCGGGTCGATGATCGCCCGCCGGGTGTCGTCGAGCGGGTGGAACTGGAGGTCGGGGAAGAGCAGGTCGAGCGGCTCGATCTCCTCCCGGACGAACGTGTCGACCCAGTCGAGCTGGGCCTGGTACTCGGGATCAGTGCGGAAGTCCCACGCCATCTTGGATTCCTCTCTCCTCCGTCGAGGAGCCCAGAATATGATTCTGGACGTGGAGAACACAATTCCGAGCAGCGGGGTCCAGAGTGCTGCGCAGGAAGCGCTGGCCCGTCGGGAGGCCGCCTACGCCGAGGAGGTGCGCCGCCTGCTCGACGCCGCCCTCGACGTCATGCGGAGCTGCGGCATCGAGAAGCGGCCGCGGGTCGCCGACATCGTGGCCGCCGCCGGGCTCTCCAACGACGCGTTCTACCGCCACTTCCGCTCCAAGGACGCGCTGGTCGCGGCCCTGGTCGACGACGGCGCGCTCCGGCTGCGCAGCTACCTCGACCACCAGATGGCGAAGGCGCGATCCCCTGAGACGCGCGTGCGCCGTTGGGTCGAAGGCGTCATGTCCCAGGCCGAAGGTGAGGTGGCGGCGACCACGCTCGCGGTCATCTGGAACGGTGACAGCGTCAACGCCGGCTCCGCGCCCGGACGCCAGGCGGCCAGTGCCGCGCCCGGCGCGCTGCTCGAGGAACCGTTTGCCGCGCTCGGCAGCACGCGCCCCGAGCTCGACGCCGCGCTGATCTCGCACGCGGTGTTCGGCCGACTCGCCGAGCTCCTCTGGCTGGGCGAACGCGCCGACCGGGCCGAGGTCGACCACCTCGTCGACTTCTGCCTCGGCGCCGTCGGTCGCCGGGGCTGACCCCTTACCAGCGAGCAACCGTCAGTACACCCCCACCGACCACGGACACGTGACGGGTGTTCAGGTCGCTGCGATCTCCTCGAGCACTGCGTCGGTGTCGCGCCCGGCGGCGCGCATGTGGGCGCGAGCGCGCGGCGCAACGCCGTCCCAGCGCGAGTAGTCGCGCATCACCAGCACCTCGCCGAGATCGTCGTCGTCGACCGCGAGCCAACAGCCGAGCTCGGCCAGCGCGTCGCTCGTGAACACCTCGTCGCGACCGAGCACCGCGATCGCGGGCACGCCGCGGGCCCGGCAGGCGGCGACGACCGCGTCGACGCCGAGCTCGGCGAGCGCGGCACCGTCGTGGCCCCGGATCGCATGCCACGTGGTGCGGTGCTCGGACGTCGTGGCGGCGACCGCGAGCCAGCCGTCCGCCGCTTCCACGAAGCAGTGGTCGGGTTCGTCGCCGACGTAGTCGACGTACCCGACGACGGGATCGGCGAGGTCGGGCGCACTCGTGAACTCGCCGCCCTGGAACGCGACCGACGTGCGACTCAGCGCCACGCCGACGTCCTGACCCTCGCCCAGGTGCGTGCGCGCGTAGAGGCCGGCGATGGTGCCGAACGCGGCCAGCGTGCCGGTACCGATGTCGTGCAGCGACATCGGCTGGATCACGGGATGGTCGGCGCCACCCTGCGCGACCATCAGCCCGCTGCGCGCCTGCAGGAGCGGGTCGAAGCCGGGCGTGTCGGCAAGGGGACCACTCCCCCACCCGTCGATGTGGGTGTGCACGAGGCGCGGGTTGCCGGCGCGCAGGCCGTCGAGGTCGAGGCCGAGACCCTGCGCCACCTGTCGGGCCATGTTCTCGACCAGCGCGTCGGCGTGGTGCACCAGCGCGGTGAACGCGTCGCGCCCCGCCGCGCTCTTGAGGTCGAGGCACACCTGGTCCTTGTCGCGATTCAGTGCGGAGAACGACGCCGCGGCCACGGTGCGGAAGTCCTCACCACCGGGCGGGTCGACCTTCAGCACGCGCGCGCCGAGGTCCTGCAACACGAGGCACCCGAACGGGCCTGCGAGGAACTTGGTGGCGTCGACGACCACCACGCCGTCGAGGGGCAAGGTGGGCTCGCGAGCGGGGACGGAGCGAGCGGACGCGAGTGACGGTGAAGATGAAGGTGAAGAGGAGGCCTCGAGTGATCCCGGCGTGCGCGACAAGACCGCCGGCAAGCCGGGACCGGTCGTCGCGTCGTCGCCCGGCACCGAGACGAGCAGGTCGTTGGCGGCGACGGTGCCGCTGGCCGCCCAGTCGGCGCGCGTCTGCACCGGCGCGTAGGGCACGCCCATGGCGTCGAAGCGCGCCGCCCAGTGCTCGGAGTCGTACTCCGCCATGCGCGCCGCGAAGCGCGTGTTGGCGATGGCCTGCACCGGCGGCGTGACGAACTTGGCGAATTCGCCGTCGACCTCCGGGAGCAACATGACGTCCATCTCGTCGAGCGCTTCGAGCAACTTGAAGAAGAAGGACGGCGTGAGCGCGCACACGAACAGCCACACGTCGTCGCGGCAGCGGTACATGCGGAACTGCGGCGACGCACCCACCCCCGACTTGTTGGCGCCGAACGGCCGGAAGATGCCGGGGAACTCGATGCGGATCGACGTGTTCATCGCGTTCACTGCGTGGAGTCCCGACACCGTGCACGCGTGCACCGTCCCCCGCGTCGCGCGATCCACCAGTGCGGCCCCGATCGCGCACGCGCCGAGCGCGCCCTGCTCGTAGGTGATGATCGGCACGACCGACGCCACCGGGTGGTCGCTGGTGGCGCCCGGCTGCTGCGCCGCGAGCCCGGTCCAGGCCCACAGCAGCAGCTCGTCGTGGGGCAGGTCGGCGGTCTCACCGGTCGGCGCGTGGGGCGGCATCCAGGCGTGGACCAGCGCCGGGTTGCGCATCCGGAGCTGTTCGCACGTGAGCCCCGCCGCCTCGAGCTCGCTCGCCGGCAGGTCGACGACCACCACATCGGCGGTGGCGGCGAGCTCGTCCACGAGTCCGTCGCGCGCGGGAACCACGTGCTTGGTGCGATTGGCGTAGCGCCACAAGGCGGCACGATCTGGGCCGTGGTGCACCGTGTCGTCGACGCGCACCACGTGTGCGCCGTACTCACCCAGATGCATCGCCGCGATGGCGCCACCGGGCGCGACCGACAGGTCGAGCACGGACACGCCCTCGAACGCGCCCCCCATGATGCGGCTCGGGTCAGGAGTTCCCGCCGTCAGGAATCCCGCCTCAGGAGTTCCCGATGGAGTGCTCGAGCATGTTGGCGATCTTCTTGCGGGCCTCGTCGCGCTTGGCCGGCAACCACTCCGACGGCCAGAGGCCGTCGACGGGCTTGTAGCCCTTGAGCACTTCCTTCGCCGCGGTGACCTTGTGCACCTCGCTCGGCCCGTCGACCGACGCCATGATCGGGATGCCCGCCCACATGCTGCCGAACGGCATCTCGTTCGACACCCCGAGCGCGCCATGGAGGTGCATCGCCTTGAAGACGATGCTCTCCTGCACCTTGGGCGTGAGGAACTTGATGGTGGCGATGTTCTTCCGCACCCGCTTGTAGTCGTGGTAGCGGTCGATCTCCCACGCGGTGTAGAGCACCAGCAGGCGGAACTGGATGAGCTCCGCGTAGGCGTCGGCGATGTCGGACTGCACCATCTGCTTGTCGGCCAGGATCGAGCCCTGCGTCTCGCGCGACAGCGCGCGCTCGCACATCATGTCGAGCGCCTTCTGGCACACACCGACGGTGCGCATGGCGTGGTGGACACGTCCGCCACCGAGACGGGTCTGCGCGACGGCGAAGGCCTGGCCCTCGCCACCGAGCAGCGCGTCGGCCGGCACGCGGCAGTCGTTGTAGTGGATGAGCGCGTGCATGCCCTCGTCCGGACCCTCGCCCATCAGCCCGACGTGGCGCACGACGTCGACGCCGGGCGTGTCGCTCGGCACCAGGAACATCGACATGCCCTGGTACGCGCTCACGTCGGGATCGGTCACCGCCATCACGATGATGAAGCGCGCCGTGCGCGCGTTCGACGAGAAGAACTTGTACCCGTTGATGACCCACTCGTCGCCGTCCTTGACCGCGCGCGTGGTGAACATCTTCGGATCGGCGCCGGCCTGCGGCTCGGTCATCGAGTAGCAGGAGAAGCACTCGCCGTTG
>DASXXX010000123.1:0-2230 GCA_036502765.1 Acidimicrobiia bacterium | reverse complement strand
ATCGAGGACGCGGTGCAGACGACCAAGGCTGCCGTGGAAGAGGGCGTCGTGCCCGGCGGTGGCGTGGCGCTGCTCCGTGCGCAGGAGAAGGTGCTCTCGCTGGCGGGTTCGCTCGACGGTGACGAGGCCACCGGCGCCAAGCTGGTTGCCCGTGCGCTCGAGGAGCCGCTCAAGCAGATCGCGCTCAACGCCGGTCTCGAGGGTGGCGTCATCGTGGAGAAGGTCCGCAGCCTCAAGGGTGCCAACGGCCTCAACGCCGCCACCGGCGAGTACGAGGACCTCGTGAAGGCCGGCGTCATCGACGCCGCCAAGGTGACCCGTTCGGCGCTGCAGAACGCAGCATCGATCGCGGCGCTGTTCCTCACCACCGAGGCCGTCATCGCCGACAAGCCGGAGCCCGCGGGCGCCGGTGGCGGTATGCCGGGTGGCATGCCCGACATGGGTGGCATGGGCGACTTCTAAACCAGTCGGTCACAACAACCGATAGCAGTGGGGCGCCCTTCGGGGCGCCCCACTTGCGCGTACGGTGGGCGACACTCGAGGGTCGGAGGGACCATGAGGCGGCGGGGAGCTCTGGCCGGGATCGTCGTGGCCCTGGCGGTCACTGCGGCCGCGTGCGGCGGTGGTGGTGGCAGCGACGCGTCCGGCGCGTCGGTGTCGATCAAGACGCTGCAGGCGGCGGCGAGCAACTCGCAGGCGGCGGAGTCGAGCCGCTTCACGATGGACATGAGCGTCGACGTCGCCGGCGAGCCGGTGACGATCACGATCGACGGCGTGATGGCCGGCGACGGCAAGACCGGCGAGCTGCAGGTGTCGATGCCGATCGTCGGCGACATCGAGGAGCGCGTCGTCGACGGAGTGATCTACATGAACCTGGGATCCTTCCCCGGTGCCCCCGCCGAGCTCGACGGCAAACAGTGGGTGAAGCTCGATCCCGAGCAGCTGCAGCAGCAGGGCGGCGTGTTCGGCGACCTGGCCGACCAGGCCGAGGCGAACTCACCGAACCAGGGCCTCGAGTACCTCCAGGGCCTGTCGGGTGATGTGCAGAACCTCGGTCAGGAAGACGTCGGCGGCCGTCCGGCCACGCACTACCGCGCGTCGATCGACTACACGAAGGTGCTCGACCACCTGCCCAGCGCGAGCGCGGAGGTGCGTGATGCGCTCGGCAAGCTCGGTAGCGCGCCGGCCGACGTCTGGATCGACGACCAGGACCGCGTGGTCAAGATGCACATGACGATCGACGGCAGCGCGTCGGGCGCCGGCGCCGGGACTGCGGAGCTCACGATGGAGCTCAGCGACTTCGGTGTCCCCGTCGACGTGCAGGCGCCGCCCGAGGACCAGACCGTCGACTTCTCCTCCCTCGGCGCGCTGAACGTCTGACCCAGCAGAACACCAGGAGCCGGAGGACCCGACCCGCCGGTACGCTGACGGCGTGGAAGCGGTCGAGCCGAGCGTGGGGTGGGGTGTCCTCCACCTCTTCTACCGAGTCGACAGTGCGCGCGCGGAGGCGGAGCCGCAGGCCGGGAAGCGCGTCGTCGACGCGGTGCAGTCGCTGGTCGACGACGGCCATCAGGTGCTGCTCTTCGCGGTGCTCGGGCACAAGGCCGACCTCGGGGTGATGGCGCTCGGGCCCGACCTGGCGCGGCTCCAGCAGTTCCAGCACGAGCTCGCGGCCACGCCGCTCGAGCTCGTCGACTCCTACGTGTCGCTCACCGAGCTGTCGGAGTACACGAGCACCGAGGACGACGAGCGGGTGCGCCTCGAATCCGAGGAGGGCCTGGCCGGTCCCGCGGCCGAGGCGCGCCTCGCTGCGTGGCGTGAGCGCATGGCGCACTACCACGAGCAGCGCATCCACCCGCAGCTCCCGCTGAAGAAGACGATCTGCTTCTACCCGATGTCGAAGCGCCGCGCCACCGCCGCCAACTGGTACTCGTTGCCGTTCGCGGAGCGGAAGCGACTCATGGGCGGACACGCGCGCGTGGGCCGCACCTACGCGGGCCGGGTGCTGCAGCTGATCACCGGATCGACCGGGCTCGACGACTGGGAGTGGGGCGTCACGTTGCTCGCCGACGACCCGGTCGCGCTGAAAGAGATCGTCTACGAGATGCGCTTCGATCCCGTCTCCGCCGACTACGCGGAGTTCGGGCCGTTCGTCACGGGGTTGCTGTTGGAACCGGCCGAGGCGCTGCGGCGTGTCGGGCTGTAGTCGAGGCCAGGGAGTCGGCATGTC
>DASXXX010000122.1:0-3230 GCA_036502765.1 Acidimicrobiia bacterium | reverse complement strand
CACGGCCGCCACGACACCGGCAGCATCGACACCGGCAGCACCCACCGTGCGCGACTACGGCTGAGCAGAAGGGCACCGAGTGCAGATCGAGGGAGCGAACATCATCGTCACCGGCGCGTCGTCGGGCATCGGGGCCGCACTGGGTCCGATGTTGGCGGCGCGCGGTGCGACCGTCGGGTTGGTGGCGCGCCGCGCCGACCGACTCGAGAAGGTGCTCACCGAGTGTCGTCAGCACACGCCCGACTCGCGCGCGTGGCCCGTCGACCTCGGCAACCTCGAGGCCGCGGAGGCGCTCGTGCACGAGGCCGCACGCGAATGGGGCCGCGTCGACTGTCTGGTGAACAACGCCGGGATTCCCGCGCGCATCCCGGTGCCGCACCTCACCGCGGCCGACGTCGCACACGTGATGGACGTCAACTTCCACGCGCCGGTGCGCATGTCGCTCGCACTGCTCCCCGACTGGCTGGCGCGGGACGGCGGGTGTGTCGTCAACGTGTCGAGCCTCGGCGGTCGCGTGCCGATCGCCAATGAGGCCGCGTACTGCGCGAGCAAGTTCGCGTTGTGCGGGTGGACCGAGGGGATGGCTGTCGACCTCTTCGGCACCGGCGTCGAGGTCAAGCTCGTGCTGCCCGGGCCGATCGACACCGAGATCTGGGATCAGCCCGGCAACGAGCCCGCGGCGTATCAGGGGCCGTTCGTTCCCGCCGCCGACGCCGCGCAGTCGGTGGTCGACGCCATCGAGGGCGACGGCTTCGAGTGGTACGCCCCGCCCGAGTTCCCCGGCGGCGGTCCACAGCACGCGATCGTCGTCGGCAAGAGCAACGACCCGGGCGCGTTCGTCGCCGCGATGGGGTCGATGCGACCCACCTGATGGAGGCCGACATGTTGGAGGGACTGTGAGCTGGAACGAGAGCGAAGACCGCTTGTACTTCCGCCAGCTCCTGTCGGGCGCCGACTTCGCGCGCGACGACCCGCTGGCGCGCCAGATGGTGAACTTCGTATACCTCGTCGGCGACCGCGAGACCGGCGAGGCGGTCGTGATCGACCCCGCGTACGGGGTGGCCGAGCTGGTCGACCTGCTCGCGGCCGACGGCCTGCGACTCACCGGCGCGCTCGTCACCCACTACCACGCCGACCACTGCGGCGGCGACATCATGGGGTACGCCATCGAGGGGCTGCGCGAGCTGCTCGCGCTCGACGGCGGCGGCGTGCCCGTGCACATCCAACGCGCCGAAGCCGAGTGGGTGAAGCGCTCGACCGGTCTCTCCGACTCCGACCTCTCGCTGCACGACAGCGGCGACGTCGTGCACGCGGGCGGCATCCCCATCGAGCTCATGCACACGCCCGGGCACACACCCGGCAGCCAGTGCTTCGTGGTCGACGGCCGTCTCGTCGCCGGCGACACCCTGTTCCTCGAGGGCTGTGGCCGCACCGACCTCCCCGGATCCGACCCGGACGCGATGTACGAGAGCCTCACCCAGCGCCTCGCCACGCTCCCCGACTCCACCGTGCTCTACCCCGGCCACCGGTACTCCCCCGCGGCGTCGGCGACCATGGGCGAGACCCGCGCCCACAACTACGTCTTCCGCATCCCGACCCTGGAGCAGTGGCACGCCCTCATGGGCAGCTAGTTCACGTTTTGGCGTGGCTACCCCGCGATAATCGCGGGCGAGCCACGCCAAAACAGCTGTCAGGGGACGAGGTCGTACCGGGCGGCGACGACGGCGAAGAGGACGAGGCCGACGGTCGACGCCGCGAAGTAGAGGATGCGCACCCGGGTCGACCACCGCTCGAGCAGCTGCCCGATGCCGACGAACGGCGGGAAGCACTCGTTGGCGTAGCGACCGACGCCGACCATTCCGAGCTGCAACGACGGGATGAGATACAGCGCGCCGAAGACCAGCCACGAGAGCGGCAGCTTCTTGCGCTGCACGACGAGCACTCCGAGCGCGCCGATCGCCAACACGATGTGCGGGAGCACCGACCACTTCACGTGGCCCTCGAACAGCCCGACGAACGTGATCTCCTGCCAGCGCGACTTGCTGCTGAGGAACACGAGTGGATCGCCGGTGCGGTCCCAGCACCAGATGCACCAGGCGGCCACCGCGACCAACGACGGCACCGCCACCAGCAACGCCCGCCGCCACGCGCGCACCGCGACGATCAGCGCGATCACGAGCACCGCGCCGTTCGGCCGCACCATCGCCGCGGCCACCGCGACGAGCCCGGCCGCGAGGTCGTGCTCGTCCTCCACCAGCACGAACGCCCACACCGACGCGGCCAGGAAGATCGCCGACGGGTACGTCATCGAGAACACGAACGAGGCCGGGAACAGCGCCAGCGACCAGGTCGCGAGCCGCGCCACGGTCGGTCCGCCGTGGCGTGACGCGAGGCGATGCACCCCGGCCAGCGCCACCAGGAACAGCAGCTGGTTCAGCACGAAGATGGCGGCCTTGTCGTCGGCCACCTCGCTCAGCGCCCGGATGAGCCCGGGGAGCAGCGGGAAGAACGGCCACTTCGGGAACGGCACGTCGACCGGTCCGTAGCCGTTGCGGGCGATGTCGAGGTAGAAGGCGCCGTCCCAGCGCGTCGCCACCTGCACGAAGCGCGACCCGCGCGCCGGATCGTTCACCGCCGCGAGCAGCACGACGATGGACAGCACCCGCGACACCAACCACGGTGCGACGACCCCGCGCCACGAGAACAACCCGACGAACCCCCGGGTGGCTCCGCTCGTCAGGTCGCGTTCAGCCACCACCACCGGGCCACCGTAGGCGAGTGCTGCCGACCGGAAGTGGCTCCCACGCCGACGGGTACGCTGCTTGCGGACCAGGAGGAGCCACGAGATGAGCGAAGCCCCCGCCGTACTGCGCATCGGCAGCGAAGAGACCGAACTGCCCATGATCGTGGGCACCGAGGGCGAGCGGGGGATCGACATCTCCAAGCTCCGCGCGCAGACCGGTGCGGTCACGCTCGACAACGGCTTCGTCAACACCGCGTCGTGCGAGTCGGCCATCACCTTCATCGACGGCGAAGCCGGCATCCTCCGATACCGCGGCATCCCCATCGAGGAGCTGGTGTCGGTCCCCGTGCCGTCGTTCCTCGAGACGTCGTACCTCCTCATCTACGGCGAGCTCCCCAGCCGCACCCAGCTCGACGAGTTCCGCTTCGGGATCCGCAAGCACACGCTGCTGCACGAGGACGCCAAGCGCTTCTTCGACGCCTTCCCG
>DASXXX010000121.1:0-31408 GCA_036502765.1 Acidimicrobiia bacterium | reverse complement strand
GTCCGAGCCGGTCGTACGCGGAGAAGACCTCGGCGATGCTCGGCGCGAAGAAGTAGATGCAGATCGCGCTGAGCGCGAGGAACGCGACGCGCCCGACCGTCCAGTGCGGATGCTCGTGCCGATGGACGTGGAGATGGAGGTTGCCCTGACCGTGGTCGTTGTCGCGGTCCGGTTCGGTGGGGCGGTGCTCGGCGTCAAGCATCTTCGACCACCTCCGTCTCCTCCACCGCCGCGACCTCGCTCGGATAGTGCCGCACCGCCAGCATCAGGCACACCGCGCTCGCCGCGAGCAACGGCAGCAGCGCCAGGAACGCGAGCTGCAGACCCTGTGCTTCGCTGCTGCCGAGTGCGCCCGACAGTACGCCGAACAGGAGGGGCGCGGACGCTTGCGCCGCGACGCGAGCGATCATCCGCGCGCTCTCGCTGCGACCACGGAGTTGCGGGTGGATGACGTCGAGGCGCGCGGCTTCGAGGGGCGCGATCGGCGCGGTGAGGAACGCGCCGGCCAGGACGAGGAATGGCAGCGCCACCACCAGGGACGACGCGACGAAGACGGGGACGAGGAACACCGACGCCGCGAGGTAGCTCCACGCACCGAGGCGCACGCGACCGGTCAGCACGCCGTGCTCGATCAGCCAGTCGCCCAGCCGCCCGCCGGCCAGCACACCCACGAACCCACCCACGCCGACGAGCGGGATGAGGATCGCCGCCTCCGACGCCGGGATGCCGAACTGCGCGACGAGGAACAGCACGCCGAACACCTGGAGCGCGGTGAAGAACACGTCACCGAGCGCGGACGCGGCGATGATCAGCACGACCGTCTTGACCTTGAACACGTAACTCATCGCGGGCTTGATCGCGAGCTCCGACTGGTCGCCCTCGAGGACCAGGTCCTGGTCGGCCTCGACGTGCTGCTCCTCCACCAGGTCGTGAAGCTGCGAGGGAGCGTCGACACCACGCTCGTCGGTCCCGGGCAGGTCGTTCTCCCCACCCCGCCGTGGCTCTGGGACACGCGCCACCATGACGGCCACCACCACTCCGAGCAGTGCGAGCACCGCGAACGCGCCGCGCCACGACGTGAGCCACACCACGACACCGGCCACGAGGAAGCCTGCGCCCGCACCCACGAGCTCGCCGCTCTTGACCCAGCCGAGCACCCGGCCCCGCACGTCGGGCGGGAAGAGGTCGCCCACGATCGACGTGATCGGCGGGCCGCCCGCCGCGGTGAGCACCCCGAGGGTGACGCGAGCTGCGAAGAGGAGCGCGAAGGACCACGCCGCGGCGGCGGCACCCATGGCGATGCACCAGATGCCGATGCAGACCACGAGGATCGTGATTCGCCGCGCACGATCGGTCAGGATGCCGATGGGCACGATGGCGATCGCGCCAACGATCGCGAACGCACTCGCGAGCAACCCGATCGCGGCGTTGCCCACGTTGAACTCCGCCATCAGCGCGGGCGCCAATGCGCCCAGCGCGGTGCGGTCGGCGCCGTCGAGCGCGAGCACCGCGGCGAGGGCCAACACCGTCGCCCGACGCGAAGGGTCGTGCAGGGCAGACTCGTCCGCCTGCTTCACCGTGGCATCGGGCACGTCGTGCAAGGTGCCCCAATCGGAGGAACCGGAACCCTCGGACCGTCAGGGATATCGTCCTGCCGCCCGACGCTCCCGACCGGCGAGGTAACGACGATGACGTTCAACGAGACCATGGACGACGTCGCCAAGGTCTTCGAGGCGGTGGGTGTGGCGGTGCTGGTCGTCGGCTTCACCGTCGGGTTCGTGCAGGCCGGCATCGCGTTCCTGCGCGGCGTGCGCGCGCCGATCTACCGCGCGTTGCGGAGCTACGTGGGTCGCACGATCCTGCTCAGCCTCGAGATCCTCGTCGCCGCCGACCTGATCCGCACGGTTGCGGTCGACCCGTCGCTCGAGAACGTCGCGTCGCTCGGCGTGATCGTCCTGATCCGGACCGTCCTGAGCTTCTCGCTCGACGTGGAGATCGAAGGTCGTCTGCCGTGGCGCGCCAAGCCCGCCGGCGAAGCCAGCACCGACTGAACGCCTCCCCTGCGAGGTACGCACTGGCGTTACGGTGCCCCCATGCCGCGCGGGCGCCCTGGAGGCACGGTGACCTTCCTCTTCACCGGTATCGACGACGCGACGCGTCCGTGGGGTGAGGGCACGACCGACGCCGCCGCCGCGTTGCGGATCCACGACACCATCGTGCGGGGCACGATCGAACGGCACGGCGGGTACGTGTTCGCCATCGGCGACGACGGCTTCTCCGCCGCGTTCTCGAGCGCGACCGACGCGGCGACCGCCGCGGTCGACGCGCAGGAGCAGCTGCGCGACGAGGTGATGATCGACTTCCGAGTGCGCATGGGCCTGCACACCGGTGACGCCGTCGAACGCGACCGGACGTATGTGGGCAGCGAAGTGGGACGCGCAGCAAGGTTGGCGTCCCTGGCCCACGGCGGGCAGGTGCTCGTCTCGGACGTGACCGAGGTCTTGCTGCGCGAGCGGGTGGTCCTGCGGCCGCTCGGCGAGCACCGGCTCCGCGGCCGGGACGGACGCATGTCGCTGTACCAGGTCGTGGCCGACGGACTCCCGGCCGACTTCCCCGTGCTCCGCAGCGTCGACGACTCCCCCGGCAACCTGCCCCAGCCACTCACCTCGCTCGTGGGACGGGAGCCGGTCGTCACGGAGGTCGCCGAGCTCGTGCGATCGCACCCGCTCGTCACCCTCACCGGCGTGGGCGGTGTGGGCAAGTCCCGCCTGGCCGTCGAGGTCGGTGCCGAGGTGGCGGGCGAATTCCCCGACGGCGTGTGGATGATCGAGCTGGCAGCGATCGGTGATCCCGCGTCGGTGCCGGCGGCGCTCGCGACCGCGTTGCGCATCACACCGCAGGGTGACACGCCGCTGGTCGAGACGATCGCCGAGGCGCTCGGCGGCCGTGAACTACTCCTGGTGGTCGACAACTGCGAGCACCTCCTCACGGCAGTGCGATCGGTGCTCGCGGTGGTCCTGGCGGCGGCGCCGAGCGCGCGGATCCTCGCCACGTCGCGCGAGATCATCGGACTCGATGACGAAGCGCCGTACCTGGTCGGTCCCCTCGACGTCGACGGCGGCGAGTCCTCCGATGCCGTGAGCCTCTTCGTCGACCGGGCGCGCGCGGTGCGGCCCGACTTCGGCCTCCGTGAACCCGAGACCGCCGTCGCCGTGACCGAGATCTGCGCGACGCTCGACGGCCTCCCCCTGGGCATCGAGCTGGCGGCGGCGCGCATGGCCGCGATGAGCGCGACCGAGGTGCGGGACCGCCTGGCCGACCGGTTCCGACTGCTGCACCGCTCCACCGACGGACCGGAGCGTCAGCTCACGCTCGGCCACACGGTCGAGTGGTCCTACGACCTCCTGACCGTCGACGAGCAGCACCTGCTCCGCGCCACCTCGGTGTTCGCAGGTGGCTTCGAGCTCGCGAGCGTGGTCGACACCGTCGCCGTCCTCAATCATGGCGGCGGCGACGACATCGACGACGTCGACGTGCTCCGACACCTCGACTCGTTGGTGCGCAAGTCGCTCGTCGTCGCCGACCACACCGCGACGCGCACCCGGTACCGGCAGTACGAGACCATCCGCCAGTTCGCCGAGGACCGTCTGGCCGAGACCGGAACGCTCGAGCCGGCGCGCGACCGGCACGCCGACCACTTCGCCCGCGCTGCCGTCACCCGCTGGGAGCGCTGGAACGGGCCCGGGTGGCGCGACGCCGTCGACTGGGTGGAGCTGGAGCTCGGGAACCTGCGCGCCGCCTACCAGTGGAGCGCGGGGCGCGGGGTGGCGACGGTGGCCACGGACCTTGCCGCGCACGCGGCGCTGATGGGGTTCTCGGGGCAGGTGTTCGAGACACTCGCATGGGCGGAGGGCTTGGTGCCGCTCGCGACCGACGCCGACGTGCCCCGGCTGCCGCGCCTCTGCACCGCGGCGGGATACGCGTGCTTCGTGGGTCGGGCCGAGATCGCGCGCGAGCACGCGCACCACGCGACCGAGCTCGAGACCGATCCGCGGTACGACCCGTGCGAGCCCGGCTACGCGTCGTTCGTCGAAGCGTTGTGCTCGGTGTACTGCGGCGACCTCGATCGCTACGTGGAGCTCACCGGCGCGGTCGCGCAGCAGTACGGACGCGAGCGGGGCTACGCACTTGCGGCCTACGTCGACGGTCTCCAGTCGTGCGGTCGGGTCGAGGAGGCACTCGCGCTCGCCGAGGAGTCAGTCGAGGTGGCGAGGATCCTCGGGAACCCCTACTGGATCTCCTATTCGCTCTGGATCGCGGGCATGGCCTTCTCGAAGTCCGACGTGCGGCGTGCGTTCGCGGCCTGGGACGAGGGGGTGGCCTTCGTGCGCGAGCACCGTGTGCAGTTCTTCGAGGGGTTCCTGGCGCGCGACGCGGCACGCCTCCACACCTCGCACGGCGAGGCGGAGTCGGCGCTCGTGCTGTTCACCGATGCCATCACCGCGTTCCAGCGCGCCGGCAACGTGCCGCAGCTGGTCATCACCCTCGCCAGCGTTCCGGCGCTGTTCGAGCGACTCGACCGTCTGGCGCCCGCGGCGATGCTCCTCGGCGCGTTGTCACACGAGCCGTCGAGCGTCCATCACGTCCCTGAGCTCGCGGAGCTCGGTGCGCGCGTCACCGCCGAGCTCGGGGACGCGCGCGCCACGGAGTTGACGGCCGCGGGCGCCGCGCTCGACCTCAATGGTGCCGCCGTCTACGCACGCCAGCAGCTCGACGTGGCCCGCCGCGCCCCGCAGCCGGCGGCACGCGAGACACGACCCGGCGGTCTGAGTCGCCGCGAGGTCGAAGTGCTCCGGCTCGTGGCCGACGGGAAGACCGCACCTGAGATCGCGTCGCAGCTCTTCATCTCGACGCGAACTGCCGAGCACCACGTCCAGAACATCTACACCAAGATCGGCGTGTCCAGTCGTGCCGCCGCGACCCGCTGGGCGGTCGCCCACGAGGTCGTGGAGGGCGTCGTCGCACCCTGAACGCGAGCGCCTACCCATCTCCTGCGCGCGCATCTCCTGCGCGAAATGGGTAGGTCTACCGATGCCCCACGAGGTGTCGATCCGGAGAATGACCCCTACGCCGACCGACCGGTCGGCGGACGAGATCCACGGCGGATCCACGACGAAGGGGAGATCATGATCCTGGCGACGACGCAGGTCGAGGACATCGAGCGGTTCCTGGACGTGTTCAGCACGAAGGGCGCCGACAAGCGCGCCGAGCACGGCAGCACGGGCGCGAACGTGTTCCGCGACCCCACCGAGGAGAACCGCGTCTGGGTGCTCTTCGACTGGGACGAGGCCGGATGGGCGAACTTCGTCTCCGACCCCGAGGTGCTCCCGATCATCAAGGAAGCCGGCCACCTCGACAAGCCGCAGGCCGCGCTGTTCCTCGGCACTTACCGGGCGTGAGGGCAAGACGATGAGCACGATCAACCGTCCTGCCCGCGTCGGTCTCATCACCGACCAGACCGGCCCGCTCTCGTTCATGGGCATCGCCAACGTCAACGTCGCGAAGATGGTGATCGACGACATCAACGAGCGCGGCGGCCTCCTCGGTCGCCCGATCGAGTTGTTCGTCGAGGACAGCGCCACCGACGACGCGGTGGCCGAGGTCGTGGCGACCAAGTTGGTCGAGCAGGTGGGCGTCGACGTCGTCGTCGGCGGCATCTACAGCTCGACCCGTCAGGCCATCAAGGGTCCGGTCGTCGACCGGGCAGAGAAGCTCTACCTCTACCCGGAGCAGTACGAGGGCCAGGAGTGCCACCCGCTGATCTTCTGCACCGGCCCGGTGCCGGCGCAGCAGGTGGAACCGCTGTTCCCGTGGCTGATGGAGGAGACCGGCGCGCGGAGGTTCTACTTGCCGTCGGCCGACTACATCTGGCCACACACGTTGAACAAGAAGGTCCGCGAGGTCGTCACCGCGCGCGGCGGCCAGATCGTCGGGGAGGAGTACTTCCCGATGGACCACATGGACTACGAGCAGGTCGTCGCCGACATCATGGCGACGGACGCCGAGGTCGTGTTCAACACCATCGTCCCACCCGGGCTGACGCCGTTCCTCGAGGAGCTGCACCGCGCCGGCTTCACCGCTCGGGGCGGCACCGTCGTGTGCACGTACTTCGACGAGAACTTCCTGAACCTCGTCCCGGCCGAGCAGGTCGAGGGTCTGTACGGATGCCTCGACTACTACCGCGCGGTCGACGACGCGTTCAGCATCGAGCTGCTCAACCGGTACGAAGGACTGTTCCCGGGGAGCGCGCTGTTCACGGCCGGAAGCGCGTGCACCGGTACGTACCGGGCGCTGAAGTTCTGGGAGGCGGCGGTCAACGAGGCCGGATCCTTGAACCAGGACGACATCGTCATGGCACTCGACCACGCCCGGATCGAACAGGGCCCGGGTGGTCCCGCCGAGATGGTGCCCGGACAGCACCACGTGCGCATGAACATGTACATCGCCCGATCCGAGGGCGGCACCTTCAACGTGGTGAAGAGCCTGGGCCACATCGACCCCGACGAGTGCGAGGTCGAACCGTCCTGACCCCCGAACGCGAGGCCGGCCCGTTCCTCGGGCCGGCCTCGTGCTCGCGTCGAGCAGTCGCGTCGAGCAGAGGACAGGCCAGGCGCGGCGCGGTACCGTTCGCGCGCCCAACGAGGGAGCACCCATGGACGACGCGGCAACCGAGCCACTGGCCACACTCGACTTCTCGCTGCACACCCTGCAGGAGCAGGTCGTCGATCTGCAGGACGACGAGATGGACATCGTCTCCAACTGCGAGCCCTGGACGGTCCGCCGCCTCGCCAGCCATGCGCTGAACAACCAGCTGTTCTGGGGCGGAGTCGTGACCGGCGACCAGCCGGTGTCGTTCGAGGAGACCATGGGCGCGGTCCCCTACGAGGGCGACCTCGCGCGGTACGCGGACGAGGTGGTCGGTCGCGCGCGGGCGATGTGGAGGACCGACGGCGTGCTCGACGCCAGCCACGTCACACCGCTCGGGGAGCTCCCCGGCGCGGCGGTGATCAACTTCGCCATCATCGACGCGCTGTGCCACGCCTGGGATCTCAGCGCCAGCCGCGGCCACCCGATCGAGTTCCCACCGGAGACGATCCCGACGATCGCCCTCGTGGTCGCAGCGACGTGCACCGACGCGGCACGTGACCATGACCTCATCAAGGCGGTGGCCCCGACCACCGCAGATGCCACCGAGACCGAACGGCTCATGGCAGCGGCGGGTCGGTCCGCGCCTCGCTGACGCGCGTCACCGAGCGAGCGCGACCTCGTCGATCGCGGCGACCACTGTGTCGCGGTGACCGGAAAGCGGCGCCTACGCCTGGTCGGGGTTGGTGATCTCTTCCCGGAGCGCGCCCTGCGCGGCCCCGGAACCGGCGCGACCGCCCCCACGACCGCGGAGGACGAACGCCACGCCCACCGCGAGCACTGCTCCCGCCAACGGGCCGGCGACGTAGACCCAGTACGCGTGGAAATCGGCACCGATCGCGTCGGGCCCGAAGGTGCGCGCGGGGTTCATCGACGTGCCCGAGATCGGACTGCCCCATAGGCCCGCGAGCGCGATGTAGGCGCCGACACCGAGCGCGCCGACGATGCCGATGTTCTGCGCGCCCGAAGCGGTGCCGAGGATGACGCTCACCAGCCCGAAGGTCAGGATGAGCTCCATCCAGAACGCGTCGCCGTTCGAGTAACCACTCGCCGGATAGTTCGACCCGTAGATCGCCGACACGTGCACGACCGCTTGGAGGAACCAGCACGCGAGGACCGCTCCGGCGAGCTGCACGACGACGTAGCCCGGCACCCGCCACCACGGGAAGTCACGACGCAGCGCGAACGCAATGCTGACCGCGGGGTTGAGGTGCGCGCCGGACACCTTGCCCATGAACAAGATGATCGCCATCACCATCAGCCCCGGCGCGACGACCGCGGCTTGGCGGCTGATGGTGCCCGGAAATGCCTGGCTCATCATGCCGCCGCCGGCCGCGACCAACACGAGGAAGAACGTGCCGAGCAGCTCCGAGCACAGTCGCCGCCACTCCTGCGACGAGTCCTGAAAGTCCTCGACTGATTCCTGGAACGTCGCCAGCTGCGAACCCAGATAGCCGGACACGGCGTCGACCACCTCGCCGTGACCGAACGAGGCACCGGCTCCTGTGTCGCTCATTCGCTCACACTGCACGCGAACGGGACAAGCGGTCAACCCGCTCGTTCGAGGGAGCTACGCGCCGGTCAGCAGTCGGCGGGGGTTGTCGACGAAGATCGTCTCGAGATCGGCATCGGTCACGCCGCGCTCGCGCAGCTTCGGCGCGAAGTCGGTGACGATGTAGGTGTACGGCCGCTGCCAGACCTGCCACGAGATCTGCTCGCGTCGCGCCGCGGCAGCTTCACGGTGCTCCGGGGCGACGTAGAACGAAGGCCGCGGCGCGGTGAGCGCGCAGATGTGGTCCTGCGAGAGGCACACCTGCGACGTGTAGCCCTCGCGCACCAGCGCGGCCACGTGGTCGGCGCGCCGTTCGTCGGGGGCGATGATCTCGAGACCGATGCGGTCGACACCGACGAACGTGCCGCGCTCGGCCAGCTTCCGGATGGGCGCGACGTCGGTCTGCTCGTCCTGGTGGCCGATCAGCACGCGCCCGAGGTCGGCGCCACCGTCGGCGAAGTGATCCTGCTGCGCGTCGCCGTGGCGCGAGTTCTCGGTGTGCGTGATGATCGCGCACCCCACTTCGTGCTGCGCGATCGCGGCGCCGGTGAGGCAGCGCGACTCGGCCGGCGTGACCTCGGTGCCTGTCGCCGCCTTGATCGCGCCGGCGCGGATCCCGCCCGTGTTCGCAATCCCCTCGGTGAGCTCCTTCACGTAGAGCTCGGCGATCTCCTCCGGGTCGCGCGCTCGCCAGTAGACCGGCAACCCCCAGCCCAGGTGCTCGGTGTAGAAGCCGGTGGTGCAGACGATCTGCATGCCCGAACGCGACGCGATCTCGGCGTAGAGCTCGGGGTCGCGCCCGAGCTCGATGGGGCACGGATCGACGAACGTGCGAAAGCCGGCGTCGAGCAGCTCGCCCATCTTGTCGACGGCGCGTTCGACGGTGTCGGCGCGATCCCAGGCGTAGTTCGGGTCGAGCGTCTCGCCGTCGTACGAGATGCGGATGTGCTCGTGGACCAGCGTGCGGCCGAGGTCGGCACCGTCGACGGGACCGGTGACCGTCTGCACGGTGGTCATGATGCGCCCGCCGTGCTCGTCTGCGCGGCGAGGTCGGCCAGCAGGTCGGCGACGAGCTCCGGGCGCGACAGCATCGGCGAGTGGCTGGTGTCCCACTCGACGACGTGCTGCGCGTTCGTCGCCATCTTCCGTTGCGACTCAGGCGCGATCGTCTGGTCGTCGGTGCACACGACGTAGGTCGACTCGATCTGCTTCCACGCCGCCGGCGGCGGCGGATCGTCGGATTCCTGCACGACGCCGAAGCCCATCCCGCGCAGGTGGCTCACCGCGGTGACCGTCAGCTCGTCGTCACAGTCGTGGTAGAACACCGCCGGCGCGATCGCGGTGTCGACGTGCATCGCGCCGTCGTCGCCGGCGATGATCGCCGACATCAGCTCCTCGGACGTGGTCATCGCGGTGGCGAGGTCGACGTCCTCACCGACTTGCACCGCGCACAGGTACACGAGGTGCGCGACATCGTCACGTCCACTGGCGGCGCGCGAGATCACCATCCCGCCGTAGGAGTGGCCGATGAGCACGACGGGGCCGTCGATCGCGTCGAGCAGCTTCGCCACCGCCTCGGCGTCACCCTCGAGACCGGTGAACGGGAGGTCGAGCGCCTGGTTGGGCACCCCCCGCTCGTCGAGGGCGCTGCGGACCCGCTCCCAGCACCACCCGTCGTGGAACGCACCGTGCACCAACACCACTGTGGTCATGCCATCCCTCTCGTCGTGGAGGCCCTCGCGTCGTGGTGGCGACGCTATCCCTGGACGGTGACCCGCTCCAGTTCGTCGCGCACCGCGCCCTCGACCGACGTGCCGTCGAAGAACGCCGGGTTCGTGGTCGCCCAGAGCGAGACGGCATGCTCGAAGGTGAGGGCGCGGAAGTCGGCCGGTGTGGCATCACCGTCTTCCACCAATTCCCATGCCTCGGGCAGCACCTCGCGGATGTCGGGAACGTCCCAGTGTCCGATGTCGGACGCGAACAGTGCCTTGAGGCGCGGTCCACCGGTACGCCGCGGATCGAACGCCAGCGCGGTCATCGGGTCGTCGGCCTCACACCCGAAGTGGTACGCCCGGGTGAAGACGTCGCGGATGTCGTCGGCGCCGCTGATGGCGGAGCGCGAGAACTCGTCGAGCGTCGCGGGATCCTCGTCGGGGAGGCTGAGCATGCGCAGCCCGGCATCGAGCTGGTCGAGGCGTTCGCGGTAGCGCGCCGAGCCGTACTCCTCGAACAGCGCCGCCACTTGCACCCGGTCGAGGTGCTCGGGGTTGTAGTGCTCCACCGCGTCGCGGTTGCGCTTCTCCCAGTGACCGATCAGATTCGCGAGGAGCGCGGCGGCCCACGCGACGCCACCCTCCTGGAACGCGAAGCGCAGTTCGGGGAACCGTTGCGGTACCCCGCCCATGAACAGCGAGAGTGCGAGCATCTCGCCCGCGATCGCGAACATGCCGATGTGGTTGAAGACGTAGTTGCTGACCGACTGACGGATCGTCCATCCCATCGCCGCGGTGTGGAAGGTGGGTGACACGCCGAGCTCGACGCAGCGCTGCCACACCGGGTCGTAGTCGTACAACGAGTCGAGTCCGAGCGAGTCGAGCCAGCGCGCCGAGCGCGACGGCGGATCGACGCCGGGCGCAGGACGGCTGATCGGTCCACCGAACATGAACGCCTTGAGACCGAGCTCGCCGGTCGCGTGGTCGAGCTCTGCGATCGCCTCCTCGGGCGTGTGCATCGGGATGATGCCGACGGGCGTGAGGGTCTCGCGATGGTCGCGGAACGCCTCGGCATAGAACGTGTTGAACGCGCGCGCCATCGGCACGCGGATCGCGGCGTCGTCGAGCGCGGCCGGGACGAGGCCGTACGTCGGGTAGAGCACCGCGTGGTCGATGCCGAGCTCGGGCAGGCGCGCCGCGAGGAGGTCGGGCAACAACGCGGTGCTGCGGTCGAGCGTGTTGCGCGTCGGCAGCCCCCACCACGACGTGCGGGTGAGTCCCGCGGCACGCATCTGCTCAGGGCTGAGACCGCGACTTGCCGACGCGCCCCCGGTCACGAGGTCCATGACCTCGACCGCCTCGTTGCCGGCCTGTTCGCGCAGGATGTCGCGCACGAGGGGCAGGTATTCGATGGCGTGGCCGTCGGCGTCGATGATCGGGTGGTCGAGGCGGGACCGGATCGCGGTCACCTCGCTGCTGGGGAGAAACTCCATGGGGCCATTCTGGCCCGCGCGCGCGATGCTCGGCCCATGGACCCGAACGACCCCAGAGTCACGCTCGAGCGCGACGGCAACGTGGCCGTCGTGACGCTCGACGACCCGGCCCGCCGCAACGCACTGTCCCTCGAGGTGACCGTGCAGCTGGGCCAGGCCGTCGACGAGGCCACCGCCGACCCGTCCGTCGGAGCCCTGGTCGTCACCGCCACTCCCCCGGCCTTCTGCGCCGGAGGCTCGGTGGACGACCTGCTGAACCCCCGCGCCTCGTTGCGCGACATGTACGCGGGGGTCGTGGCGCTGTCGCGCACGACCCTGCCGTCGGTCGCCGCGGTCAATGGCCCGGTGATCGGCGCAGGGGTCAACGTGCCGCTGTCGTGTGACGTGATCCTGGCGTCACCCAAGGCGCGCTTCGACCCGCGCTTCATGGACCTCGCCATCCACCCCGGCGGTGGCCACCTCTGGCGGATGGAACGTCTCGTCGGCCGACAAGCCGCGGCCGCACTCGTCATCTTCGGTGAGTCCCTCACTGGCGAAGAGGCCGCGCGCGTCGGCCTGGCGTGGAAGTGCGTCGACGACGACGAATTGCTCGACGCCGCGATCGCACTGGCGCGCCGCGCCGCCGACCGTCCGCGGGAGCTGGTGGGTCGCGCGAAGTCGGTGTTGGAGGCGTCGCCGTCGCTTGCCACGTGGGACGAGGCCCTCGAGCTCGAGTTCACCCACCAGGAGTGGTCGATGGACCAACCCGCGTTCCAGGAGAAGTTGGCCGAGCTCCGAGCCAAGCTGCAGAAGGGCTGAGTGTCAGCTGTCGTCGACGATGTGGAATTCGATGCGGTACACGAGCGTGTCGTCGTGCACCGGCCCTGCGTGTGCGGTGCGGGCGCGCAACGTCTCGCGGTCGGGCTCTCCGCACTGGCGGATGTCGGCTGAGTTCACGACGCCGAACGGCACGAGCTCCATCTCGTCGACCTCGATCGTCCCCGCGTCGACGCGGTAGCGACCGCCCACTTTCACTTGCGGCCGCGTCCACAGGCGGAAGGTGAGCGTGACCGTGCCGTCGAGCACGTGCTCACGCAACTCGGGGCTGAAGTGCACGCATCCGACCGTAGGCCGCTCAGCCGGATCCATCCGAAGGGTCCACCAGCTCCGTATCAGAGGCATGGATTCGACCCGGCTGCTCGACGACGACTCGGACCTCTGCGCGGCGGCCCTGGCTGCCGATCCCGACACCGTGGTGCCCGACGACGCGATTCCGTTCGAAGCGTGGGCCACTGCGTCCACGTCCGGCGCACTCCCCGGGTGGTACATGCCGGCACCGATCGGGTCACCCAGGCTGCGTGGGTGGCGTCGGCTCGTGGTCCGGATGAGCAGCGCCATGTTGGTCCTGTCCTTCCTCACCATCACCGCGGCCGGGCTCTGCAACACCTACGGGGATCTCCACCTCTGAAGCACGAGTGATTCGACGAGCTGGTGCGCCGAAGCTGGTACCTTCGGCGCACTCCACGACGTCGACCCCAGGCAGGTCACGATGCGTCAGCGAATCGGAGCAGTCCTGGTCGCGGCGGCGGCCTCGCTCGGCTGGGTCGCGATCGCCGGAGCACCCGCGACCGCCGAGCCCACCACCCAGGCCTTCGCGTACACGGGCGACTCCCAGTCGTTCGTCGTCCCCGCGGGCGTCTGCTCGGTGACGATCGACGCCTTCGGCGCGCAAGGCGGTGCGAACTCGGCGACTGACAGCCTCGGAGGCTCGCTGCCCGGTCTCGGCGGTGAGGCGAACGCAACGCTCGTCGTCAGCCCCGGCGACAAGCTCACCGTGATCGTCGGAGGTCAGGGCGGACCCGGCGTCAACGGCTCGGGCCCGGGGGCCGGCGGCTTCGGCGGCGGTGGTGCCGGCGGCAACTCCAGCGGCCTGACCGGTACCAACCCCGGGAGCGGTGGTGGCGGCGCGTCCGCGGTCCTGCTGAACGCTGACATCTCCGTGATCGCAGGCGGCGGCGGCGGTGCAGGCAATTCGGGCACCTCGGGTGAGGCGAACGGCGGCGGCGGCGGCGGCACCACCGGCGGCGACGGCACCGGCAACCTCGACGGCGACTTCCACGCAACGGGTGGGACCGGAGGCACGCAGTCGACGCCCGGGGCGCACGGGAGCAACAGCGACGGCACCAGCACCGCCTCCGACGGCACCTTCCTCCTGGGCGGTGTGGGCGCGATCGGCGGCCAGAGCGGTGGCGCAGGTGGCGGTGGCGGCTGGGAGGGTGGCGGGGGCGGTGGCTTCTCGCTGCCGGGCAGCGGCGCCTCGGGCGGCGGTGGCGGTGGCGCCGGATATCTCAAGACGGTCACCGGCACGCTCACCGCAGGGGTGAACGACGGCGACGGGTCGGTGTCCATCACCTACGAGCCCAACTCGACGCCGTGCTCGTCGATCCCGGCGGCCCCCATCGCAGCAGGTCCCCGGTTCACGGGGTAGCCGTACGGGCTGACCCGCGGAGCACCACGCCGTAGTCTCCCCCGTTGACCCAAGGGGGAAGCGATGGCGGCGACCGACGAGAGTGCGATCCGACACGAGCTCCGGACCCTTGCGGAGCACTACGCGCGCGGCGTGGACCGCCGCGTCGACGTCGACGCGTTCGTCGACCTCTTCCTCCCGGATGCGGTGATCACCATCCACGATCCGAGCGAGTCGACCGAGCCGCGGGAGATCCGGGGTGCGGAACGGCTGGCCCGCATCCCCGAGATCATCCAGCGCTACCCCAAGACGTTCCACATGCTCGGGCAGTCGACCTACTCGATCGACGACGACGAGGCGACGGGCGAGGTCTACTGCATCGCGCACCACCTCACGCTCGACGAGCCCGCAGGGCCGGGCACCGGCACCGACTACGTGATGTTCATCCGCTACGAGGACACCTACCGGCCGAACGACGACGGCGCATGGCGGTTCGCACACCGACGCCTGCGCGTCGACTGGACCGAGACGCGGGTCGTCAACCCGCCGACGACGTAGGAAGGCAACCGTGGACAACGCTCTGGCGGGACAACGCGCGGTCGTCGTCGGGGGCGGTTCGGGCATCGGACTCGGGTCGGCGCGCGCACTCGCGCGCGACGGCGCGCAGGTCACGATCGTGGGCCGCACCGAGCAGAAGCTGGTCGACGCAGCCGCGACCCTCGCTGCGGAAGGGCTCACCGTCGCCCACCACCCGTGCGACGCGCTCGACGCGGCGTCGGTGCGCGCTGCGGTCGACGCCGCGTCCGACGACGACCGTCGGCTCCACATCGCGGTGGTCGTCCCCGGGCTCGGCGCGATCACGCCGGTGTTGCTCTTCGACGACGACGACTTCAGCGCACAGGTCGATGCCAACGTGCGCCCCGTGTACCTCTTCCTCAAGTACGCGGGCCAGGCCATGGTGCGCGCCGGAGGCGGGTCGTTCGTCGCCATCTCGTCCACTGCCGCGGTGTTCTCCACCAAGTACCTCGCGTCGTACGCCGCCGGTAAAGCCGCGGTCGACCAGCTCGTGCGCGTCGCCGCCAACGAGCTCGGCGAGCTCGGGGTCCGCGTGAACTCGGTCCAGCCGGGCATGACCCGCACCCCCGGCACGGCGCGAGCGTTCGACAACCCGAAGATGATGGCGGCGTTCCTGGCCGAGCAGCCGATCCAGCGGCACGGCGAGGTCGACGACATCGCCCAGGCCGTGCGCTACTTCGCGGGTCCCGAGTCGTCGTGGGTGACCGGCCAACTCCTCACCGTCGACGGCGGCAACACGCTGCGGTCGTTCATCGACTACCGGAACCTCATCCCCCTCCCCGACCAAGGAGAGCTCACGTGAACCGCGCCCCCAAGACCACCGAGGCGTTCGACGATCTCATCGCCGCCCTCACCGAGATCCGCGACGGCTACGTGCTCAACGAGGAGCGCTTCACCGACGACCTCGACGTGGTCGAGGGCTACCGCTACGTGACCGAGGTGCTCTCGGGCATGTCGGAGTTCTTCGTGGAGGGTGACGCCGATCATCCGCGCATGGCGCCGATCGTGAGCCCCGCCCGCAAGATGCAGGGCGACAATCCCGACGCGATCTACCACTTCGCCCAGATCCGCGGCGACCGGTCGTACCGCGTGTTCGGCGTGCGGGGCGAGGAGTCGTACATCTCGTTCACCGTGCACTCCGAGGCCGTCGATGGCGGCTTCAACGGCCGCGTGCTGTCCGACATCAACGACAGCGAGTTCACGTTCGCACCGGACGGCTCGTACGAGATCGTGTTCAGCGCCCAGAAGCCATCGGAAGGCGGAAACTGGGTGCAGCTCGATCCCGACGCGCGCATGTTGATCGTGCGCAGCTACTTCCTGCGCGAGGTGTCGGTACAGAACGACCCGCTGGTCGCGGTGCGCATCGGCATCGAGGCACTCGGCGAGGTGCCGCCACCCAAGCCGCTCGACGACGCCACCCTCGCGGCGCGCCTCGCGGCCGGGGTTGCGTTCCTGCGGCAGACAACGGTCGGCCAGGGCCTGCCGACGGCACCCTCGCCCGCGCCGTTCATGGGCAAGGAGCCCAACACGGTCGGCGAACCGTGGAGCTTCCGCAACGCCGGCGTCGACGCCGCCGGTGCGGTCGACATCTTCTATTCGATGGGTCGCTGGGATCTCGGTCCCGATGACGCCCTCGTCATGCGGGGTTCCATTCCGCCGTCGCGCTTCACCAACGTGATGCTGTGGAACCGGCACATGCAGACGCTCGAGTACGTGCACCGGCGCAGCTCGCTCAACTCCGCGCAGATCGCATACGAGCCCGACGGGTCGTACACCGTCGTCGTGTCGCACCGCGACCCGGGCGTGGACAATTGGCTCGACACCGGCGGCCACCGCGTCGGCACGATCTTCTGGCGCTACCTGCTGCCGGAGACCGACCCGACGATCGCGACGTGCGAGGTCGTGCCGGTCGACAGCTTGTCCTGACCCCCGGTCACCCCTGGTCTCGTCATCCGGACAGATGTCGCTCCCGGCGACTCGACGCGCCGCTGTGCGTCTGGTCAGGGGATGATGGACCGCGGATTCGCGACGCGATGGAAGCGCTCGGGCAGGTCCACCGATCGATCAATCGCTGATCACGCGGCGACGGCGTGGACGTTTCGAGGGGTGTAAGGGGCTCTGCCGAGATTGCCACAGCCGTTCGGCATGCCGCGTCGTGGGTCATCGGGACTCATGTGTGCGCCCAGACCCGAGTGAGCCCTGCGACTATCCACTGAGCCGCTCGCCGCTCGCCATCGCTGTTGAAGTGGACGTGATCATCGGCACGCACGATGTGCACGGCACCGTCGTAGACGAGGGTCTGACTGTACGCACCGTTGGTGTCGTTGAACGCGTTCCACCAATCGACTCCGGCCCCGAGTGCTGCGTGATCGGCGAGCGACAGCACCCGCGAGACGTCAGGTGACAGCGCGCTCACAGCAATTGATCCGCCGAGCTGCGGCGCGACTGTCCAGACAACTCGAACCGCGGGGAACTGAGCGTGGACTGCATCAATCATCTGTTGGGCTGCTGCCTCCCACGCCTGATAGAAGGCATCGGTTCCAGGCACGAAGGTGGCCTGGCAGGCGGCGAGGCAGTTGCCGACGAGTTCGACCAACACCGTGTCGGTGGTCGGATTCTCCTGTAGCTGCTTGACCACATAGTCCGTTGGTGACAACGAGTTGATGGGGTCAAGCAGCCCCAGCCCGTTGATGGCCCTGTTCACGACATGAGCATCGACTCCATGAGCAGCGAACGCGGCCGGGAGTTGCGATCCAGCTTGGACCATCAGCGAATCGCCAATCAGCAACACCTCGTGGTGCCCGGGAGTCGCCGTCACGGCTGGCGTGGGATTGCCCAGAGCGCAGGACGTGAGCAGCATTGCGCCGCCGACCAGGATGCCGAGTGCGACCGTACCTTTGCGTCTCACGTGTGCGCGACAGGCGGGGTCTCGACTCGGCCCGCACTCAGCGCCCCTTCCGAAAACATCGCCTCCCACCCAGATGGCATCGCCCCGTGGGTGTCACCCCTGAAGCGCCAAATGTCCCCTGAGCACAATTGCGACGCGCGTTCCCGCCCACACCGATAGCCCGGTCCGGCGCGGCCAGTGCGGCAGTTCAGTTCTGTATCACGCTGCCCGAACAGCTCTACCTCTGTGGGTCACCGCCCGAAGACCCGCCAGAGGGAGCAGCAAGAGCGTCAAGTGCACAGCGAAGCCAAGGAGGCCACCGCGGAAGTGTCCGTCCGCACCGATCACCTGGGTGTATATCGCGACAGCGAAGACGATGCTCTCTACGGCCACAACCATCACGAGGACCACGACGAGCGCGCCGCTCAGAATCGCACCTCCGGCGCTGAGCAGTCCCCGCAGCATGCACTGAGTCTTGCAGACTTTGCGGAGCCCGAGCGGCAGTTATGGCGGTCAGTCGCGGCGTGGTGAACACTGCGAGTCGTGCCAAGCGTGGACGCATCCGACGACACGATCCGGCGATTCGTCGTGCACCTCTACACGTACGATCCGGAGCGGCGCGAACGTCGCAACGTCGAGGTCGGGTCGTTCGACGACGAGACTGAGGCATTGCAGTGCTTTGGTCAAACGCACCTAGCGCTGAAGCTTCGACAGACCACTGGAGAATCCGACGCGCAGGACAACGTGTCCATGGTCGCGAAGGAACCCGGCAGTGACGAGCGGAATCGGCGACGGCGAATCGAACAACGATTGCGCAGGCACTCTTAGTTGCAGTTCTGGCGCGTCAGTCCGGCCGGAGGCGTCAATCGTCGCAGTCCGTGATCATGAGCAGGGAGCGTCGCTCGGACACCTCGACCACGGCCAGGACTCCGAAGTCGCTGTGCGCAAGGCGCGCCGGGCGTTCGTGGAACTCCGCGGTGGTCTTCTTGATGGGGACCTCGTAGGGCATGACACGCACGTAGCGTTCGAACACCTCAGCGGCATCGCCCTTCGCGCTCACGACGGTGACGATCTTGCCCCTCGCGCAACCACCGAAATTGCTGCTGGCGAGCGCGCGCTCATGACGCCCGAGGGCGTTGCTGGGCCGGTCGAGCTGTTCATCGAAGTGCACGAGTGACGCTCGGGCCGCGGCCTGTTGCGCAGGATCGAGTTTGCAGCACGAGGAAAGGGTTCGCCGATGGCGGCACGGCGGGAAGTGGTGGATGTCGCCGCGACTTCGCCACGTGGACGTAGGTGATGACCATGGCGGACACCGGAACCGCGCAGGTTCCACAGACCCGGAGGCCGAGGGACGGTGTCCGTCGCCCCTGTGCTCGAGGAACCGCACGTCACGTCGGTGATGGTCGGAGTTTGCCCGCCCGCACACGCGCGACTGCTCCACTCCACGTCGTAGCCGAGCGCCCTCGCCTGCGCGGCGTACGCGTCGTAGACCGTCGACGCGGGTCCCGTGACCTCCAGCAGCGCGGTCCAGCTCGACGGGCTGGCTCGGAACGGGTCGTAGGCAGCGACCGGGAAGGTCGTCGGGCCCACGAGACGTGAACCCGGCAGGACGGTGAAACCGTTACCGAGTGTCGTGGCCGACGCAGCGTGCGCCGATGCAACCGGAACCACCACTGCCAAAGCCACGCACGCGACAACGAGGCGCGCGAATACTGCCCGCCTACTCATGCTCGGATTCTCTCACCACATGTCCGCGAAAGAAGTTCACACCGAAGCCCTCAATCGTCGGCTCGTCCGCGCCGGATTGCCCGGTCGGCGGAGCCAGTGCAGCAGTTCTGGCGTGGCTACGCGTCCATCGCCGTGGCGAAGTCGTCACGGTATGAGCTCCACCAATCTCGTCGACGGTCGAAGCGCGCCATTCCACCGATCGAAGCCCACATCGCAACGAAACCCGGTTCGCCGGCCTCGACGTGACGCAGCACGAACTCGCCACCATGCGCGATCTGTCGGTCCAGTGTCTCCAAGATCTCTCTGCGTTCGGTTGCTGTGCACCCATATTCATCGGCGACCAGGCGCAAACGCGAAGGGCCGTCGATTGCGCTCCACCCGAGGTTTGCGCTGCTCGTCTCGTCATCGATGGGCACGCACATGCGGGCGAAGCAGGCCAAGTCGTGGCTCGGCCTGCCCGGCGCGGCGTAGTCGAAGTCGAGGAGCGCGACGGCGACGCCACCTTGAAAGACGACGTTCTCCAAACACACGTCGTTGTGGCACACGACCGAGCCACCGGGGTGCTCGTCAGCCATCTCGGTACTCCAAGCGTCGCCGCTCTCATGACGAAAGGTGCGCGACGCGTCGTGCAACGCTCGAATCAGTGCCGTGATCGACGCCAACGCCCGGTCCGACTGCGCCCAGTCGGGATAGGGAGGTATCGGCACATCGCCAGGGATGAAACCGAGCTTCTCTCGCCCGTCGGCCAGGGCTCGCGGTTCGGGCGCGATGCCGATGCCGCCGTCGACGAGGTGTCGAAGCAAGCGGTGGATGGTTGCGCTATTTGATGGCGCTGGTCGCAGCACATCGTCGCCTACGCGCACGACCTGGCCCGCGTTGGCTACACCACCGTGTAGCACCTCGACGTCGTCAGTCATCCGGGCATATTGCCCGGTCGGGGCGTGCAGTGCGGTAGCTCTGGCGCGGGCGCTACCGACGAGCAGAAACGACGAACACGCTGGCCGCTGGCGGCGAAGCCACGAACGGAGCGGGTAGCTCGCCGCTTGCGATGGCGTCGGCCACGGGGAGATACACGCCCGTCGGCATGTTGTAACCAACGATCGCAGACGGGCCATTCATCGAGTACAGCGGGACGGGTACGTTCGATTGCGTGCCTGCGAGTCGCTTCAATGCACGCAGTGCACGTCCATGGTCAATCTGCGGAAAGTCGAGTGCCGATGGCACACAGGCCAACGACGCACCCGGCCCACCAGCGACGACCGGTACCACCTGCGTGTGCATCGTGGGCATGAGGGCGGACCGCACTGAGCCGTCTCGTCGAATTGCTCGCCCCGGAATGCCTGCGCACTCCACCCGAGCACTCATGAACGTCGCTCGACGCGCTGTTTCGGTGTGCTCCCGTGTGTTCAATCCCGGCGCATTTGGTGCGCTGACTAATGAGATCCCTCCGAGCCCCATGCCAACTGCAAGCCCCGCCACTACCGCAAGGCGTCTCACGCTCACCCGCACATGATGCCCGATCCGCGCGCGCCGAGCGGCAGTTATGGCGCGAGCGTCAACGCTCGATCGTCTCCAGGTCACTCGATCCAGTAGCGCCGCTTGGGCGGGCCACCTTCGGGGTTGTCGACGACGTTCTCCAGGGTGCCGCCGCAGCGCTCGATAGTCCGGGCCGATGGTTCGTTGCCCTCGTCGCACGTCACGAGGACAGGTGCGATGCCGAGGGAGTGAGCGATGACGAGGCTCTGGCGAAGTATCTCGGTGGCGTACCCGCGTTGTCGATGGTCGGGAAGAACTGCGTACCCGATGTGACCGCCAGTCAGAAGCAGGCGGTCGGTCAGTGTGTGACGAATGGAGGTGCGGCCGACGATGGTGCTGTCCACCTCCGCGAGCAAGAACGTTGAGGGCACCCAAGGCGCTGGTAGCTCCATGGCGCAGGCCGCTTCTTCGAGGAACGCTACGTAGTCATGCCAGCGCATCTCGGAGACACGGAACGCGAACACGAAGCCCTCTGCTTGCAATGTCCGCTGCGCGGCCAGGACATCTCGTTCATCGGAGACGCGAACTGGGCGGAGGACCACCGGCGCTGCCATAGCCGGGGACATCATGTACTGAGCGTTCCGGGCGGCGCACCGCCAATTGCTCGGTTCGGCGCGTGCCGAGCGGCAGATATGCCGCGCTACTGGATCTCCGGCATGTCCAGGTTGTCGGGTCGCAGCGTGCCCGGCGCGCCGCCGCTGCCCGCCACGTACGTGGCGATCGCCGCATGACACGCTTCGCAGCACGCCCACGCGCTCTGGTCCCCGATGCCATCTTCGAGTACTACGAGCGTGGTTGCACTGACGCCGTCCTTGCGTGTGTGATTCCACGCGCACAGCCCCGCTCGCGAGACCGTGCCGCGACGACACCACTGGTCGGCGCGCTCGCTTGTCCAAGGCCATCCATCGACGACTCTCGGATAACGCGGTCCCATCTGCAACTGTCGCCCGCTCACCTGATGCCTCCTCGTTGCGGTACCCGTACTGCCCGGAACGGTTGTCTACTGCGAGCGGCCGAGCGGCAGCTATGGCGCAGTAATCCTGACTACCGCTCTGCGGCCGTTGGCCAGAGGCGCTCACCGCGCCGGATCAGCAGGCCGAGTTCGTCGGCTCGGTTTCTCGCTGACTCTTGATCAGCAAAGACCTGGTGCAGCAGGTCGATGTATCCGGGAAATGGTGCGCGTCGAACGGTCACGGCCCACTTCCAGGGTCCTCGCCTCCAGCGTCGATACAAGTCGAGCAACGTCGGGAAGATGAGGTACCCGCCTGCGAACACCGACTCGCCGCTAGTCACGAGCACCACGCCGTCGCGATGCACGAGGATGTCGTACGAGGTTCCGTCGGCACCGACGGCACCTCTTCGCTCGGCGGAGTATCGAATGCCGAGTATCCAGAGCGCGTAGACCGGTATGCCGACCACGACGATGAACACGATCAATCCGACGGGCACGACTCAATCCTCATCTCGCGATCCACTCGCAACGTTTATCGGGACGCGGTGACCGCGGCATGAGTGCGAGTCGGATTGCCCGAACGCATGCGACCGAGCGGCAGTTCGGGCGTGCCAGTCCAGCCGGATGCGTCAATCGTCGCAGTCCGTGATCATGACCAGTGAATGGCCCTTGGAGCCCTCGACCACGGTCAGGACTCCGAAGTCGCTGTGCGCCAGACGCGTTGGGCGGCCGTGGAACTCCGCGGTGGTCTTCTTGATCGGGACCTCGTAGGGCATGACGCTCACGTAGCGACGGAACACCGCCGCAGCATCGCCCCTTGCGCTCACGACGGTGACGATCTCCCCCCTTGCGCAGCCGCCGAAGTCGCTGCTGGCAAGCGCGCGGTCTCCTGTCCCGAGCGCGGGGCTGGGCCAACCGAGCCGCTCGTCGAAGTGCACGAGTGACGCACGGGCGGCGCCCCGTTGCGCAGGATCGAGTTGCAGCACAAGGAAGGCATTCGCGGGTGGCGGGATGGCGGGCAGTGGTGAACGTCGCTGCGGCTTCGCCCCGCGGACGTAAGTGATGGTCATGGCGGACACCGGAACCGCGCAGGTTCCACAGACCCGGAGGCCGAGGGAGACGGTGTCCGTCGTTCCTGTGCTCGAGGAACCGCACGTCACGTCGGTGATGGTCGGCGTCTGCCCGCCCGAGCACGCGGGAGTGCTCCACTCCACGTCGTAGCCGAGCGCACGCGCGTGTGCGGCGTACGCGTCGTAGACCGTCGACGCAGGTCCCGTCACCTCCAGCAGCGCGGTCCAGCTCGACGGGCTGGCGCGGAACGGGTCGTACGCAGCGACTGGGAACGTCGTCGGGCCCACGAGACGTGAACCGGGCAGGACGGTGAAGCCGTTCCCGAGGTTCGTGGCGGACGCAGCGTGCGCCGACGCGACCGGAACGACCACCGCCAGAGTCACGCACGCGACGACGACGCGCATGAATACTGCCCGGCGACGCATGCCAGATTCTCTCACGACGCTTCCGGGAACGAAGTTCACACGGAAGCCCATCAATCTTCGGCTCGTGCACGCCAGACGGCCGATGCCGGCCTAGCAGTGAGGCAGTTATGGCGTCGCCGTTTTCGCGGCCACGCAGTCCGGTGGCGCGAGCAGGGGCGACGGGACTTGGCCAGGTGGGCACGGTCCGTCGTAGTAGTAGCGACCCGTCGGTGTTGCGTTGGTGTAGTCGGAGGAGAAGTCGCCGGGTGTAGGTGGGTCGTCGATCAGGCTTGCGGGAACCCGGCCGTTTGTCGACGTTGTTGTGATCGTGATGAACGCGGGCTGCTGGCCATCCGATCCTTCGAAACCAGCGAGGGTGCCGTCGACGGCGAAGACGGGGAAGGGAGGACGGAGAGAACCGCCGACTGGGAATCCAGCACGGGTCTTGTACGCCGCGAGGGCGCGTCCCCCGTCGAGGTCGGGGAACAAGAGCTCTCGTGGGATGCAGCCCGGAAGTGGGTTCGGTGGTGGAGCACCGATGACTTCGATCCATCGTGACATGAGTGCGGTGATCGTCAGTCCATCAGCGTCGTGCGCTGGCTTGTCTTGCGAGTATTTGCACCCTTCAGCGAGAGAGGCGTCACGGTCGGCGAGCCTCCGTTGCGCTTCGGTGACTTTGCTGCGCACGGCTGCGAAGCCGTTGCCGTTGCCGATGTGGCCGACGATCGTCGTCCCGTTATCGGCGTACACCAGCACGTCGCCACCATTCATGACGGGTGCCGGGCCTGTGCCGAACATGTCGACTTTCTTGACCCAGCCTCCGACCGTGTCTGTCTCACACGCGACTGAGATGTAGTCAGGCATCGCGTCGATCTCTTCCGTGCTGAGAGTGCCGCCCTTCGGATCAGGGCTCGGCGTGGGACCGAAGGTCGTTCCGTCCGGTCCAACGAAGTTGCCAGGGTCCTTGATCGTGCACGGGACAAAGCCCGTCGGTGCGGCGGGCGCTTCGCGGTCGGTTCCTTGCTTGCTCACCAGTACCGCGACGACGGCTACGGCGAGCACGACCGCTGCTGCGGCAACGACGAAGGCTCGCGATGCCGTGCGCTTGCGCTCCGGTCGGTTTGGCGCGTCGCCCGTGAGGCTGGTGGGAGGAAGTTGCTCGGCGCGGTAGTGGAGCGCCGATCGGATCTTCTCTTCGAGGTCTTGGATGGACGTGTCCATCAGGTCTCCTCTCGCAGTCGTGCGAGCGCACGCGAGGCGAGCGACTTCACGGTCCCTGGGCGACATCCCAGGGACTCGGCGATTTCTGCTTCCGAGAGATTCTCGAAGTAGCGGAGGACGAGCACGGCCCGCTGGCGATACGGGAGTCGGTCGATTCGATCCACGAGATCGTCGAGCGCACCGTCTTCCTCGGGAGACGGATGCGCCAGAGACGCGTGCGCCTGCTCCCGCCGTCTCTCGCGGCGACGGTGTCGCCGCACACCATTCACCAGAGTCACCCGCAGGTAGGCCCTCGGGTTGTCGAGCTGATCGAAGCGAGGCCGAAGGCGGACGAATGCATCCTGGACGAGGTCGTCGACGAACAGGTCGTCGCCCGTAAGGACGAAGGTGAGACGCCGCGCCCAGTCGAGTTGGGCCTCATAGAAGCCCTCGAACGTCGACTCACGGCTCACCGCCTGCACACTCCGATGAGTCATCGGATCGACCGAAGGTTCCATCGATCTTTAGACGTTACGTACGCACGCATGATGCCCGGTCGGCGCAAGCCACTGCGGCAGTTCTGCGCTACGTGTCGAGTTTGTCGTGGAGGAGCCGCAGCGCCGCTTCGTAGTTCTGCTGCTGCGTCGGTAGGTCTTCAGACGACACGCAGATACCGGACGGCTTGTGCGTGATCCGCACTGCCCGGTCATTGAGCGGTGCTCGCCAGATGTCGATCTCAAGGTCGAGGCGGGCTGATCTCCACGCGTACAGACTGCCCGATGCCGCGCATCCCGAGCGGCAGTTATGGCGTGCCTTGCTCCAAGAGCCGCCGAATCTCGGCTGAGGTCTGGGCGGGTAGTTCGTGCCTCTGCTCGGCGAGGTACTCGATCACGAATCCGGCGAGGTAGGCATGCGCGACGACCGCTTCGTCGAGTGAAGTGAACGCATCGACGAACATCTGATCGGCGGCATCACCAACCGTGAGCGACCCTTCGACGAGGGCGAGTGCGAGCTTGGCTAGTTCTCGACGATCGCGCATGTCCGATTGTTTCACCGGTCGCTGCCGAGCGGCAGTTCTGGCGCGCTACTCGTGCAGACGCGGACGAGCGTCATCGGTGGACGAGTCAGCGGGCAGAGGACCGAACATGCTCTCGGCCCGACGGTGCTGCATGGCTTTCAGCACGGGAGCAGGGTCCGAGGTTCGGTCGAGCCATTCCCATGCTCGCCGGAGAGCCTCAACCCATGACACCCCCGGCGGGAGCTGGATCGGCAGTTCGTCGAACGAACAAGTCCAGTCGTCGCGACCGTTGATCGTGTCGAGGATGATGTCCAGATCGAAACCGTCGCGCCATTCCTGCCTGCGCAGATTCATCAACCACTGGTGACGATCTCTCGTGATCTGGATTGTCTCCGATCCTCGGGTGAACGCGACCTGGACACCTCCCATTGACTCGCCGCGACCAATCCCCGCAGTGAGAGCAAACCCGTTCCGCTCAAGCAGCGCGAACGTGTCTCTCACGTCGTCAGTCGCGACAGAAACGGCGTAAGCGAACGATTCAGCAGGTGAGCTGAGCACCCACGCATATTGCCCGGTCGGCGCATGCCAGTGCGGCAGATATGGCGTGCAGGCCGTCGTCGCCATTCAGCAGTCGACCACCGCGCTAGGAGCGGCGACCTTGTGCGATCTGCCGCTCTACCGCATCCGCGAACCGACCTGCTGCCTCTCGACTCTCGAAGCAGCGCTTCGGGATGACGAGCGCGCTGGATTCGGTTCGGCGCACGTACACGTGCTTCGCCGTCTCGACGACATCAACGAAGGAGACCCAGTCATAGCGGGTCTCCTCAGACTCTGAGCGGAAGGTCAGCCCGAGCGCCTCGACCGAGATGCGCCCTGACTGAACAACTGCCAGGTCTTGAAACTCGCTACGCCGACGACGCGCCGATACCTTGGCGAGCGCGACCATCGTTGCCAAGATGACGACTGCCGCGACGGCTCCGACGAGAGCCTTCGTGTCGAGCGCGAGAACGGTCAGAACGACGTATGCGATGAGGAACAGGAGCGTCACCAGAGGGGCTACGACAGACCGACTGTTCTTCTGACTCCAGTTGTGAAACGACTGGAGGTCAGAACCGCTGAGGGCGGTGGTCACTTCCTCTCCGCCGTCCTTCGCTGCAAGTGAACTGCTCGCGTCGCTGGAATCCTCCGTCCCGGTCATTGGCAGGAGTGTAAATCGCCTTCCGGCACGAGCCGAGCGGCAGTTATGGCGTGCTACGCCGTCGCCTGCGCGACGGTGATGACGACCGCAGTCGGTGCGTGCCGAGGCCCCCGGAAGTCGACGTGCAGCGGCGTCAGAAATGGAGACGAGCCGATGCCGTCGTAGACGGTCACCTCGACCGGGAGGTCGAGGAGTCCGTCGTTCTGTTTCAGCAGTTGACGCAGTGTCAGCGGTTGACCTTGGTGCTCCCACAGGCCCATCTGGTCAACCGAGTTCCAGTCGAAGTCCTCGTCGTCGCGATCTGCCATGCGCACAGTCTGCTCCGGCGTCGAGCCGACACGAGCGGCAGTTATGCGCTCGCGCGATACGCAATCAGGTCCAGTCGTTGGTCGAACTGATCGCGGTAGACACGATTCTCCGGGCCTGGCTCGCCGAACGTCCCTGCGAGCGCCGCTCGCACCGCGTCCCTGATCTCGGCCACAGTCGGCGAGGTCCCAACCTTGGCGACGGCGGCGGTCGCTACATCATCCCAGTAGTGCTCATCCCAGTGGCTCTCGGTCAGCCAAGGTTCCAGCACGTCGTTTTCGCGCAACGCACCCGAGAGCCTCTTAATCAGCTCCGGCGACATCATGCGAGCGCCATCTTGCCCGATCCGCAGCACCCCGAGCGGCAGTTATGGCGCACCTGCTTGGGGCGATCAGCAGCCGCCTGCGAGGAAGAGGCGTTCGTCGGCGAGCGTCATCGTTCTGCTCTTGGGCAGCGCAGGAAGCGTTCTCTGTTCCGCGCCGGTCTGGGCGTCAAGGACTCGAATGGTGTCGGCGGTTTGTACGGTCGCAACGCGACCGTTCGTGGTGGCGAAGCGGATGGACGGTTGGTTCACGGTCCAGAGGACACTTCCCGAATGCGCGTCAGTGGCTGCCACGCTGGCGGTCGCAGCGGGGGGTGCGAACGTTGTGATGAGGGCCACATTCCCGGGCTCTGACGCGTGCGTTCCTGGAACGCCGCTCCACATCAGCTGGCCAGTGTCCGGGTTGACACCAGAACTGGCCCATTGGTTGGAACCGGCGTCCTGAGTGACAACCGCGACGGAATCGGACGCCATCGACAACCACGCCTCGGGGTAGACACGTTCGGGGACTGGAAGTTCGAGCGTCCACCTGCCGGCCCCGGTCTTGGGGTCGAGGCCCCAGAGTCTGTTGTCGACGTTGACGACAACGATCTTGTCGGTCGCGACGCTGGTCAGGGTCCGAGCGCCAGAGGTGGGGAGTTGTCGGCTCCATCGTTGCTTGCCGGTATTGCGATCGAGTGCTCGAACGGTCTGGGTTGGCGGTCCGAGGTGTGGTTCAACCTCGCGGGGGCCAATGATGACCAGGTCCCGACTGCCAGCGAGCGTCCATGAGTTGCGACCATCTCTAGTTTGCGTCCAGAGCGACCGTCCCGACTTCGGATCGACGGCCTGAAGTTTCACCTTGTCTTGCGAAGAGAACTGCGACCACACAACCGCGCCCTCGCTGAGCCCCGGAGGCCGATAGCCGATGGTCTCAATCGCGCCCGGGAGACTGACGCCCCCTTGCGTCTCCACGCGCCAGCGCTGTTTGCCCGTCCTGTCGAAGCCGAGAACCGCCGACTCGGGCGCGTCTTCCTCGCAACTTCCCTCGACCACAATGATGACCCCGTCGGTGGTACCGGCAGCTCCCCAGAATCCAGCGCCACCGTGCTTCGTCCAGACGGTCTTACCCGTCTGTACGTTGATCGCCTGGAGCGTGCGCGAGTTGTTCGCCGCCTCGGACTTCGTCGCCGCACCCACAGAAACCGCGACCGCAGCGACGATCGTGATGACGCAGCTGACGACGCTGGTAAGCAGTCGCCTGCGACGGCTCGCCAGCTCGCTATGCCCGGACACTTTGCATCGATCCCCCTCTACCGTGCCTCGCCGCGTTATCGGAGAATCTCCACCATCCAGCCTGACACTTCTTGCCTTAACGGTGGCGTCAGGCTCTAGCCCGATCGGCAGCTATGGCGTCTCGCCGGTCCGCTTCTTGGGGATCGTTGGTGGCCCATGCTTGCGCAAGTAGGCACGGAGTGACTCGGTCAGACTGGCGACTTTTTCGTTGTCGCTCACCACCGTGAACTCCGCGAGAGGGTTCGTGGACATGAGGCTCCGGTACGTATCTACAGGACACGGCGAGAACCACGCGAGGTCGCATGCGGTCGGGTCAACAAGGGTGAAGAACCTCGCGAACTCTCCCACCAACACGACCGCCATCTCGACGGTGGGCCACTCTCCAGGATGCGGATCACCGTCGGGGCTTCCCGGTTGCGAGTGACTGTGACCTGTCGAGATCGGTGATGAGATTCGCTTGGCGAGACCGACGAACTCGTTTCGTGGCTTCCAGTCTGACGGAATGTCGTCGAAGTGAACGTCGTGGGGTTGACGCGTGAAGAAGTACGCCAGCGCGCGAGCGTGCGTCAGCGACGACTCAATGAGAGCGTTCTTGATGGTCTGCGAGAAGAAGGAGTTGAGTGTGGCGTACTCGGCGCGAGTAACGCTCATCCCCGCTACGCCGGTCAGCTGAAGCGCTCGGTACGACAGGCCGGAAGCCGCGTCACGAAGTTGCGCAATGGTGAGCGTCCGGCGGAGTCGCTGTTCTTCGTCGGTTGCCATCTCAACAGAATGCCCGACCGGCCGAGCGCCGAGCGGCAGTTCTGGCAACCGCCTACGGCTCCGGAATAGCAGCGCGGAGCCTCTGCAAGTCGCCGTTGATTGCCTCTGCCAGGTCTGGCCGCAGTTCAGTGGCGAACCAGCGATGCCAGGTTGCTTGCACAGTCTCGGGCGTCGGTGTCGTCGTCCCGAGCACGAATCTGACGAGGTCGTGCGCCTCGGGGTCGTACTCGTCGTCGGGTGCGCCTATGGCTCGGAGGCCCTCGGGGTCGTACTGATCGAGAATCGCCCGCACGGCTTTCACCGCTTCTCGGTACTCGCGAGTGCGCTCCGACACGCACGCATAATGCCCGCTCTGCAGTGATATTTCGAGGTCCCGTGGCCCTTGCGATGGTGTGTCGTAGCGTCGGTCTGGGAGGTTCGCATGGGACACGATCCGTGGCTGGAGTCGTTGCGGCGAGCAGCTGGCAGTCCTGATGCACTCGAACGCGTGCTCGCCGAGGACCTGCCCACCGACGCGCTGCAACAGATCGGCGACGCCCTCCTCGCGGTGTCCGACCTCGCGGGCACCGACCTGTCCGGTGTGGTCGACCGACTCGTCGAACAGCTGCGCGCGCGGCGCTGGGATGGCGATGACGAGCTCGCCGATGCCCTTGACCGTGTCGCCGGCCGGAGTCCTTCCCCGCTGCAGTTGCTGCCGGTCGAACTGGACGACGTGGGTGAGGCACTCAGCCAGCAGGCCGGCAGCGCGAACTATCTCGACCTGCAGAGCGGGACGGTGTGGTTCCAGACGATGACCGACTTCGGCGTCGACGACGACCTCGACGTCAACTTCGAAGACGAGACCCGATGGTTGTTCCTCGAGGGTGAGGGATCACACGACGCGTACCGCGACCTGGGACGTTTCATTGGGAGCGTCGAGGACCACGATCTTGCGGCCCGGCTTACTCGGGCGATCCAGGGGCGCGGCGCGTTCAAGCGTTTCCGGGGTGTGCTCGAACGCGATCCCGGCGAGTACACGCGATGGCATCGCTTCGATGCCGACGTCCGGCTCGGACATGCACGCAGCTGGATCGCCGGCCACGGCTACGAAGCCCGACCCGCCCGCCGCACCGACCTCCCATAACCGGGCCAGAGCGGGCATTATGCGCTCGCCGTAATCTGCCGATGAGAACCCGTGGAAAGTCCCCGTGGCACAGCACGGCACAATCAGCTCGCCGCCATCTACGTCGGGGTGTGTCTCGTTCTATCAGTGCTCGCGTTCGTCCCGCAGGACACGAGCGAAGTCTTCTACGACGCGCTTCTAATCGTGATGCTGCCAATCTCGCTCGCGGCCTTGGCGGTCACGTACATCGGTGGCCTGGCCCTCTTCGGACCCGGCGATTGGCCTACATGGGCGCGAATCGCCGTGGCGCTGTTGTGGACGGGATTCGCATCACTGCAAGCGTTCGCGTTCCTTGCTCTGTGCCGCACCCGCCGCAAGCGCACCAGGGCATAACTGCCGCACTGGCGTCCGCGGACCGGGCAACATGTGCGGCATGACGGATGACGAATCGGCAGATTCGAGCTTGCAACAGCAGCTTGCACCCGCTGATGGTCGTGCATCACCGTCGAACAACACGAAGCCCCGGGCCTGGAAGTGGATCACGATCGGAGTGGTTGTTGTCCTTGCTTTCGTCGCAGGCCTGTACTTCCCACGGTCGTGGCTGCCGGGAGATTTCGCGACGCATCTGCCGAGTTCGTGCTCGTCAACGATTGCTGAGGCACGCAACATCACTACATCGAAGGTTGCGAGAGCTGAACCAGCCGGAGTCGAAGAACTACGCGGGCTTGCCAACGATCGACCGGATTGTTTCTCGGATCAGGACCGCAAACTTCTCAGTCCGTAGCGCCATATCTGCCGCTCGGTCGGAGTCAGCGCGAGAGCGCAGCCCAAGTGATGAGGGCCGCTCCGACGACGAGGACGCCGAGCAGTGTAAGCCGGAATACGAGCTTGCCGCGATGCGAGAGCGGCGCGTCGTGGCCGCCGTCCAGAGCCGCCTTCATGGACACCATCGACGACGAAGTGTGCCGATGGCAGGGCTACGACGCTCGGACGCTGGAGAACTACCTGCGCAGGTACCGGACGCTGGTGAGTGTCGCTTGGCGCGGATTCCCCTTGACGCTGGCCACCATCGCCCACCCCCGCGGCGACCTCCTTGGCTGCTATCGCTTCCAACCACGAAGCACAACCGAGTCAGCGTTCGTGATCGAACTCGGATGGTGGCT
>DASXXX010000120.1:0-5431 GCA_036502765.1 Acidimicrobiia bacterium | reverse complement strand
GTCGAACATGCCCGAGTAGGCGCTGTTGAGGAGGACGCGCGAGTTGTTCTGGAACAGCGACGCGCCACCGATCGCCGGCTTGACGTACTCGTCCTGGCTCGGCCAGAAGGTGGTGCCGAAGTAGTTGAGCGACGTCTGGCTGGCACCGATGTGGAAGTGCACCGGGAGCTGGAACTCCTCGCACACGTCCCAGAACGGATCCCATTCCGGGCTGCCGAGGTCGGGTGATCCCGAGTCCTGCGGATCCGACGTCATGTTCACGCCGCGGTACCCCATCGCCGCGCAGCGCTTCGCCTCACGCACGCACTCATCGATGCTCCACGCCGGCATGATCGGCATGGGGACGAGGCGACCCTTCGACGACTCCTGCGTCTCGGCCAACGCGTCGTTGTAGAGCTGGACGCACAGCAACACCAGCTCGTGGTCCCGCACCGTGTTCACGAGGTTCTGTCCGCCGAGACCGATGGAGTTCGGGTAGATCACCTGGAAGTCGATGCCGAAGTCGTCCATGATCTCGAGCCGTGCGGTGGCATCCCACGCCGAGCGGTGGACGTCGCCGATGCCCCACGATCCACCCTGGGAGTCGGTCCACGGGTGCTTCTTCCCGTCGAGGTCGATGGTGCCGCCCGAGCCCGCTTTGCCGAACGTGTGGCCGTCGAGCACCCACATGTCGACGCCGTCGATCTTCACGACGTGCGGCACCTTGTCCTCGTAGCCCTTGGGTGCCCGCGAGGTGAACAGGTCGTGCCGCTCGGTCATGTGCGAGTCGGCATCGACGATGCGGACCCCCTCCGCCAGCTTCGCCATGCTCGCTCCCTTCCAGTGCACGGTGCGCGCGCACCGAGGTCGGGTCGAGCCTAGAACCGGTCGCGAAACGGCACCTCGGGTCGGACGTGCCTCGCCGGCCTAGTTGGTGCGCCACTCCTGCGCGCCCATGTCGCCGTAGGTGGGAGTGCCGGCGGTGTCGTAGATCAGCTGCAGTGTGCCGCTCGGATAGGTGACCGAGTCGACCAACCGCAGCGTGGTCGGCACGGTCCCGGCGCCGAACACCTGCTTCCCACTGCCCAGCAGCACCGGGTAGAGCCACAGCTCCAGCCGGTCGACGAGTCCGAACTGCAGCAGCGACTGCACGAGGTCGAGGCTGCCGATGACGTGGACCTCGTCGTGGCGATCCTTGAGCGCGGCGACGCCGTCGGCGATCGGATCGCCGATGACGGTCGAACCCGGCCAGCCCAGCGGGTCGGCGAGCGTGCGGCTCGCGACGTACTTGGGCACACGGTTGAGCAGGCCGGTGAACGGGATCTCCTCGGGAGCGTTCGGCCAGTAGTCGGCGAAGATCTCGTAGGTCCGGCGGCCGAGCAGCAACGCGTCCATGCTCTGTGCCTGTTCGAACATGACGTCTCCGGCCTCCTCGTCCGCCAACGGCTCCTGCCAGCCGCCGTGCGCGAACCCGCCCTCCAGGTCTTCCTCAGGAGCTCCGGGCGCCTGCGCCACCCCGTCGAGCGTCACGAACTCGGTCACGATGAGCTTGCCCATGGTCTCCCCTTCCCGATGGCGGATGCCTCATGTGGCGGATGCCGGATCGTCGGTGCACCGGTTCGGACTTCACGCGCCTCGCGAACTCATCGTCAGCAGGTTGCGAAACCTCACTTCGGACCAGATCCAGAGCGGCATCACCACGATGGGCACCAGGATGAGGAATCCCCCGACGACTGCACCGGCGGGACGGGGATACGTGGTCGGCAGGTCGGTACCCGGATAGCTGCACACGTCACCCGGGGGGAGCCACTGCCACGTTGCGGTGCCCCACGACGACTCCTGGCCGGGGACCGGACAACTGAACGGACCGCTCAGGTCGTACTTGATCTTGAGCCAGAGCCCGTAGCCGATCGCGGCGACGACCCAGAACCCCATCACCCACCCGACGATGCTGCGGTTCTCGCTGGCGCGTGCTCGGAGCTCGTCGGGCTCGACCGCAACTCCGGTGCGCTCCTTGCGCGTCTGCATCCGCGCATCGTGACAGGTCCGGCCAACGTCCGTGGGTCGGCGTCAGGGGGTCGTGACCGATGCGCCGATCTCGCGGTCGACGCGGTCGTCGCCGCGGCGCCAGAACACGAACTGCAGGAAGATGAACACGCTCACGACCGCGGCCCACGTGCACCAGAGCGACGTGAGCCCTTCCGCCTGGATGGTGGCGAACGCGGCGACGGCCGCGACGTTGGCGACGCCGAACCAGACGATCGCCCGGAACCCCGAGAGCAACGGCGCCCCGCACGTCGCGACGATGTAGAGCGCGGTGGCGACGGTTGCGAACTGACCGGCGCCGCCGTACTGGACGGTGTGCTCGACCGCATGGGCCGACACGTCACCGCCCACGATCGCGGCGGCGAGATACGCGCCCGCGATCGCGCCGAGGACGACGAACACTCCGATCACGCGCCGGCGTCGCCCGGGCGGTTCGAGGATCATGATCGCGAACGGCGCCAGGATCGGGAGCACGACCCAGGCGAACGCGAGATAGAGGTACACCGGAACCCCGGTCGAGCGCGCGACCCCCGAGTCGAGGTCGCGCCACACGAAGCCCTCCGCGATCTGGTGGAGCGCGAACGCGAGGGGCAGGATCGCCAACGGGATCTCACGCGGCTGCTCGACCTGGGTCAACGTCGCGATCCCGATTGCGCCGATCACGGCTCCGCTCACGAAGTCCGCTTCGGCCGAGAAGCACACAGTCCTGCCTCGTCTCCGTCGGGCGTCACCGTACCGGGTCCAGGCCTCGGCGAATCTGACGCTTCGTCAGGTCGCCGGTAGGCTCCCCGGCCGTGGGGATCACGTGTGAGCGGGACGAGCGGGGGATCGCGGAGGTCGTCGTCGACGTGCCGCCGGTCAACGCGTTGACGGTGGCGGGCTGGTTCGAGCTCGCCGACACGATCGTCGCCGCGGGCAAGGATCCCGAGACCCGCGTCGTCGTCCTGCGCAGCGAGGGCAAGGGCTTCAACGCCGGCGTCGACATCAAGGAGATGCAGAACACCGAGGGCTTCGCCGCCCTGATCGGCGCCAACAAGGGCTGCTTCGCCGCGTTCGCCGCGGTGTACGACTGTCCGGTGCCGCTCATCGCCGCGGTCAACGGCTTCTGCGTGGGTGGCGGCATCGGCCTTGCCGGCAACGCCGACATCGTGATCGCCAGCGACGACGCCTTCTTCGGCCTCCCCGAGGTCGACCGCGGCGCGCTGGGGGCCGCCACCCACCTCGCCCGCCTCGTCCCCCAGCACAAGATGCGGGCCATGGTCTACACCGGCGCCACTGCCACCGCGGCCGAGCTCCACGCGTTCGGTTCGGTGCTCCAGGTGGTGCCGCGCGACCAGCTCCGCGACGCCGCGTTCGCGGTCGCGGGCGACATCGCGGCGAAGTCCCCGACGGTCATGCGGGCGGCCAAGGAGAGCCTCAACGGCATCGACCTCTGGGACGTCAAGCGCTCGTACCGGTTCGAGCAGGGCTTCACGTTCGAGCTCAACCTCGCCGGCGTCTCCGACGAGCTGCGTGACGCGTTCGTCGAGAAGCGCGACGCCGACACCTCCAAATAGTCCTCGGCAAATAGTTCTCGGCAAGTAGTTCTCGGCAAGTACCAGGAGCAACGTGGTCGACAAGCGGATGACGGAAGAAGAGGTCGTCGCGGAGTTGCGCGACGGCATGACCATCGGGATCGGGGGGTGGGGGTCGCGGCGCAAGCCGATGAGCATCGTGCGCGCCATCGCCAACTCCGCGCTGAAGGACCTCACGATCGCGAGCTACGCGGGCCCCGACCTCGGTCTGCTGTGCGCGACGGGCAAGGTGAAGAAGGCGATCTACCCGTTCTGCTCGCTCGACTCGATCGCGCTCGAGCCGCACTTCCGCAACGCGCGCCAGTCGGGCTCGGTGCAGACGCTCGAGCTCGACGAGGGCATGTTCCTGCTCGGACTGCAAGCGGCGGCGTGGCGGGTGCCGTTCATCCCGACGCGCGTCGGTCTCGGCTCGTTCGTCGTCGATCGCCAGCCCGAGATCAAGACGGTGGTGTCGCCGTACGACGACGGCGAGGAGCTCGTCGCCGCCCCCGCACTGCAACTCGACGCCGCGATCATCCACATGCACCGCGGCGACGCGCGCGGCAACGGGCAGTACCTCAACGTCGACCCCTACATGGACAACCTCGTGGCCCTGGCCGCGCCGACGTGCTTCATGAGCGTCGAGGAGCTCGTGCCCACCGAGGAGCTGGCGGGCAACGGACCCGTGCAGACGCAGCTGATCAGCCGACTGATGACCCACGGGGTCGTCGAGGCGCCGAAGGGTGCGCACTTCACCGAGTGCGTGCCCGACTACGGCCGTGACGAGGCGTTCCAGAAGGAGTACGCGGCGAGCGCCAAGGACCCGGACCTGTGGGCGGCGTGGAAGACGAAGTACCTCGACTGCGGCGACCACGCCGAGTACCGGAAGGTGGCCGGCCTGTGACTGACGTACCTACCAGCCAACACAGCCGGGCCGACTACTGCACGATCGGCGTGGCCGAGTGCTTCCGCGGCGACGGCGAGATCATGGCCAACCCGATCGGCACCATCCCGGCCATCGGTGGTCGCCTGGCGCGCGACGTGTTCGAGCCCGACCTGGTGATGACCGACGGTGAGGCGCTCCTCGTGAGCAACAACATCGCGGTTGGTGTCGCCGATCCCGACAAGACGATCGAGGCGTGGAACCCGTACCGCACGATGTTCGACGTCGTGTGGTCGGGCCGCCGTCACGTGATGATGGGCGCGTCGCAGCTCGACCCCTACGGCAACCAGAACTTCGCGTTCATCGGTGACCCCGCCCAGCCGAAGGTGCAGCTGCTCGGCATGCGCGGCGCGCCGGGCAACACCGTGCAGAACATCACCAGCTACTGGATCCCCGCGCACTCACCCAAGGTGTTCATCGAGAAGATCGACATCGTGTCGGGTGTCGGGTACGACCGCGCCGCGGAGCTCGGCGACTGGGTGAAGGAGCACCATGAGCTGCGACGGGTCGTGACCAACCTCGGGGTGCTCGACTTCGGCGGTCCCGACCATCGCATGCGGCTCGTGAGCGTGCACCCGGGTGTGACCGTCGACGACGTCGTCGCCGCGACCGGCTTCGAGCTCGTCATCAGCGGCGACATTCCCGAGACGCGCGGCCCGACGGCCGAAGAGGTCGACGTGATCGCGCGCCTCGATCCGAAGGGGATGCGCAACCAGGAAGTCCCGGGTTGACCACCGGCTCTCCAGCCCACCCGCGTCTGCACACCCGCTTCTGCGAGCTGGTCGGCGTCGAGTACCCGATCGTCCAGACCGGGATGGGGTGGGTGTCGGGTGCCGGTCTCACTGCTGCCACCGCATCGGCCGGCGGGCTCGGTCTCATCGCCAGCGCCACCATGGACTTCGGTCAGCTG
>DASXXX010000119.1:0-50164 GCA_036502765.1 Acidimicrobiia bacterium | reverse complement strand
GTGGCGTTCGCGATCGTGAAGCTGCCGGGCAACGGCGGACACATCCCGGCGCACGGTTTGCAGGTCGGGAGCACGCAACCGAACGAGGTGCCGGGCGTCGCACTCGCCGCGTTCGCGACCCTCGGACTGGGCCTGGTGCTCGGCCCGGAGGCGCCGCTCATCGCCATCGGGGGAGGACTGGCCATCTTCGCGGTCAAGCTCGCAAAGCGTGACGCGCCTCCGCAACTGCTGATGGTGCTCGCAGCGGCAGGGAGCTTCGCGGCGATCTCGGTGATCTTCGGTTCGCCGATCGTCGCCGCGGTGCTGGTCATCGAAGCCAGCGGGCTCGGTGGCGCCACGCTGCCGCTCATCCTCGTCCCGGGGCTGATCGCGGCGGGCGTCGGCTCGCTGGTGTTCATCGGGATCTCCAACTGGACCGCGCTCAACACGAGCGCGTACGCGCTCCAGCCGCTCCACCTCCCGCACTTCGCTCACCCCACCTGGGCTGAGATCGGCTGGACCCTCGCCCTCGGCGCGGTGGGAGCGCTGGTCACCTTCGTGATCCGCCAGGTCGGTCTCAAAGGCATCGCGCTGGTGCAACGCAACCACTGGCTCTGGATCCCGGCGGCCGGACTCGTCGTCGGTCTGCTCGCGCTGCTGTTCGCGTCGACGACGGTTCACGGCGTCGAGGAGGTGCTCTTCTCGGGCCAGGACCAGCTCCCCGGTCTCGTCGACAACCCGGGCGCGTGGTCGATCGGCGCGTTGCTCTTCCTGATCGTCTGCAAAGGCGCAGCGTGGAGCGCGTGCCTCGGCAGCTTCCGTGGTGGCCCGACGTTCCCGGCGATCTTCCTCGGCGCGGCGGGCGGCATCGCCGCGTCACACCTACCCGGGATGTCGCTCACGCCTGCGGTCGCGGTGGGGATGGGCGTGATGGTCGTGTCGTTCCTCAAGCTCCCGCTGTCGGCGGTGATCATCGCCACGTCGCTCACGGTCAGTGCCGGCCTCGCCGCGGGTCCGCTGATCATCGTCGGCGTCGTGGTCGCCTACCTGGTCACCCTCGCACTCGAAGGACGCCTCGGCACCGGAGGCCCTGGGGCGGTCCCGGCTACGAGCTGACGATCTCCACGATGTGTTGCGTGCGCGCGGTCGGGTCGACGCTCGCGTTGTCCTCCGCGTAGCGCCGGCCCTGCACGTTCAGCAGGCGGACCGACGACGCGCCCCGGATCGGGAACGGTCCCCAGTGCCACGTGCCCTGGTGGAGCACGACGGTCTCGCCGGGTTCGAGCACGAAGGCACGGATGGTGTCGAGGTCGGCGGGGTCGTCGAAGGTGCAGCCGGCGGGCGCGACCGCGAGCACCGACGCGACGTCGAGAGGAGTGAGCACCTGCGTATGCGTCTCGTGGCGGTACAGCACCGCGCACCGCAGGCCGTGCGGCGTCACCTCGACCTCGTGCGCGGTGTGCTCGATCGTGTTGAGGTGCGCATCGTCCCACGCGAAGTGGAGCGTGTGCTCGCCGTCGGACGGATCGGTGTCGGAGCGGGGCAGCCACCCGAACGGCTCCCACGTGCGCGCGGTGACGGGTTGCGCGTCGACCTGCCACACCGGGAGCTCCGGCCTGAGTTCGTCGGTCACGGGGTTCCTCTACGCTGGTCGACATGGACGTGCGCTCGATCGAAGAAGTGGCGCCGGTCGTCGAGCACAACGGGACGGTACCCGTCTGGTGGCTCGTCTCGCCGCGTGAGATGCAGGAGATCACCGCCGGGGGACACCTCGAGCTGGTGAGCGAGTTCGAGGTGTCGGGCGGCGGCTACGTCGACCCCCACTCGCACCCGACGCACGAGTTCTATTACGTCACCGCCGGGCGCGGCCTCATGACCATCGGCGACGAGACGCGTGAGATCGCGCAGGGCGACCTCGTGCACATCCCGCCCGACGCCGTGCACAGCCTGCGGCCGGTCTCCGACCACGCGCCGATCCACTGCTTCTGCTTCGCGGTGGCGGTCGCCGGTGCGGGAGAGATCGACTACACCACTCATTGACGCCCGGGCACTGAGCCGTCGGGCTCAGGCACTGCCGGTCTACGCACCGTCCACGAGGGTGGCGTCGAGGCCGAACTCCTCGACCGTCGATCCGCCGGCTCGCAGCACGTCGAACAGCGCGGCTTCCTTGTCGGCGCGGGCGCGCCCGGCGGCGAGCACGTGGTCGAGCTCACCCCCGGGCAGCACGACCACGCCGTCGACGTCGCCCACGATCCAGTCACCCGGTTCCACTGCGACGTCGCCGACGGTGACGGAACGATCGATCGCGCCCGGCCGCACCTTCGATGCGCCGGTGAGCGCGAGCCCGGTGGAGAACACGGGGAAGCCGTGAGCGGCCAGCGCGTCGCAGTCGCGCACGCAGGCGTCGATCACGAGCCCGACGATGCCGCGCGCCTCGGCGCCGGTGGTGAGCACCTCACCCCAGTAGCCGTAGTCGCGCTCGCCGCCCATGTCGGCGACCAGGACCGAACCGGCCGGCGCACGCGTCACCGCCACGTGGATGCCGAGGTTGTCGCCCGGGCTGCATCGCACCGGGTACGCAGGCGCCGCGATCCGCGCGCCGGCCCACACTGGCTTGACGCGCAAGTGCATGCGGCGCGCACCGCTCTCTCCCAGAGTGGCGGCGCCCAGCGCGAGCGCGTCGGCCGCGAACGCGCCGGGATCGGTCACGATCGGTCAGCCGACATTGCGCAGCGTGTTGTGGTCGGTGTGCGCGAACGGCTCGGGGAACTCGTCCATCTTCAGCATCGTGGTCTCGGCGTAGCTCCAGCTGCCGTCGTCGTTGACGGTGATGGTGACGTCGTAGCTGAGCGTCGACGCGTGCTGCGAGAGGTACTTGTTCTCGCCGATCGAGTAGTTGGGGTCGCCCGGGCGCGCCGCGAGGGTGAACGACGTCGCGTCGGTGGTGGCGGTGCCGCCCGCGAGGACGGTGATGCCGCGCGGCACGACGAAGCCGCGCATGACCTCACCGGTCGCGCCGTCCCACAGCCAGTAACCGACTTCGGTGTGGAAGGGGTTGTCCTCGTCGCCGCGCCACATCGCCGACTTGTAGTCGAGGCCGTAGAGGTGCTGGTTGCCGTTGTCGACGGGGCCGAACGGCTTCATGCTCAGCTTCTCCAGGTAGGGCGTCTGGAGCACCTCACCCTTCGAGTGCGAGAACGCGGCGTCGAGGCCACCCTTGTCGGATTCCCATTCACCGATCAGTCCCTCGAGCGGACCCCATTCTCCGGCCATGTGTGCAGTTCCTCCGGGAGCGTCGCCGCGACGGCCTGCGGCGTGAGGGGGCATCTTATGGGGATTGGCCACGTCGCGATCGGGGAACACCAGGAACGGCAACCACCCGAGGGCAACGACCCGAGGAGGTCGGCATGGCAACTTCCCGAACCATTCCGCAAGACGCGCCGCTCCAGAGGCGCCGTACCCGTTGGTCGTTCGCGGTCGGACCCGGCATGGTCGTCGGTGTCGTCGCGACGGTCGCGTTGGTGGTGTCGATGTTCATGTCGTGGCAGTCGGGCGGCACGCACCCGAGCGCGATCCCGGCTGCGTTCCTCTGGGACCGCAACGCCACCGGCGATCCCTCGCTGCTCGTGTTCTTGATCCCGCTCGCCGTCGTGCTGGGCATCGGCTCGTTGATGCGCGGCGGCTCGGGTCTTCGCGTCCTCGCGGGACTGCTGACGATGGTCGTCGTCGGCGTGTACGCATATCAGTTGCACGAAGCGACCGACGCGCTCGGCGCGAGCTTCAGCGACGCACTCGACTCGGGCTTCTACGTCGCCGCGGTCGCCGGCGTCATCGGGTTCGTGAGCGGCTTCGTCCCGACGACGGTGCCCGCGCGCCGCGTCGACCAGGTCGACACCGTCGCGTAGTTCGCGTGTGTTACCAGCTCGCGCATGACCATGGTGGCGCGCGCGTTTGCGCGCGTCACCGCGCGGGCATCACCTGAGCATGGTCTTCCTGCTCTGGCTGCTCGCCGTGATCCTGGTCATCGCGGGCATCTTCGCGTTGTTGCGGGGTGCCGTGCTCGCCGGGATCCTGCTCATCGTCGTCGGACTGCTCGTCGGTCCCGGCGGCGCGAGCGTGTTCACATGACGACCGTCAGGGTGAGGTGACCGTCAGGTCGAGGTGACGTCCGGCACCTCGCGCATGGCCGCATCACGGATGCGCCGGCGGTAGTCGACCGGTCGCTCGCCGGTCAGCCGACGGAAGGCCCGATCGAAGCCGCTCAGGCTCTCGAAGCCGACGGCGACCGCGGTGTCGAGGATCGACCGGTCGTGTTCGGCGAGCATCGCCATCGCCCGGAGGACGCGGCTGGTGGTGCGGTACTCCCGCCAACTGGTGCCGGTCTCGGCCCGGAACGCGCGGCGCAATGATCGCTCCGAGATGCCGACGGCCGCGCACACCGACTGCTCGTCGACCGCGGCGAGGTGCTCCTGTGTGTGGCGCATCACTGCAGCCACCACCGGCACGGTGCTGGTCGGGAGGTGCAGCGGCGCCTCCGCAGTGTCGAGCCACTCCGCGGTGAGCAGGGCCAACGCGATGAAGAACGCGTCGGCGGTGGGATCGCTCGATTGCCGGTCGATGCGCCACCGGGCTGCGTACACGATCATCTCGCGCACCGGCGCCGCGGCCGAGAGCACGCGCACGCGATCGTCGTGCCCGCGCACCATCGACGGTTCGAAGAACACCGCGACGGTGCGGACCTTGCGCAGAGTGGTCTGGTGCGGCAGGCCGGCGGGGATCCACGCGGCCTGCTGGGGCGGGAGCAGGTGGTGCGAACCGTCGGTCTCGACCTCGGCGACGCCCTCGAACGCGTAGAGCAGTTGGTGGAGGTCGTGGGTGTGCCACATCGCCACCAGGTCCTCGGCGTCTTCAGGCCACGCACCCGCCCGCACCGGGGATCCGGCGCGCATCTCGACCGGGACGGCTGCGACCGGTGCAGCCTCGTCATTGGCCGGTGCGGCGGCGACCCCCACGGCGCCGGACTGTAACAGTGCCCACATGAGTGACCACGACGACCTCGTCCGCGCTTCGTTCGCCCGTCAGGTGGGGCTCTTCTCGGGTCCGGACTCGCCGTTCGTGCGGCGACCTGCCGGCACCGTGGAGCAGCTCGAGCCGCTCGACGACGGCATGCTGGTCCTCGACCTGTGTTGTGGTGCCGCGCACGCGGCCGAGATCGTCGCGCCGCGAGTGCGGCAGGTCGTGGGCGTCGACCTCACTGCGCGCCTGCTCGAGCTCGGCGCGGGGCGACTCGCGGCTGTAGGCGTGACCAACGTGCTGCTGCAGGAGGGGAACGCGCAGGCACTCCCGTTCGTCACCGATTCCTTCGACCTCGCGTACTGCTTCGCGTCGCTGCACCACGTCGGCGACCCCGCCGCCGCGATGGCCGAGATGGGACGCGTCGTCGGGCCGGGGGGTCGCGTCGTGGTGCAGGACCTGATCGTGCCGGTGCCGGACGCGCGCGACCGGTTCGACGACGTGCACCGGCGACTCGACCCGTCGCACGGCCACGGGTTCCTCGAGGCCGAACTGGTCGCGCTCCTGCCCGACGAGGCCGAGCTCACCTACGCGGCCACGACCGAGTCGCGCTTGCCGATCTCGATCGCGTACACGGAGCAGTCCGACGTCGACGGCGCCGAGGCGGCGCTGCGCGCCGAGCTCGACGGCGGTCCGGTCACCGGCCTCGAACCCCGTGTGGACGACGGTGCGCTGACGGTGTCGTTCTGGGTCTCGACCCTGCACGCGACCCTGGCCGGGGCCTGAACCGAGCGGGCGACACCCGCCGGGAGAGGCGGTCGCCGATTTTCTGCGAGGCTGGTGTCGATCCCGACGGTTCCCGTTCGTCGTGGTACCGGAAGCACCGACGGACGCCGAGGAGGCACCATGCGCTACGCACTGTTGATCTGGGACGAAGAGAAGCGCCAGAACGAGATGACCGAGGAGGAAGGCCAGGCCCAGATGTCGGGCTACATGAGCTTCGGCGAGGAGATGGGCGGACGGGGCGTGCTGCAGGGCGGCGAGCGGCTCCACCCCACTCCCGCGACCACGACCGTGCGCGTGCGCGACGGCGAGGTGCTCACCTCCGACGGTCCGTTCGCGGAGACGAAGGAGCAGATGGCCGGGTTCTACCTGGTCGACTGCAAGGACCTCGACGAGGCCATCGAGGTGGCGTCGAAGATCCCCGGTGCCGCCTTCGGCTCGATCGAGGTGCGTCCGATCTGGGAGATGTAGCCGGCTTGGTCGATCAGGTCGAAGCAACGGTCGCCCGTGCGTTCCGGGAGGAGTGGGGACGAGTCGTCGCCACCCTCATCCGGACCACGGGCGACTGGGACCTCGCCGAGGAGAGCACGCAGGACGCCTTCGCTCGCGCGCTCGAGCGATGGCCGCGTGACGGTGTGCCCGCCAACCCCGGCGCGTGGTTGACGACCACCGCCCGCAACCGCGCCATCGACCGACTTCGGCGCGCGCAGACCGGCGCGGAGAAAGCGCGAGAGGCAGCCATGCTGGAACCGGACGACGAGCTGGCCGCGCTCGACGACAGCGGCGTCACCGACGACCGGCTCCGGCTCATCTTCACGTGTTGTCACCCGGCCCTGTCGGTCGAGGCGCAGGTCGCGCTCACGTTGCGCACGCTCGCCGGTCTCACGACCGGCGAGATCGCGCACGCGTTCCTCGTGCCCGAGGCGACGATGGCGCAGCGGCTCGTGCGGGCCAAGCGCAAGATCCACGATGCCGGCATCCCGTACCGCGTGCCCCCCGCGCACCTGCTGCCGGAACGCACCACCGCGGTCCTCGCGGTGCTGTACCTGCTGTTCAACGAGGGGTACGTCGCGAGCAGCGGTGCCGAGCTCGTGCGCACCGACCTCGCGACGGAAGCGATCCGCCTCGCCCGCACGCTCACCGAGCTGATGCCCGACGAACCCGAAGCCGCCGCGCTGCTCGCGTTGATGCTCATCCACCACGCCCGCCGCACCGGCAGGGTCGACGCGGCCGGGGAGCTGGTGCCGCTCGAAGAGCAGGACCGCGCCACGTGGGACCCGGCGATGATCGCCGAGGGCCAGGAGCAGCTCGACCGGGCGCTGCGTCGCCAACGGCCCGGTCCGTACCAGGTGCAGGCCGCGATCGCGGCGTGCCACGCCACTGCCCCCACCGCGGGCGACACCGACTGGCACGAGATCGCGCTCCTCTACGCAGAGCTGCTGCGCATGACCGGCTCACCGGTCGTGGAGCTCAACCGCGCGGTGGCGGTGGCCATGGCCGACGGTCCCGACGCCGGACTCGTCGTCGCCGACGGCGTCGCCGATCAACTGGACGGCTACCAGTACCTGCACTCGACGCGCGCCGACATGTTGCGGCGGCTCGGCCGGCGCGACGAGTCCGCCGCCGCCTACACGCGTGCACTCGAGCTCAGTACCGTCGCGGCCGAGCGCCGCTACCTCGAACGGCGCCTCGCCGAGGTCACAGGTCAGTCGACGGCGCAGCCCTTGTGAACCGTCCCTGAGGGAATCGTCGTCGTGGGCGGCTCGGGCGCAGGTGGCGGTGTTGCTCCGGGCTCGAGCGGGAGTGCCGACGTGGTCGAGGGCGTGGTCGTCGTCGTCGTGCTGGTGGCGGCTTCCGCCTCCGCCTGCTGGCGCCGCTTCTTGTCCGCCTTGATCTCCTTCTTGCTCGCGGCGTGCGTGCCGGCGGGGCACGGTGACGCGACCTTGCGGAGCCCCCGCGGAGTCGGGATCCGGTCCGCGAGCGGGCCGAGGAGCTTCCGCGCGGTGGCCTCGGAGATCTTGGGGAGTCGGTGGAGCGCGTTGAGCTCGCGCAGCTCCGCGTCGGTGATCCCCGCGCGGTCGCGGAGCTGCTTCACCGCTTTCGTCACCATCGACGTGACGCGCGATTGTCGTGCGATCGCGGCGTTGTACAGGTTGACCGTCTTGTACAAGTCGCCCTGCGAGGTGAAGTTGACCGCGACCGTGTTCGGCAGCTGCTGGCGCTTCGCGATGCACTGCTGGAATCGTTGGGTGAGCACCTTGCTCGAATTCGTCTTGGTGGCGACGACGGGGTCGGGAGGTCCGTTGGACTTCAGCCAGTGGTTGATGATGAGGAACGACTTGTCGGTCCCGCCCCGCTTCGGGTTGCAGTCGAACTGCGAGGTCGACGGTGGGACGGCGTAGGTCGTCTCGCCGGAGATCTCGTAGGTCCCGATGAGCCACGAGGCCTCGCCCGCGTGCTTCTCGCTCGTCACGATGAGCCGGCGCGGGTTCTCCTGGTCCTCCTTGCGTTTGGGCGTGACCATCTGATCGAGCGTCGGCCACCCGTACCGCTTCGGGCTCGGTCTCCACACCCGGTCCCAGAGCCCGCCGTCGATCAGGGCCTGCTTGAGATCCTTCGGTTGGACGTAGTCCTCGACGTCGACGACCACGACGTCGGTGAGGTTGCGCGACAGGAAGGAGTCGATGTCGTTGAACACCTGCTTCGACGGGATGGCGCCGAGCTCGCAGAAGTCGTGGCAGAAGTAGACGTCCTGCTTCTTGCCCGACGTGTCGGCCACGCCGGTGAGCGCGCCCAGACGATCGAGCTCGTGCACCGCGGTCTCGCCCCGCTCGGAGCGAAGTTGGCTCCGGTCCACGCCGCCGGCCAGGTTCGTGCGCACCAGCCCCTTGTCGTCGTAGCCGTAGTAGGCGTCGATCATCAGGAACCGGATCCCGGCGTTGAGCTGCTCCGGGATGGTCTCGGTCTGCTCCGCGCCCAGGAAGTCGTACGCCGCCGACGCCATCGCGTTGTGGCTCGCAGGCCACACGATCTGGTTCAGGGGCTCCGGGCACAGCTCGATGTAGCCGTTGCATCCCTGGTTGTTGGGGTTCGCCCGCGGTTGGGTCGTGTTGTTGGCCACGATCCCGACGGCGACGACCGCCGTGAGCGTGCCCGCGGCGACGACGGCGGCGAAGGCGCCGACCACCTCGCGCTTGTGCAGCCGGGGGATGGAGTGGTCGGTGACGAGGAGGCCCGCAGCCCGCAGACAGACCACGATGCCCACGTAGAGCGCGAGCACCGCGGCCACGAGCAGCAGGGCTCGGAACACAGAGCCAGGGATGGTCACCGTCGCCAGCGCGAGCACCATGAGTGCCACTCCGCCGGCGAAGCGCCACCGGGCGCTGGCGCGCTTCTCGGCGAGCCACGCCCGCACCCGGGTGACGCGGTGGGGGAGGTCTCCGCCGTCGTGACCGGGCGCCAGCGCGAGGGCGAGGCCGAACACGAAGAACACCTGACCGGCGCCGATCAGCCGGCCGATGAGCACGGCGATGAACGCGGCGACCGCGTCGCCGCGCAACGGATCGGTTGTGGCCGCCACCGACGAGAAGGCCGGAGTGGCGAAGCTGATCCCCAGCAGGAGGCCGCCCGCCACTGCGAGCGTGACGCCGACGGTGCGGATCGCGCGCACGCGCTCACGCGCCTGCAGCATCGTCAGGCACAGCAGCGCGACGCCGATGAGCACGCACGGGATGTAGAGGTCCTCGATCCAGCGCGACGTGCGGAACAGCACGTCGACGGTGCCGGACTGTGAGATCGTCGTGGTCGCGTCGAGGACGTTGGCGGGGAGCTTCTTGGCCAGCCTCGGGTTGATCGTCTCCAGGGCACTGCGAATCGTGATCGCAGCCTCCTGTGAGTTGACGTCGACCCGACGCGCACTCCGCGCCTGGAACACCTGCTCGTGCGCGCGCAGCGCGAAGTCGCGGATCGCCTCCTCGACCGGTGGCGTGGCGATGGCGGCGGAGACCGCGTCGGACACCACCGGGCGTGCTGCCGACACGAAGTTCGATGTACGCGCCAGCCGGAGCGTTGCCTGGTCGGCGACGTAGTCGCGCACCTCGACCTGCTGTGACGACTTGGCGACGACGTCGGCGAAGCCGTCGGCGTCGAGCACACGCGTGGAGAGCCACCAGCCGAACGCGCCGAGCACCATGAGGAGCGCGCCGAACGCGGCCAGCCCGCGCACCGCCCAACGCCCGAGACCCCGCCCTCCAGCCATGAAGGCAGCATTCTTGCAGGGTTTGGTCGGTCAGCCGGGTCGGTCGGGAACCCGGCGGTCAGGTGGTCAGGTGGTGGCGGCCCGCACGGTCTCACGGTCGACGTCGGCGAACACGTCACCGGTGGCGTCGACGTCGTAGTACTCGACGCCGTCGGTCACGACCGCTTCGTCACCGCCGAGCGACACCGCGATCTTGTTGGCGGCATTGCGGACGAGGTCGAGGACGATCTCGACGATCTCAGCGTCGGAGAGCTCGGCGCGGACGCGGGTCACGAGGGCGTCGTCGATGCCCGCCGGTTGCCAGATCACAGCGTCGGCCAACGCGAGGGCGACCCGCTGGCGCTCGGTCAGCGCGTCGTCGTCGAAGTCGGTGGTGAAGAGCGCATCGTCGCCGGCGGATTCCACTGCGCGCAGGCTCAGACGCGACTGACAGATGCGGCAGTCATGCGCACGCGCGCCGCGCAGGCGCACGAGCTCGGTGGTCACCGGGTCGAGCGCGGTGTCGAGCGCGACGACGCGCATGAACTCCTCGAGCGTCGCCCAGAGGTCACCTACCTCGGGTGCGGCTGCCGGTCCGTAGGGAGTGCCGAAGATGCGTTCAAGCGCGATGCGGCCGCGTTGGAACACGTCGACCACGTAGAGCGCCTGCACGAAGGTGAAGGTGTCGGCGCCCATCGCGGCCCCGAGTGCGCCGCGCTGCTCGTCGGTGGTGCCCGACACGTCGACGACGAACTGCTCCGCGAACGCGACGCACGCACCGGTGCGCGGGTCGTCGGTCGCGGTGACCGCGATCGGGGTTCGGTCGAGCTCCTCGGGATGGGCGAGTGCCGCTGCCACCGCCGTGCGCACCGGATCGAGCACGACGGGCTCCACTGCGCCCGCGGCGAGGGCCTCGATGCGGTCGAAGCAGTCGAAGGCGACGGGGGAGTGCGCCCGCCAGGGTCCTTCGATCAGGGGTCCGTCGGTCACGGTTCGGACCGTACTACCGAGACCGGGCCGCGGGAATCCCGCCCGGGTCCGGCAGGTTGCACAGCAGATGGACGAGATCGTGATCGAGACGGTGCCGTTGACCGGCAGCCCCTGGCCCACCGTCGACCCCTTCCTCTTCTGCGTGCACCACGACGACGCGTATCCGGCGGGCAACGGGCAGTTCGGGCCCGACGCGGCGCTGGCGGGCCGGGAGATGGGTGCCGACTTCGCAGGCGTCGACGGGTGGCGCATGTACCACGGGACCGAGGTGCCGGGCTTCCCGCAGCACCCCCACCGCGGGTTCGAGACCGTCACCTACGTACGGCGCGGCGTAATCGACCACGCCGACTCGCTGGGTGCGGCGGCGCGCTTCGGCGGCGGTGACACCCAGTGGCTCACCGCGGGCCGCGGCATCGTGCACTCCGAGATGTTCCCGCTGCTCGACGACAACGAGCCCAACCCGCTCGAGCTGTTCCAGATCTGGGTGAACCTCCCCGCCGACTCGAAGCTCGCCGACCCGCACTTCTCGATGCTGTGGGCGAACGACGTCCCGGTCGTCACCGCGCGTGACGACGCGGGCCGGGTCACGGCCGTCACGGTGATCGCGGGTGCGCTGGGTGAGCACGTCCCGCCGGCGCCGCCGCCCGACTCGTGGGCCTCGCGCGCCGACGCCGACGTCGCCATCTGGCATCTCGACCTCGAGGCCGACGCGGAGTGGTCGGTGCCCGCCGCGCGCGGAGGTGACGCGACCGTGCGCGTGCTCTACGTCTACGCCGGCGACGTCGCCGTCGGCGACACCACTGTCGCCGCGCCCACCGCAGTCGTCGTGCACGCCGGCGTCGACGCGCCGATCGTCGCCGGGAGCGCGGGCGCCGAGGTGCTGATGCTGCAGGGCCGTCCGATCGGCGAGCCGGTGGCGCAGTACGGGCCGTTCGTCATGAACCAGGAGGACGAGATCCGCCAGGCGTTCGCCGACTACCAGGCCACCGGGTTCGGTGGTTGGCCGTGGCCGCAGGACGACCCCGTGCACGGCGGCGCGACCCGCGGCCGCTTCGCCCGTCACGCCGACGGGCACGAAGACGAGCTCGCCGAACCGCTTGCGGGCGAACGGGTCAGCTGAACAACTCGATGCGACCGTGCTTGATCACGGCCGCATCGGCGCACGTCGCCTCGAACGCGTAGACGCCGGCTCCTTCCGAGCCGCTGGCGTCGTACACATCGACGGTGAGGTCGGCGTCGAGGCGCGTGGGTGACGCGAAGCGCACTGCGATCCGCCGCACGCGCGACGGATCACCGTCGGCCACCATGGCGACCGCGGCCTGCGTGCACATCGCCATCGTGCAGAGCCCGTGCGCGAACACGTAGTCGACGCCTGCACGCTGCGCGGACTCGAGGTCGAAGTGGTGCGCCGACCAGTCGTTCGACACCTCGGCGTAGCGCGTGGCAGCTTCGGCATCGACGTGCTGCGTGATCGACGCGACCAGGTGATCGCGCGCGGTCTCGGGGAAGGTGTGGTCGGGCGGCTCCGCGCCCACGTCGCCGAGCTCGTCGCAGCCGGGGAAGAAGATCGTCCACCAGTGCTCGGCCGCCAGCTTGCCGTCGGCACCGAACTGCTCCATGTGGAGCACGACGCGCGCTCCCGCACGCGTGTTGCGCACCGCGAACGGCTCCGAGAACGTCTCGAGCACTTCGCCCGGCACGAGCGGGCGGTGCAACAGCACCTCGTGCTCGCCGTGCACGCCGTTGCGCCCGCTCTGGTACACCGACTTCGGCACCGCCGCGTTCGCAGCCCACTGCGCGTCGAAGATCAGGATCACCGGGAACGTCGCGGGTACCGCGTCTCCCGTCGCGACCGCCGCGGTGGTGTCGTTGGTCGCCACCGCGTACTGATCGATCACCACCGGGTCGAGCGTGCCGGGGAACGGACCGTGCCGTTGGTCGAGGTCGATCTCCACGTGCGTGTCGTCCGGCATGGCGGCGCACTCTAGAGGTGGGTGGGCGTCACTCCCCGCCGTCACTTCGACCGCGGTCATCCCACGTGTCGGTGTCCGGGCCGTGGTGTCCGGGCAGTCGTGTCCGGGCCGTAGTGTCCGGGTGGTGCGGGTCGGGATCCACCTTCCTCAGTTCGGCCGGGCGTCGAGTCCGGCCGCGATCACCGAGGCGGCGCGCCTGGCCGAGGCGCTCGGCTTCGCCGACGTGTGGGTGAGCGACCACATCGCCATCCCGGCGGCGCAGGACTACCCGTCGCCGTATCTCTACGACCCGTTGCTCACGCTCGCGTGGGCGGGCGCCGCCACCGAGCGCGTCGGCCTCGGCACCAGCGTGCTCGTGGTGCCCCAGCACAACCCGCTCGCGCTGGCGAATTCGCTGGCGAGCCTCGACGCGCTGTCGGGCGGCCGGCTCACGATCGGCGCCGGCGTCGGGTGGTCGGAGGCCGAGTTCGCCGCGCTCGGTCAGTCGTTCGCCGACCGCGGCCGGCGCATGGACGAGATGCTCGACGCGCTCCGCGCGTGCTGGGGTCCCGACCCGGTCGACTTCCACGGCGAGTTCGTGCACCTCGACGCGATGAAGGTGCAGCCCAAGCCCGCGCACCCGATCCCGATCTGGGTGGGCGGGCGCAGCGAGCCCGCGTACCGGCGCGCCGCCGAGCGGGGCGACGGATTCCACGCCATCGGCCTCGATCCCGAGGGCGCGGCGCGCGTCGTCGAACGCGTGCGGCGCGACCACCCCGAGGAGTCGTTCACCATCTCGTTGCGCACCGGGTGGGATCCACAGGGGATGGAGCCCGACGTCATCCGCCGCGAGTACGACGCGTTCGAGGCGGTCGGCATCCAGCACGTCGTGAGCGCGCCGTGGCGCGACGACCCGACGAGCTGGATGCGATCGATGGAGCTGCTCGCCGAACTCGTGCCCGTTCGCTGAGCGTCAGCTCGCAGGGGTCGTCGGTTCGATCGACACCGGCGCCTCGACTGCCCACCCGGCGTTGAAGCCCTCGATGTCGGTGGCCGGCTTGGTGAGCGTGGCGGTGCAGTCGACGTCGGCGATGGCGTTCTCGTTGGTGGTCGCGGTCTCGACCTGCTTGACACCCCGAGGCTTGCCCGACGGGCAGTTGGGAACGTTGATGTTCACGACCGCGGTCGGCGCGGTCGTCGGCTTCTTCGCCAGCGCGGAGCGATGCGACGCCAGCCACGCGACTGCGAGCTTGGCCGCGCTCCCGAACTGCGGTACGTCACCGAATCCCTGGCTCAGGGCCACCGCGGGGATGCCGCGCCGCGCGGCCATCCGGGCCGCTCCGACCGTACCGGAGACGTCGACGAGTGTGCCCATGTTCTGGCCGATGTTGATGCCCGACATCACCACGTCGGGCTTCACGCTCAACTGGTCGAGCGCCGCGGTCACAGTGTCGGCCGGCGTGCCCTGCACTGCGATCGCGTCGTAACCACTGGCGGTCGTCGCCGCCGACGTCGCCAGCGGGGTGGGACTGGTCGAGCCACCCTTGCCCGTCTGGTTGGTCGCGGGCGCGACCACCACGACCTTGGTGTTCTTCACCTTGCGCAGTGTCTCGACCAGCGTGTCGATCCCTGCGGCGTTGTACCCGTCGTCGTTGGTCACCAGCACGGTGATGGCCGCGGGCTTCTTCGCCTTGGCCGCAGACGCCGGGGTCGCGGTGGCGAGCGACCCTGCTGCCATCGCGGCCAGGACGAGCGCGGACAGCGGTGCCGATCGGAAACGACGCATGAGATCTCCCCCTCGAAAGTGAGGGAGGGAAGCTACTCGGCAGTCTGCCGATCTGGGCCGCGGGCCACCTCGCCGATGCGTTGCAGGTCGGCGGTGAGCGCGTCGCGACGGTCGCGGTGGACCGGCACGAACTGGTAGATCAAGCGGTCCATCACCGGTCCGAGCTTCACCACCTCGTAGCGCTGGGTGATGCGACTGCCCTCGCCCTCCGGCTCCACCGTGATGGTCCAGATGGTGCTGTCGTTGTACAGCGGTCGTTTCGGGATGGTGCGCCAGCTGATCGCGCGCCCGGGCTCGAAGCTGACGATCTCGCACGTGCGCGCCCAGCCGTTCTTCCCCACCTGGTTGCGGCCGCGGAAGTGCACGCCGACGGCCGGTGCCGCGGCGCCGTCGACGAGCTCGACCTCCAGACACTCGTGGCTCCACTCGCCGGTGCGGCGAGGGTCGCCGACCACGTCCCACACCGCGGTGGGAGGTGCGGCGACGACGGCGTCGACGGTGGCGTTGCGCGGGATCGTTCCCATGGTCAGTCTCCTCAGACGCCGGCGGTCGCGAGCATCGCGCACAACAGCTCGAGCACGTCTTGCCCCGGCTGCTCCGCGGGTGCGTGACCCGCGAGCCCGCGGGTGCGACGGAACGCGTCGGCGATGCGCTTGCCGCGGTGCAGTGGTCCGTGCGCGCTGGCGACGACCGTGATCGGCAGCGACTCGGTGGCGTGCACGTGGGCATCGAAGCGGGCCTGGTCGACCCACTCCATCCACGGCGTGTTGAGCAGGTTGAGCAGCTCGAAGCTCGGGTCGTAGACCTCGGCCGGGATGTCGTCGGCGTCGTACACCGCGCCGGGGAACGCGGTGCCGAAGCTGTCGGCGGCCCACAGCATCCCGGTGCGCGTGTCGAACAGGCCGCGGGTCGCGGGCGAGTCGAACATCGGGGGCCGCACCACCACGAGCTCGCGGTCGCCGACGTCGAGCGTTTCGCCGACGTTGATCCACCGCATCCGTTCGAGCGGCAGCTCGACGTCGCCGAAGAGGCGTCCGACCATGGCGTAGTTCGCCACGAGGGTCGCGTTGGGGCAGAGGTCGAGCACGGGATCGATGTTGCCGATGTGGTCGTGGTCGTCGTGCGAGAGGAAGATCCATTGCACGTCCTCGGGCTCGACGACCGAGAAGACGTTCTGCAGCCACTGGTCACGACCGAACAGCACGCTGGTGTCGATGATCACCGGCTCGGTGCCGCGGATCACCGCGCTGTGGGCGCCGAGGTAGCCGCCGGCCGGATCGGCGGCGAGGGTCGGGATCAGCCAGGTGTCGGGGGTGATGGCCTCGGGGGTGGTGGGCAGCAGCTCGGGCTTCATCGGACGTCCTTTGGTCACACGAGATATTCACTGGAACAAGTCTGTATTGAATCAGAGAGTGTTCTAGAATGCAACCCATGGCGACGAAGAAGTCCACCCCCACCAAACGGCGCTACTCCTCGCAGCTTCGGCAGCAGCACGCACTCCAGACCCGGGAGCAGGTGCTGGCGGCCGCGGCCGAGCTGTTCGAGGAGTCGGGGTGGGCAGGCACCACGGTGGCGGCGATCGCGACGCGCGCCGGTGTCGCGGTTGAGACCATCTACTCGGGCTTCGGCTCGAAGAAGCAGGTCCTGCGCGCGGTCGTCGACTTCGCAGTCGTCGGTGACGCCGAGCCCGTCCCGCTCGTGGATCGCGAGGTGTTCAGCGCACTCGCCATCGGCGACTTCGACGGGCGCGTCGTCGCGGGTGTCGAGATGCTGGCGGACATCCATGCTCGGCTGGCGAAGCTCTGGCGCACGGTGGGGGAAGCCGCGGCGAGCGACGACGAGATCGAAGGCTGGCGGCTGCAGTGGGAGGAAGGTCGACGAGTCGATGTTCGGCGCAGTGTCGAGCTCATCACGCAGCGGGGGATCGACGACGTCCTGCTTGATCTCTTTTGGGGGATCTTCAGCCACGAGGTCTACGGGATGCTCGTGCTCGATCGCGGCCTCGACCGTGCGCAGTACGCGGAGCGAATGCGCACGGCCGTGACCGCGTTGGTGCCGGAGGAGTGATCGGTCAGACGCCGAGACGCCGTGCCCGCGCCTCGCAGCGGACGGGCCCGGCGGCCTCCTGTGCCGGTTCGACGTCGATGATCGGCGTCTCCCGTCGCGCCGACATCACCCCGCGCCCTCCTCCCCTGACGAACCTGCGTCGCCGGACGGGAACTCTTCGGGTGTGGTGACGCCGGACTGCGAGAAAGGGGGGTCGGCGGCGACGCGGAAGCCGGCGTTGCCGGTGGAGCTCGTCGGCTCGGTGCCGAAGCGGGCCGACACGCGGTAGCGACGACAGTACGAGAGGTGGCACAGGTACGAGCCACCGCGCTGCACGCGTTGCTCGCCGCTCGCAGGTCCCCGCGGATCGTGGGTCTCGTGACGCGCGTAGGCGTCGAGACCGAACCAATCGGCGCACCACTCCCACACGTTGCCGGTCACGTTGTGCAAGCCGAAGTCGTTCGGTGCGAACGCGCGAACCGGCGCGGGGCCGAGGAATCCGTCGGCGCCGGTGTTGTCGTTCGGGAACGATCCCTGGAACACGTTCATGCGGTGTTCGCCGCCGGGCTCGAGGTCGTCGCCCCACGGGAACGCGGTGCCGACCCGTCCGCCACGTGCGGCGCACTCCCACTCGGCCTCGGTGGGCAGGCGTGTGCCGGTCCACCGGCAGTACGCCGCCGCGTCGTGCCACGACACGTGCACGACGGGATGGTCACCTCGCTCGTCCAGATCCGACTGCGGGCCCTCGGGGTGACGCCACTCGGCGCCGAACACCTGACGCCACCACTCCGCGCCGACGACACCACGGGTCTCGGGAAAGCCCTCCGGGAGCAGACCGCCGAACACGAACGACCACCCGAAGCGCTCGGCGTCGGTCACCCAGCCGGTGGCGTCGACGAACGTGCCGAACGCGTGGTTGGTGACGGCGTGTCTGTCGATGCGGAAGGCGTCGAGCGCGACGTCGTGCACGGGGCTCTCGCCGTCACCGGGATACGCCCACACGGAGTCGTCGCCCATCCGGAACGTCGCCTCGGGGACGTCGATCATCGTGTCGGGATGCGCGCCGCCACCGGCGGGGACGGCGTCCACTGCTCGTCCTCGTTCGATCCCGGTCGGTGCGTCGTCGCGTGCGCCACCAGGAGCGCAACACGGACCGGTCATGCGCCGAGCGTACCGGCGACCTCCCTATGATCTCCGGGCCATGCCCGAACCCGTCCACGTCCATGCACCCCACGAGCTCGGCGAAGTCGCGCCGACCACCAGCGCGCGCGAGCGCTGGTTGGAGATCGTGGCGGCGTTGATGTTGTCGTTGGCGACGCTCGGGATCGCGTGGAGCGGGTACCAGGCCGCGAAGTGGAGCGGGCTCCAGGCCCGGCGGTACACGCAGGCGAGCACCGCGCGCAGCTTCGCCAACCGCGCCGCCACGCTGGGCGCGCAGGACCGCACCCAGGACCTCCTCAACTTCAACCGGTGGCTCGAGGTGACGACCGACGGCGACACCCAACTCGCCGACCTCTACGAACGGCGGTTCCGCCCCGAGTTCCTGCCCGCCTTTACGGAGTGGGAGGCGGGCGATCCCCTGCACAATCCGAACGCGCTCGCGAGCCCCCTGAACGCGAAGAGCTACAAGCTCGCCAACGCGGAGAAGGCCGACAAGCTGAACGCGCTGGGCGACGTGCGGTTCGAGCAGGGCAAGGAGGCGACCGAACACGCCGACAACTACGTGTACGTCACCGTGTTCTTCGCGATCGTGTTGTTCTTCGCGGGGATCTCGTTGCGGTTCACATGGTTGCCGATGCGTCTGCTCATCCTGGGCCTGGGTGCGGTGATCCTCCTCTACGGCGGCATCCGCCTGCTGAGCCTGCCGACGCACTGATCACGCTGGTCATGGCGCGTCGCACCGCAGCCGCGCGCTCGGGGCTCATGACAAGAGCCCGAACAACGCGTCGACCGTCACGAGCACTCCGAGGATCGTCACCGGATAGAAGGTGAGCGGGCGTTTGTGCGCCGACAGCCAGTGCTCGACGTCGAGCATCCACCGCTCACCGCGGTCGCCGAACATGATGGCCAGCACCACGGGCAGTGTCACCAGGATCGTCGCGATCACGACGTAGACCGCGGTGAGGCTCGTGGCTGCAAATGCGCCGAGGTTGCCACCCGCGATCGTCGCGGTCACCAACACGGTCAGTCCGAGTCGCTTCGGACCGAGCGCGAGCACCGCGCCGGCACCGAACACCTCGAGCAGGTTCAAGTGCGCGAGCCGTTCGAGCACGGCCTTGGCGCGGGAGTCCGGTTTCGGCGGTCGCTGCTCGTCGGGCCGACTCCACACCATGGCGCCTGCGATCAGCAACGCGACGCCGAGCGCGAGCTCGAGCAGCGCGCGCGCAGTCTCGTGGGCGTGGTGGCCGACCGGCATGGCGGCACTCCCCACTGCGTACGCGACCGCGCAGAGGAGCACTTGTCCGATCACCACGCCCACGGCGAAGGAGAGCGCGTTCCAGCGGCCGCCCCGGCTGCCGAGCACGACGAGTGTCGCGCCCAACGCCACCGGGCTGGCCCCGGCGACGAACGCGTACAGGAGGACTTGGAGGGGGACGGAGTTCACGACGGTCGTCGGGGCGCCGAACGGCCTACGCGTACCCCTTCGCCCGCAGCCAGCGCAGGGTGAAGAAGCCGAAGATGGGCGGGATCAGGAAGGTGATGCCGCGGAACAGGAGCACGGAGGCGAGTGCCGGTGCAGGCGGGATCCCGAACGACGTGAGTCCGGCGGTGAGTGCCGCCTCGGTGACGCCGATGCCTCCTGGGACCGGCGCGACGTTGCCGACCATCCCTGCGCCGACCTGCACGACGATGAGCTGCGCGAAGTCGAGGTGCTGGTTGAAGGCGAGCATGCAGACGCCGAGGATGAGGGGGTAGATGAGGTTGCCGGCGGTGTCGCCACCGACCAGCTGCAGCGCCTTCTTCGGGTTGCGCACGACCGCCCAGATGTCGCTCGCGGCGCGCTTCACCGCGGGCACGACCTTGTTCTTGATCTTGGGGATGAACAGCACGACGCCGATGAGCGCGGCGACGAGGGCGATGATCAGCAGGGTGTTGCTGCTCGAGGAGCTGCTGCTGCCGGTGTCGACCGCGGTGGCGGTGATCGCCGCCGCGGTCAGGAACAGGATCATCTGGATCGCGCCGCCGACCCCGGTGCTGAGCACCATCGCGCTGCCCGCCGACGCGACGGGCACGTCCTGCTTGTGCAGGTAGTCGATCTGCAGCGCGGTGCCGCCGATGCCGTTGGGCGTGATCAGGTTGAGGAACGAGCAGGCGAGCTGGGTCAGGACCGTCGGGACGAACGGGAGGTCCTTGTTGACGCAGCCCATGAGCGCGGTGGCCCACGAGCTGGGCACCAGCGGGTACATGACGAGCGCGAGGAACGCCCACGCCCACGTGGCGTTCTCGAACTCGCCCTTCACCGACGCCCAGTTGATGCCCTCCATGCTGTGGAAGGCGATGGTGAGCGCGAAGAGGATGCCGATGAGCATCCCGATGTTGAGCAGGCTGAGCCGCTTGATCTTGAGCGGCGGCACGTCGTCGACGCCGGTCGCGGTGGTGAGTGCGGCGCGCAGGGCCTTGAGTCCCTTGCTCTGGTGCTTGACGCCCTTGGTGAGCGTGGCGGGGAGCGCGGCGGGTTGCACCACCGGGATCACCGCCCCGGCACGTTCCTTGCCGAGCGCGTCCACCATCGCGGCGATGGCGCGCTCGTCGCTGACGAGATCCGCGGTGAGCACGAGGAGCGCAGCGTCGTCTCGGTCACGCCAGTACGCCTCGCCCACGGCGTCGGACGAGCTGAAGTCGTCGAACGCGACCGTGCCGTCGTCGTCGACGACCACGCGCAGGCCGTCGATGTTCCCGTGCGCGACGCCGGCGTGGTGGAGCGCATCGAGCTGCTTCCACGCGTCGCGCAACACGGCGTCGGTGACCCGCTCGACGGGGAGTGATCCGATCGGGGTACCGCGCGGGGGCATGGTGACGAGCACGGCGGCGTCGGCGCCACCGACGCCGGTGCGGACGAGCCGAGCCGCGGGAACGAGCGCCCGCTCGGCCAGCATGAGCGTGAACGCGATGTGCTCGACCTGCTGCACCCGGCTCCCGAACACGGGGACGCCGGGGTCGTGGTACATCGCCTTGTGCCAGACCTTGGCGGCGATGCGGGCGTCGCGCTGGTCGCGCCCGAACGCGTCGACCCGCAGGTGTTCGCCGGTGGCGAGCACGACGTCCATGACCGCGGCGCGCTGGATCTGCTCGGTCGCCGGTGCGATGTCCACGACGTCGTAGCCGAGGTCGGTGAGCGCGACCCGCACCTCCGCGACCGACGGCTGGCCGCCGGGTGCACCCAACAGCACCCGCACCAACGCGGCGATGCCGAAGCCGACCAGCAGTCCGCCGAGGACGTCGGCCGGGAAGCCCGCGCCGAGGTACATCGCCGCGGTGCACACGAGGAGGATGACGATGGTGAGGATGCGCCGGAACGGACGCACGATGAACGGCGCGATCCCGAACGCGAGGGCGGTGATCGCAGCCACGTTCGCCACCGGGTACGCCGGGCCGTCGCCGATGCGTACGGCGACGTCGAGCCCGCTGATCGTGTGGGTGCCGAGCGCTTCGTTGAGCAGGAGCGACAGCCCCAACGCACCCGCGCCCGCGATCGCGGCGTAGAGGGCGACGCGGAACTGACGCAGGACCAGGAGCACCGCGGTGACCACGAGCACGGCCCAGATCGAACCGAGCGCGTAGACGCCCTTGGCGAGGCCGACCATGTTCCCGGACAGGTCGTTGAGGGTCCGGAACAGGTTGACGTTGACCGACGACTGGGTCTGCGCCCAGAAGCCCACGAGCAGCGCGAGGATCGCACTGACGACGAGCAGGGCGATGTCGGCCGGCCGGCGTCGCGCCCGTTCGTCGGTGTCGCGGACCCAGGTCATGCGCGGGTCCCGTTCACGCGCCGACCGGCGCGTCGTCGGCGTCTTCACCGTGGTACTTCACGAGGAGTTCCAGCTCTCTGTTGTGCTTGGGGAACATGAAGAACACCAACGCGGCGCCGAGGACGATGGCAACAAGGCCCGCGAAGTAGGCCCAGTTGGCGCCGTCGATGAACGAGGTCTGCGCAGCCGAGATGATCTGCTTGGAGTACTGCGGGTATTGCTGCGCGGTGTTGGCCGCGCTCGAGAACGACTTCGTGAGTTGTGACTCGACGTTGGTGCTCACGCTGCTCCCGTTCGGGGCACCGGCGATGAGCTTCGTGAACGCGGTGGCGTAGCCCGCGGTGAGGAGTGCGCCGAGGATCGACTGCATGATCGCCCCACCGAGGTCGCGTTGGAGGTCGGCGGTGGCCGAGGCCATGCCCGCGCGCCGCACCGGCACGGACCCGGTGAGCGAGTGCGACGCCGGCGTGCCCGCGAAGCCGACGCCGATGCCGACGAGCGCGTACGCCAGCCCGACCTCCCAATACTGGCTGTCGGAGTCCCAGAGCAGCAGCATGACGAGGAACCCGAGGAAGCAGAACGTGTACCCGAGGAGCAGCGTGAAGCGAGCTCCCTTCGCCTCCACGAGCTTCGCCGAGCGCGGCGCCACGATCACCATGAAGATCGCGGCGGGCAGGATCGACGCGCCGGCCTCGAGCGTGTCGTAGCCGAGCACGTTCTGGAGGAACTGCTGCCCGATGAACATCGCCGCCATCAGCGAGCCGAACACGATGATGCCGCCGACCGCCGCGACCCAGAAGATGCGCCGCGCCGCCACGTCGAGGTCGTAGAGGGGGTTGCGGGCGCGCCGTTGGCGGAGCACGAACGCGACCGCGGCCGCGCCCGCGACCACCAGGAGTCCGGCGGCGACCGCGCTCTTGTCGGGCACGGGCAGGAAGTTGATGCCGAGGATCAGTGCCCCGATCATCAGCGCCGAGAGGATGCCGCCGAAGTTGTCGACCGGCTCGGAGGCCTCGTTCACGTGGCTGGGCACGAACTTCAGTGCGAGGACCAGCGCCACAGCCGCGAGGGGCAGGGTCACCAGGAACACCGACCCCCACCAGAAGTGCTCGAGCAGCGCGCCCGCGACGAGCGGCCCGAGGGCCGAGATCCCGCCACCGATCGCCGACCACAGCGCGATCGAGCGGGTGCGGGATCGGCCCGACCACAGCGCGGTGATGAGCGCGAGGGTGGTGGGGTACGCCATGCCGGCGGAGAGACCGCCGAGCACGCGGGCGGCCGCGAGCACACCGTCGCTCGGCGCGTACGCGGCGAGGAGGCACGCGGGGATCGACAACAGCACGCCACCGACGAGCATCAGCTTGCGCCCGTAGCGGTCGCCCAGCGCGCCCAGGTAGAGCACCGAAGCCGCCAGTCCGAACGAGTAGCCGACCGCGATGAGGTTGAGGGTGGTCTGCGACGAATCGAACGCTTTGCCGATGTCGGGCAGCGCGACGTTGGCGACCGCGAGGTTCAGGTTGGCGACCGCGGCGACGAGGATCAGCGCGAGGAGGACGAGGGGTCCACGCGCGGGTGCGCTGTCGGGCTCGCCCCCCGCTGCCGGCGCCGTCACGTGGCGAACCCTACTGGGATGCTGCACCGGTGTGCCTCATCCGTTGGGGGTGATCGCGCGTGGGGCGACCGCGGAAAACGGCTTGAATGGCGCGTGGTGGATGCCGCGGACGAAGTCGAGACCCACGAGGGTGTGCACGAGGTCGCGTCACTTCCACGGCGGCCTCGCGCGCACCTCGTGAAGCGGACTCGACTGCTCGACGAGCTCCGCGCCGCCGCCGACACTCCGGTCGTGGTGGTGGTGGGCGGTGCCGGTGCCGGCAAGAGCACGCTCGTGGCGCAGTGGGTGGAAGGCGACCGGCGGTCGGTCGCATGGGTCACCGCTACCGCCCAACACGACGACCCTGCCGTCCTGCTCGGTGAGATCGTGCACGCGCTCGACGAGTTCGAGCCGCTGGAACCGCGCGCCAAGCAACAGCTCCGATCGGTCGCGCTTGATTTCACCGCCGTGCTCGTCCCGCGGCTCGAGCGCACGGTGGCGGAGCGCGGACGGCCCTTCGTCCTCGTGCTCGACGACGCCCATCGCCTCCGGAGGCGCCAGGCCTGGGCGCTCGTGCAGGCGCTCGCCGACTGCATGCCCGCCGGGTCGCAGCTGGTCGTGGTGTCGCGCGAGGAGCCTGGTCTCGCGCTCGGGCGGATGCGTGCCGACCGTCGTGTGCACGAGCTGCCCTCGAAGCGCCTCGCCATGGACCGGGGCGAGGCCGACGAGCTGTTGGAGGGCGCGGGGACCTCGTTGCCGAGTGCGGCGGTCGACGCGCTGTGGTCGCGCACCGAGGGCTGGCCCGTCGGCCTGTACCTCGCGACCCTCGCCTGCGCCGAGGCCGACGACCCTGTCGTCGCAGCCGCTGAGTTCGCGGGTGACGACCGCATCGTCGTCGACTACGTGCGCGAGATGCTCCTGGAGGTCCTTCCCCGCCACACGCGCGACTTCCTGCTCCACGCCTCGGTGCTCGACGAGCTGAGCGCGCCGAGCTGCGACGCGGTGCTCGAACGCACGAATGGTGCCCAGGAGCTCGCGGACGCGGCCGCGTCGTTGCAGCTGGTCATCCCGCTCGACCGGCGCGGCGACCGGTACCGCATGCACCAACTGCTCCGCGACACCCTGCGCGCCGAGCTCGCGCGTCGCGAACCCGCGCTCGCGGCGCGGCTCCACGCACGCGCCGCCGATTGGTACGAGGCGGCCGGTGACCTCGATCAGGCGGTCGATCACCTGCGCGAGGCCGGTGACGCCGATCGTCTCGAAGCGGCGATCTGGAAGGGCTCGCCTCTCTATGCCGGCTTCGGCCGCACCGCGACCGTCGAGCGTTGGCTCGCGGGGTGCACGACCGACGAGCTCACGTCGCGTCCTGCGTTGGCCGCATCGCGTGCCTGGTTGTCGATGATGGCGGGTGACATGTCGTCGCTGCGGTACTGGGTCGACGTGGTCGCGACCCTCGGTGACGACCGCCTGCTCCCCGACGGCAATCCCGTCGGGCAGCAGGCGTCGCTCCTCCGGGCGCTCATCGGCGCGCACGGCATCGAGGGGGTCCGCGCCGACGCCGCCCGGGCCTACGAGCTCGATCGCACGGGGAGCCCGTTCCGTGCGATCGCCCGCTATCTCGAGGGCGGCGCGCTCCGGATCCAGGGACGGCGCATGGAAGCGCGCGACCGCCTGCTCGAAGGTGAGGCCATCGGGGCGGTCGCGCTCCCCGCAACGCAGGCCCACTGCTTGTCACAGCTCGCGGCGTTGGCGATCGACGCCGACGACTGGGAGGCCGCCCGCCAGCACGTCGACCGCATGACCGCGGTGCTCGACCGGTACGACCTGCGAGAGCGACCGGCGCAAGCGGTGTCGCTGGCCGTCTCCGGGCTGGTGTCGGCGAGATCGGGCGACTCCGTGACCGCGAAGGTCGATGCCAAGCAGGCGCTGTTCCTCGTGTCGATGTTGTCGACGGTCGCGCCGTGGATCTCGATCGAGACGCACATCTCGCTCGCCCGGACCTTTCTGCTCCTGGGCGACGTCGCGCTCGCGCGCACGCTGACACGTGAGGCGATCGAGTTCCTTCCGCTCGTGCCCGACGCGCCGTCGCTGCGCACGCGGCTGGCTGCACTCGAACAGACGACCGGAGCCGACGACCTTCCTGTCGGCGTCCTCGTCACTCCCATGACCCCGGCAGAGATGCGAGTGCTGCGGTATCTCCCCACCCACCTCACCTTCGCGGCCATTGCCGACGAGCTGTACGTGTCCCGGAACACGGTGAAGACCCAGTCCATCGCCATCTACCGCAAGCTCGACGTCAGCTCGCGGGGTCCCGCCGTCGACGCCGCCCGGGGCCTGGGCCTGCTCGACGAGTGAGGGGCGTGGCCCGGCTTCATCCGGTCCGGGTGAGGTCCCTCACCCGGGAACGCGTCAGGATGGGTCGATGAGCTCCAGCAGCACCAATACCCCGCTCGTGCACCTCGACCCCGATCAGCGCGCCGCGATCGGCCGCGCCGCCCGTGCCGCGGTGCGTCGTTCGTCGCACTCGGAGTGGACACCAGCGCCCGACCGTCGTGACCCCTCCGAGCTCCTCGGCGAGCAGGAGGTGACCCGGGTCGAGGAGTTGGTGCCCCTGCGTCACGAGCGCATGACGGTGTCGCCGTTCACCTTCTATCGCGGCGCCGCGGTGGTCATGGCCGCCGACCTCGGGGCGCAGACCGACAGCGGGCTGCGGGTCCAGGCGTGCGGCGACGCCCACCTCTCCAACTTCGGCGGGTTCGCGTCACCCGAACGCTTGTTGCAGTTCGACATCAACGACTTCGACGAGACCAACCCGGGGCCGTTCGAGTGGGACGTCAAGCGGCTCGTCACCAGCTTCGAGATCGCCGCGCGTTCGCGGTCGTTCTCGGAGAAGGAACGGCGCAGCATCGTCGGCAAGGCCGTTCGCCACTACCGCGAGGCGATGACCGCGTTCGCGGGGATGACCAACCTCGACGTCTGGTACGCGCGACTCGACGTCGACCACGTCTTCGACGAGTACCGCCGCCAGGCATCGCCCGACGAGATCAAGCGCTTCGAGAAGAACCTCGCCAAGGCGCAGGCCAAGGACAACATCAAGGCGTTCGCGAAGCTCACCGAGGAGGTCGACGGCGAGTACCGCATCAAGAGCGACCCGCCGTTGATCGTGTCGCTGCACGACCTGTTCGAGGGCGACAGCGGCGAATCCCTCCGGGTCTGGCTCGCCGACCGTCTGCGCTCCTACCGACGCACGCTCCAACCCGATCGTCGCCACATGCTCGAGTCGTACCGTCTGGTCGACTTCGCTCGGAAGGTGGTCGGCGTAGGGAGCGTCGGCACGCGCTGCTGGATCGCGCTCATGCTCGGCCGCGACGACTCCGACCCGCTGTTCCTCCAGATCAAGGAGGCGGAAGCGTCGGTGCTCGAGCCCTACGCCGGGCGCAGCGGCTTCGCCAACCACGGCCAGCGAGTCGTCGAAGGTCAGCGGCTCCTCCAGACCACGAGCGACATCCTCCTGGGGTGGATCCGCACCGAAGGTCTCGACGGAGTCGAGCGCGACTACTACGTGCGCCAGCTCTGGGACTCGAAGTTCTCCGCCGACATCGACTCCATGTCGCCGTCCACACTCGGCATCTACGCCCGCCTCTGCGGCTGGACGCTCGCGCGAGGCCACGCGCGCTCGGGCGACCGGATAGCCATCGCGGCCTACCTCGGTTCGGGTGACAGCTTCGACAAGGCGATCTCCGAATTCGCCGTCGCCTACGCCGATCAGAACGAGCGCGACTACGCGACCGTGAGTGCCGCGCACCAGGCCGCCGCCGAGAAGGACGCGGCGTCGAAGGACGCCGCGTCGCAGGACGTCCCCGAAGCGCCTGCTGTGGGAAGCTGACCGCGGAAGCACTCGACGAGTAGGGGAGCGTCGTCGTGAGCAGCGCGCTCAACTTCGTGCTGGCGGTGAACCCGGTGCCGTGGGCACGCGCGCAGATGGCGTTCACCCTCGCGTTCCACATCGTCCTGGTGCCGCTCGGGGTGGCATGGGGCTTCATCACGCTCGTCGCCAACTGGCGGGCGATCAAGAAGGACGACGCCGACGCGCTCCTGCTCGCGCAGCGCTGGTCGAAGTACATGGCGGTCACGTTCGCGGTGGGCGCGGTGACCGGCACCGTCCTGTCGTTCGAGTTCGGCCTGCTCTGGCCGCGCTTCATGGGCCGCTTCGGCGACGCGTTCGGCATCCCGTTCGCGATCGAGGGCCTGTTCTTCTTCCTCGAAGCGATCTTCCTCGCCGTCTACATCTACGGCTGGAAGCGGCTGAAGCCGTGGCCGCACTTCTGGACCGGCGTGCCGATCGTGATCGCGGGCATCGGCGGCACGGTGTCGGTGGTGGCGGCGAACGCGTGGATGAACGAACCCGCCGGCTTCACGCTGAACTCGGCGGGCAAGGTCGTCGACGTCGATCCGTGGGCGGTGATCTTCAACAAGGCGATGCCGCTGCAGTCACTGCACATGTTGGTCGCGGCCTATCTCGTCGGTGGCTTCCTCGTCGCCTCGGTGTACGCGTTCGGCATGCTCCGCGGGCGGCGCGACCGGTACCACCGCCTCGGCTTCCTGATCCCGTTCACCGTGGCCGCCATCGCCATGCCGATCCAGATGCTCGTGGGCGACGAGATGGCGCGCTGGGTCTTCAACAACGAACCGGTCAAGTTCGCCGCCATCGAGATGGTGCCCAAGACGTCGACCGACGTCCCCGAGACGTTGTTCGGCCATCTCGACGACAAGGGAGAGGTGGTCGGCGGGATCCCCATCCCGGGCCTCGCCTCGATCCTGTCCGATCCCGCCGACGGCACCAGCACCCAGATCCAGGGTCTCGACAGCTTCCCGAAGGACGAACGGCCGACCAACGCCCAGGTCGACGTGGTGCACCTGGCGTGGGACGTGATGGTCGGGCTGGGCACCTTCCTGTTCCTGCTGTCGCTCTGGTACTTCGCGTCGTGGGTGTTCAAGCGACGCATGCCGAAGTCGAAGCTCTTCCTCTGGATCGCGGCCGCGGCGGGCGTGCTCTCGGTGGTCACGCTCGAGGCGGGGTGGGTGGTCACCGAGGTCGGTCGCCAACCCTGGATCGTGCGCAACTACATGCGGGTCGAGGACGCCGCCACCGCGAACACGGGGGTGTGGGTCACGTTCGTGGCGGTGGTGCTCGTGTACGCCGGGCTCGGGGTCACGGTCGTCCTCGTCCTGCGCCAGATGAGCCGCCGCTGGCGCGAGGGCGACGCGGAGGCAGAGATCGACGAGGGCGGTCCCTACGGCCCGCGGCCCACGCCGTCCCATGAAGAGCCGAGAGCCGCCGTCGACAGAGAGCCCGTGCCGTGAGCGACGTCGTCGCACTGATCCTGATGGTGGGGATCACCGCGTACGCGTTGTTCGGCGGGGCCGACTTCGGCGCCGGGTTCTGGGACCTCACCGCGGGCGGCACGGAGCGCGGGCGCACCCCGCGGTCGGTGATCGCCCACTCGATCGGGCCGGTCTGGGAGGCCAACCACGTCTGGCTCATCTTCTGCCTCGTGGTGCTCTGGACCGCCTTCTCGGAGGCGTTCGCGTCGATCACGCTCACGCTCTTCGTGCCGCTGTCCATCGCCGCGTTGGGCATCGTGTTCCGCGGTTCTGCATTCGCGTTCCGCAAAGAGGTCACGCGCACGTCGAGCCAGCGCAACTTTGGCGCCGCGTTCGCGTCGTCCTCGGTGATCGTGCCGTTCTGCATGGGCGCGGTGGCGGGTGCCATCGCGTCGGGTCGCGTGCCCGCGGGCGGCAAGGCCGGCGACCCGTGGTCGAGCTGGATCAACCCCACGTCCATCCTCGGAGGCGTGCTCGCGGTCACCGTGTGCGCGTATCTCGCGGCCGTCTACATGGTGTGGGACGCCAAGCGTCTCGGTGACCCCGGCATGGTCCAGTACTTCCGCCGGCGCGCGATCGGTTCGGCCGTCGTCACCGGGGTGATCGCGCTGGCCGGGATCGTCGTGCTCCACGACGACGCCATCTACGTGTTCCACGGGCTCACGTCGCGCGCGCTGCCGCTGGTGATCCTCTCCGCGCTGTGCGGCATCGGCTCGATCCTGCTGTTGCTGCGATCCAGCCACACCGGCGCGCGCCTGCTCGCGATGGGCGCGGTCGCCACCGTGGTGGTGGGCTGGGGTGTCGCTCAGTACCCCTACATCCTGCCGACGAGCATGACGCTGTCCGCCGCGGCCGCCCCCGACGCCACGTTGTGGTCGGTCGTCGTCGTGTTCGTGATCGCGGCGTTGGTGATCCTGCCGTCGCTCGGCTTGCTCTACTACCTGGATCAGCGCGACCTGCTCGGGGCCCCTGCGGTCGAGCCGGGTCTCCATGACCACGGCTGACCTTCAGGCGGGTTCTTTGTCGTCTGCAGTCACGTCGGCGACCGGCGTCGTCGGTGTCCGCGCGGGCGTGCCGCTCCCGAACGTGTTGCCGCTCATGCGGCTGACGAGCACTGCGATGACCGTCACCAGGTAGAGCTGGCCGCTCACGGCCTCGAGGACCGCGAGTGCACGACCGAGATCACCCTTCGCGGTGAAGTCGCCGTAGCCGACGGTGGTCTGGGTGATGTAGCTGAAGTAGAGGAAGTCGGGCGTGGTCGGGTGCGAGGTCTGCACGAAGAACGGACCGCTCGACAGTGCGGCGATGGCGGCGTAGAGGAACGCGAAGAGCATTCCGAGCAAGACGTAGATGCAGACTGCCCCCAGCACCGTGCGCACGTCGACGATCCGGCGCCTCCAGAGCGCTCTCGCGATGATCCACGGCACCGTGGCCACCAGGAGCACGTTGAGCAGGTAGAACACGCCGCTCGGGTTGCGCCCGTTGTCGATCACGACCGAGCCGATGGCGGCGAGCAACGACACCAGCGACACGAACGCAGCGAGGCGGAACAGTCGCAACCCCACCCGCGACGCGAGGAGCGCGGCGCAGAGGGTGAGACCCTGGAGCAGCACGGTGATGATCCGGGTCCATCCGTCGGGAGGCCCGGCGGCCATCACGATGAACGTCAGCGCGAGGAGCGCCAGCACCCAGCCGTACTGGTAGCCGGGCGAGTGTCGTTCGAGGAATGCCTCGATGTTGCTCGCGTTCTCACGGTTGCGCTTCGCCACGATTGGTCCTCCGACTCCGGACGCTCATCCTCGCCGCGCGATCGAACCAGTGTCGAGTGCAGCCGCGCGTCGCTCCTGGTAGACCGTGAGCGTGTCCGACGGTCCGCTGCGGTGCGAGGTCACGGCCGGTGTCGCCGACGTCGTCATCGACCACCCGCCGAGCAACCTGGTCGACGGCCCGTTCATCGGGGCGCTGATGGCGCTCTTGGATCAGCTCGAGGGGGACGATCGCGCGCGCGTGGTCGTGTTCTCGAGCGCGGATCCCGACTTCTTCCTCATGCACGGCGACGTCAACGGGATCCTCGCCATCCCTCCCGGACCCCACGAGCCCGCAGTCGAACCCAACGTGGCCGCCGCGTTGTTCGAGCGCCTGCACCGCAGCCCGCTGGTGTCGATCGGGGTGGTCGACGGCGCGGCGCGGGGCGGGGGCGCCGAGTTCCTCGCCGCCCTCGACCTGCGGTACGGCAGCGAGCGCGCGGTCCTCGGTCAGCCCGAAGTGGCGATGGGGATCCTCCCCGGCGCCGGTGGGACCGCCCGCCTTCCCCACCTGCTCGGTCGCGGACGCGCGCTCGACGTGATCCTCTCGGGTCGCGATGTCGATGCCGACGAGGCGATGCGCATCGGCTGGCTCGACGCGGTGCACCCCCGTGCGGAGCTCGGCGCGATCGTGCACGGTTTGGCCGCGCGCATCGCGTCGATGCCGCCGACGTCGGTGGCGGCGGTGAAGCGCGTCGTGGACCGCTCGCTGGTGTCGTTCGACGACGGATTGGTGGCCGAGACCGACGCGTTCGGTGCCCTCACTGCCGGCGGACTGCACATCGTGCGCATGGAGCGATTCCTCGAGGCCGGGGGACAGACGCGCGAGGCCGAGACGACGCGCTGGAACGCGTTGTTCGAGGCGATGGACGACTGACGGGGATTAGGCGGGGGTCGGGCGGGGGTCAGGTGGCGGCAGGGTGCTGGCGACGGGCCGTGCCGTCGGCGAGCGCGCGGTGCAACGCCATGAGCGCGTCGACGCGCGCCACTTCCGACGCGGTGAAGCGCAGCGAGCCCGGGCGGGCCAGGAACGCGATGCAGCGCGTCTGCGGTTGCCCGTCGGGCACGGCCAGCAGCCACATCGTCGACGCCGGTCGGCCGCCCAGCGGCTCGGGCAGGTCGTGCGACCGTTGCACGAGCGGCGCGCCGCGGGCGAGGGCGAGGCGCCCCGCCGGTATCTCCCGCGCCTCGTCGATCGGCGCGACCCACACCTTCGACGAATGGCACGCGGCGGCGAGGATCCGTCCGACGGTGGCGGTGTCGTTGGCGGCCGCGAGCTCGCGCGCCCAGGCCAGCGCCTCGACCACGGGCTCGGGCCGCGCGGCCGCGGGCGAGCACGACAGCAGGATGCCGGCCTCGGCTTCCTCGAGTGCGGTGCCGAGGACCCGGCCGTCGAGCTGGGTGAGGACCTCGACCACCAATTCGTCGACCACCTGGTGGCCGTCGAGCTCGTGGATGTCGATCGACACGACGTCGCCGTCCAGGTCGGAGATGACGGTGGCGACCTTGGCCAGTGCGCCGGGCAGGTCGGGGAGCTCCACGCGGAGGCGGTATCTGCTCATCCGAGCACCCTGCTCGGCTCGCGTTTCGTGGGTGTTGCGGCGAGGTGAACCCCGGGGTGAACCGTTCGGCAAGGGAGTACGGTCCACGCCGCTGTGATCGTCCCCGACGCGCCCGGAACCCTCCCGTTCGTCCCGCTGCGGGACGACCTCTACAGCCAGGACGAGCTCACCGCCCGGAATTCCGCCTCCGACGGCGCCGGCCCGACGGTCGACGAGGTCATCGGCGAGTGGTTCCACGGGGTCGGCCACGGGGTCGACTTCGCGGTGGTCCGGGCGCTCCACGACGCCACCATCGACGTCGCGCTGGCCCGGCATCTCGCCGGTCGCTCGGTCGTGGGCGTCATGGGCGGACACGCCGACGCCCGCGGCAGCGATCGGTATGTCGCCGTCGCCCGGTTGGGCCGGGCGCTGAGCCGGTCGGGCTTCCACGTCGCCACCGGTGGCGGGCCCGGGCTCATGGAGGCGGCGAACCTCGGGGCCTGGTTCGCGCCGGCACCCGACACCGACCTCGACGCTGCCCTCGAGCTCCTCGACGCCGCCCCCTCGTACGAGCACGACGCGGTCTCGTACGTCGACGTGGCGGGCGCGGTGCGCGAACGGTGGCCGGTCGGTGGCGACAGCCTCGGTGTGCCGACGTGGGTCTACGCCGAGGAACCGACGAGCGCGTTCTGCACCCACATCGCGAAGTACTTCACGAACAGCATCCGCGAAGACGGTCTGCTCGCGCTGGCGCGCGCGGGCGTGGTGTACACGCCGGGTGGCGCAGGGACCGCGCAGGAGATCTTCACCGATGCCGCGCAGAACACGAACACGCTCTACGAGGTGCGCAGCCCGATGGTGTTCCTCGGCCGCGACTTCTACGTGCGCGAGGAGCCCGAGTTGGTGCTCGCGGTGCAACGGCAGGCCGCCCGCTTCGGATGGTCGGATCTGGTGACGGTGGTCGACGACGTCGACGACGCGTTGAGGTTCGTGCTCACGCACGACCCCGACGCGGCCAAGGATGGTGGTCGCGACACCATCGAGCGCGGGCGCCGCCGCCCGGAGCGCGCGTGACGCGCCCGTGACGATCGCGCCGCTGCGCCTGGCGGCGTCGGCCGCCGCGCTCGCCGACGACTTCGCACGCGTGCGCGCGGACCTCGACGTGCCGACGTCGTTCCCGGCGGAGGTCGACGCCGAAGCTGCCGCGGTCGCAGCGCGCTCGTCGCGGGCTCGCTGGCTCCCACCCGGCGCGCCCGACGCGGAACGGCTCGACGCACGCAGCCTCGAGCTCGTGACCGTCGACCCACCCGGGAGCCGTGACCTCGATCAGGCATTCCACGCCGAACGGCAGGGGAGTGGGTTCCGGGTCCACTACGCGATCGCCGACGTCGCCGCGTTCGTCGCGCCCGGCGGTCCGCTCGACCGCGAGGCGTTCGTGCGCGGTGAGACGCTCTACCTCCCCGACGGCCGCGCGCCGCTCTACCCCGACGTGGTCGGTGAAGGTGCGGCGAGCCTGCTCCCCGAGGTCGACCGTCCTGCACTGCTCTGGACCTTTGAGCTCGATGCGGACGCGCGCCCGTTGGCGACGCGCTGCGAACGGGCCACCGTGCACAGCCGCGCCGCGCAGTCGTACGCCGGCGCGCAGGCCGCGCTCGACCGCGGCGACGCGTCATCGTCGCTGGCCCTGCTGCGCGAGCTCGGTGAATTGCTGCTCGACCGGGAGCGCGAACGGGGAGGGGTGAGCATCGCCGCGCCGGGTCAGGAGGTCGTGCGCGACCCCGACGGCTCGTACTCGCTCGAGCTCGAGGCGCCCCTCCCGGTCGAGACGTGGAACGCGCAGATCTCGCTGCTCACCGGTCGTGAAGCGGCACGGCTCATGGGTGAAGCCGGTGTCGGGCTCGTGCGCACGTTGCCACCGCCCGACGACGGGATCGTCGGTCGACTCCGTCACACGGCACGGGCGCTCGGGGTCGAGTGGCCCTCGGGCGCGGCGTACGCCGACGTGGTGCGCGGGCTCCGGCCCGACACCCGGGCGCGCGCGACCTTCCTGCTGCAGGCGCTCCACGCGCTGCGCGGCGCGGGGTACGCAGTCGTCACGCCGGAAGCGCCCGCGCCCGTCCACGCCGCGGTGGGCGCGCCGTACGCGCACGTGACCGCGCCGCTGCGCCGGCTCGCCGATCGGTTCGCCAACGAAGTCGTGCTCGCGGTCGCTGGCGGGTACGCGCCGCCGGCGTGGGCGGTCGACGCACTGCCCGGACTCGTCGAGGTGATGCCGCGCGCCGACCGGCACGCAGGGGCAGTCGACCGCGCGTGCATCGACGCGGTCGAGACCGAATTGCTCGCGGGCCACCTCGGCGCGACGTTCCCGGCCACGGTGGTCGACCGACATCGGCGCGGAGTCGTGGTGCTGCTCACCGACATTCCGGTCCTGGCCACGGTGGCCGGCGCCCGACCGGTCGGTGAGGCGGCGCTTGGTGAGTCGGTGACGGTCAGGCTCGACGCGCTGGATCCGGTGGCGCGGACGTCGACGTTCTCTCTGCATCGCTGACGCGCGTCGCGGCTTCGATCGGCGCACCGAGGCGCAGGAGTCGCCCTCCGAACGCGATCGAACACAGCGCGAACCAGCCCCACCCGAGGGCGAGACCGCCAATCACGTCGCTCAGCCAGTGCACGCCGAGCAGCACGCGCGACGCCGCCACCGCGATCGCGATGAACACCGCGGCACCGGCGAGCAGCGACTGCACATTGCGCGACCGGCCGCGTCCCAGTACGAGCGCGAACGCGGCGAAGCACGCGGCGGCGCCGGTGGTGTGACCGCTCGGGAACGACGGCCCGAGCGTGTGCGCGATCGGGTTGGCCGTCGGCCGCACGCGGTCGAGCAGGTTCTTGATCTGCGTGCTCATGATCGTCTGGCCGATGGTCACCGCGATCAGGAACAGGGGGAGCCACCGGCTCGGTCTGCGGATCATCTCGACGACGAGCACGCCGACGGTGAAGCCGACAATGACCCCGGTGCTGCCGAACGACGTCACGAAGTCGAGCATCGACTGCGCGAACGAGGTCATGTGCTCCTCACCCCACGGGGCGATCGACCGATCGAAGTGCAACAGGGCCGAGTTCGAGCGCACGAGGAAGGCGAGCACGCCGAGGATCACGCCTCCCGCAACGAGCACCACGAGGGCGAGCAGCAGGAGCAGCCCGGTCTCGGTCTTGGGGTCGAGGCTTGACGGCAATCGCAGCCGGCCCTTCCGCGGCGCCCCTTCGAGCTGGTGCGCGACAACGCTCGCGGGGCGCGCGGATGCCGGGTCGACTCCCGGGTGACGGCGCACCGCCAACGCGAAGAGGGCACCGAGCACGAGGGCGGGCCCGAGGAGTACGAGGGTGATGAGCAGAGTGATCTCCCAGGAGATGCAGCGGAGGTGACGTCGTTCACCCGATGTTTACCGTCACTGGCGAGCGGTGAAACCCAAGGCATGACCATCCGTGAGGAAGGCAACACGTCGGACATTCGCGTCCATCCGGTCGTGATGACCGCGGTGGTCGGGTTGTTGGGGTGGCTCGTGCTCGTCGCCCTCACGCTCGGACTCGGCGCGCTGGTGACGCATTTGGTGGTCGGTCACGCCCTGGGGCACGGTGATCTCGACCTTGCCCGGTGGTTCGCCGAACGGCGCACCGACACCTGGAACTCACTGTCGAAGGTCGGTTCGTACTTCGGCGAGACCGTGACCGTGTTCATCGTGATCGCGATCGCGCTGGTCGTCCTCGCGGTCAAGCGTGCGTGGGCCCAGTTCGGGCTCCTGGTGATCACGATGGCGGCAGAGGGTGGCGTGTACGTCACCGCCACATACGTCATCAGCCGCAACCGTCCTGCGGTGCCGCGCCTCGAGCACCTGATCGTCTCCGACAGCTTTCCGTCGGGCCACGCCGCGGCGTCGATGGCGCTGTACGGCTCGCTGTGCATCATCGTGTGGTCACTCACGCGCAATCGACTCTGGCGAGCGCTCTTCCTCGCGCTCGCGATCGTTGGTCCGCTCATCGTGGCCACCTCACGCGTCTACCGCGGCATGCACAACACGACCGACGTGATCAGCGGGCTCATGATCGGTGCCGGATGCATCATCGTCGGGTACGTCGCCGTGAGCGCCGGGTCGGCCGCCGCGCACCGACGCAGGCTCGAGCGCGAGCAAGCGGCCACCGCCAGACCGGTCCAGCTCGTTCCGGAGGGGATCCGATGACATCCGTCGCAGTGGTCGCACACGCCCGCAAGACGCTCGGGGGCGGGCTCACCGAGTTGCGCCGAGTCCTCGCCGCCGCCGGGATCGACGACCCCGCCTGGTTCGAGGTGCCCAAGAGCAAGTTCGCGCCCGGCTGCGTGCGCCACGCGATCGCTGGTGGCGCCGACCTCCTGTTCGTATGGGGTGGCGACGGCATGGTGCAGCGCTGCATCGACGCGGTCGGCGACGACCCGGTCGCCATCGCGATCCTCCCTGCCGGCACCGGCAACCTCCTCGCTCGGAACCTCGACGTACCGGTCGACCTCGGGAAAGCGGTCGAGGTCGGTCTGCACGGCGCCCGTCGCACCATCGACGTGGGCACGGTGAACGGTGAACGGTTCGCGGTCATGGCCGGCACCGGCCTCGATGCGCTCATGATCCGCGACGCCGACCGCGACCTGAAGGGTCGGTTCGGTCGGGCTGCGTACGTGTGGACCGGCGCGAAGCACCTGCGGGTCGAGCCGTTCAAGGTGAAGATCGACGTCGACGGTCGGCGGTGGTTCGACGGCAAGGCGGGCTGCGTGCTCGTCGGCAACGTGAGCAAGGTGTTCGGCGGCATCGAGGCGTTCGACGACGCCAGTCCCGAAGACGGACAGCTCGAGCTCGGCGTGGTCACCGCCAAGGGCGCGGTGCAGTGGCTGCGCGCCCTTGCCCGCACCGCGGTGAGCAGCGCCGACAAGTCGAAGTTCGTGCGCACCACCAAAGCGCGGACGATCCGGGTGCGGCTCGAGTGCAAGCTGCCCTACGAGCTCGACGGTGGTGACAAGAAGCCGAAGAAGCAGCTGAAGATCAGGATCGAGCCGGCGGCGGTCACGATCTGCGTCCCGGAGGAGGCGGCATGAGCTCAGCACGGTTCGTCCCCGAGACCTGGGAGCTCGGTGGCGACGAGGCGCGAGAGACGTTGCTCCGTACCGGGCGCCGCAAGCTGGCGAGAGATGCGTTCGTGCGCTTCCGCGCGTCCGACGGGTTCAGCCACGCGCGGTCGCTGGCGTTCGTGACCTCGCTCCTGCTCGTCCAGGGATTGATCCTGCTCGTGGGACTGGCCGCGTGGCTGGGTGACACCGATCTGAGCGCCACCATCGTGCGCACGATCTCCGAAGCGGTACCCGGCCCCGCCGGGAAGGCACTGACCAACGCGGTCTTCCACGCGTACAGGACCGGTGCGTCCGGTCAGCACCTCGTCCTGCTGTTCATCGGGGTCACGACACTCATCACCGGGTCCACGCTCATGGGTCAGATCGAGCGGGCGCTGAACCGTCTCTACGGGATCGAGCAGGACCGGCCGACCCTGCAGAAGTACGGGCGCGCGTTCCTGCTCACTCTCACGGCGGGCGTGCTGTCGACGGCCGCCTTCGCGATGTTCGCGCTGGGTCACGGGATCGGTGAAGGCTTCAACGACGACACGGTCACGCAGGCCTGGAGGGTCCTCCGCTGGCCCCTCGCCCTGGCGCTCATGATGGCGGCGATCGCGCTGCTGTTCCGGTGGTCGCCGCGCCGGCACCAACCCGAATGGTCGTGGCTGGCGTTCGGCTCGACGGTGTCGGTGGTGCTCTGGTCGATCGCGACGCTCGGCCTGGGGTTGTTCTTCCAGGCCAGCACGACGTTCAGCACCACCTACGGGCCCCTGGCGGGGATGATCGCGCTGCTGCTGTGGTCACTCCTGTCGTCGATCGCGATCCTGTTCGGCGCCGCGATCGCGGTGCAGCTCGAAGCGGTGCGCGCCGGCGTCGCCGAGCCGCGAGACGAGCACAAGCTCGAGGTGGGGCAGGGCTCACCGGCGCTGGCCCGCACCACCTGACGATGCCGCTCACCGACTGGTTCCTCACTCCGGCGGAGCGGGGCAACCCGGACACCGACATCGACAGTCGTCACGACGACGGCACCGCGTGGACCGAGGGCAACGACGGGCAGGTGCTCATCGACGGCACCGACTACTTCGCGCGCCTCCACCAGGTGCTCGGCGAGTGCCGCGCAGGTGACTGGGTGTCGTTCACCGACTGGCAGGGCGACCCCGACGAGCTGCTCGACGGTCCGGGGACCGCGGTGGGCGAGGTGCTCGCCGAGCTCGCCGGCGGTGGGGTCAACGTGCGGGGGTTGCTGTGGCGCTCACATCCGGAGGCGATGAACTTCGGTGAACGGAAGAACCTCGAGTTCTCGCGCGCGATCAACGAGGCCGGGGGACAGGTGCTCCTCGACCAGCGGGTTCGGAGAGGAGGCAGCCATCACCAGAAGCTGTTCCTCGTGCAACACCCGGATCCCGCGCGCGACGTCGCGTTCGTCGGCGGCATCGACCTGTGCCACGGTCGGCGTGACGACCACCGGCACCTCGGCGATCCCCAGGTCGTGGAGCTCGACGACCTCCACTACGGCGCCCGTCCACCGTGGCACGACCTGCAGATCGAAGTGCGCGGTCCGGCTGTCGACGACCTCGCCTGGTCGTTCGCGGAGCGCTGGCGCGATCCCAACCCCCTCGACACCCGCAACCCGCTGCGATCGGTGCTGCACCGGGTCGCCAACCATCCCGACGCGCCCGACGCGCCCGGTGCGCTCCCGCCGTCGCGGCCGGCGGAGCCCGACGGGCCGCTCGCGGTGCAGGTGCTGCGCACCTACCCGGCGCGCCGACGTGCGTATCCCTTCGCCACCGAAGGGGAGCGCAGCATCGCCCGCGCCTACCTGAAGGCCTTCTCGCGGGCGCGTCGCCTCGTCTACCTCGAGGACCAGTACCTGTGGTCGCTGGCCGCGACCGACGCGCTGCGCGACGCGCTCGCACACAACCCCGAGCTCCACATCGTGGTCGTCATCCCGCGCTACCCCGACCCCGACGGCGCGCTCGCGGGCGAAGCGAGCCGGATCGGCCGCGAGCGCGTGCTCGACGCGCTGCATGCCGTCGGGCACGAGCGCGTCGCGGTGTACGACCTCGAGAACGTCGACGGCACTCCGATCTACGTGCACTCGAAGGTCTGCGTCATCGACGACGTCTGGATGGCGGTCGGATCCGACAACCTGAACCGCCGGTCGTGGACGCACGACTCCGAGCTGTCCTGCGCGGTGATCGACAGCCGGCGCGACGGACGGGTGCCGACCGACCCCGCGGGGCTGGGCGACGGCGCCCGCGTGCTCGCGCGTGACACCCGGGTGCGCCTCGCCGCCGAGCACCTCGGGCGGCCGCCCGACGACGTCGACGACCTGGTCGATCCCGCCTCGTGGTTCGAGGCCCTGCGCAAGGGCGCCGACGCGATCGACAACTGGCACCGGCTCGCCGGCGTCGGCGAACGCCCGCCCGGGCACCTGCGCGAGCACCCGATCGAGCGCGTCCGCGGCCATCGGCGCTGGGGCCGGGGCGTGGTCCACGCCGTCCTGCTCGACCCCGACGGCCGCCCGCAGCACCTCCGCCGCCGCAACGCCTTCTGACCCGCTCCCCACTCCCACCCCACGAACCGGCGTCAGTTGGGCGGCCCATGTCCGCCCGACTGACCCCGGAACGGCACGGGGAGGGTCAGACGAGGGAGAGCAGCTCGTCGAGGGCGGGGGCGGGATCCTCGCCCACGAGGATGCCGTGCATGCCGAGGGCGCGGGCGGCCTCGACGTTGCCGGGGAAGTCGTCGAGGAAGATCGCGCGCGACGGGTCGGGCACGCCGACGCGTTCGAGTGCGGTGTGGAAGATGGCGGGGTCGGGCTTGCGCACCCCCTCCTCGCACGAGTCGACGATGGCGTCGAACAACTCCTCGAGCGGGAACTGCCCCCGCCACGCGTCGCCGTACTCACGGATGTTGTTGGTGACGATCGCCGTCTTCAGGCCCTGCGCCCGCACCATGCGCACGGCTTCCACCACGAGCCCGCGGTCGATCTGATCGGTCACCATCATCGAGAACATCTCGCCGGTGTCGAAGCGGAACCCGTTGGCCTCGGCCGCGGCCTTGATCTGGGTGAGCGCGTCGACGAACGAGATCTCGCCGCGCTCGAGCTGGTGCCACGCGTGGTCGGTGTCGGAGTCGTACGCACCGAACACGATCTCGACCATGCGCGCGGGGTCGACGTCCTGGGCGCGCGCGTACGCGTGCGCGGCTGCGAACGGTGATGCGGTGAAGATCCCGCCGTAGTCCCAGAGGACGGCGTCGAAGTCGCTCATCGGCCGTGTTGCGCGGCGACGGCCGAGTAGGCGGCCTGGATCTCGGGGCCGAGGTGGTCGGAGGAGTAGCGCACCTCGTCCATCATGTCCGACGGGATCTCCCAGCCCTCGATCGACAGCAGTTCGTCGGCCTGGGCGGCGTAGCTCTCGGGGGTGCCGTCGCTCTGCACGCCGCCGCACTCGGCCAGGAACACCCGGGCGGCACGATCGGCACCGACCGAGAAGGTCTCGCCGGTGATCGTCGTGCGCTCGTGGGCGAGGAACACCACGAACGGCGCCACCTTGTCGGGTGGGAAGTAGGTCTCGAGGAAGGTGCGGAAGCCGTCGTCGTCGGGCAGCTGCGCGGTCATGCGGGTGAAGGCCGCCGGCATCACCGAGTTGGCGTTGATGCCCGAGTACCGGCCCTCGGCCGCGAGCGCGCGCGTCAACCCGAAGATCCCGGCCTTGCTCGACACGTACGGGCTCGTGAACGGCGTTCCGAACACCGACGCCGACGACATGTTCACGATGCGGCCCGCGCCCGACGCCTTGAGGTGGGGCCACGCGGCGCGACTCACACGCACCGCGCCGCCGTAGTGCGTGTCGACGAGCAGGTCGAAGTACTCGGCCGGCATCTCGTCGAACGGGCCGCCGCCGGAGATGCCGGCGTTGTTCACGACGATGTCGACGCCCCCGAACTCGTCGAGCGCGTGCTCGACGATCACCGCGGCGCCCTCGCCGATGACGCTGTTGCGGTCGGCCACCGCGATGCCGCCGTCGGACCGGATCTCTTCCGCAGCGTCGTCGGCCGCAGTCTCCGCGGTGGGCACCCCGTGGGTGGCGACGCCGGGGTCGTTCACCAGCACCTGGCACCCGCGGGCCGCGAGGGCGCGGGAGTAGGCGCGCCCCAGCCCGCGTCCGCCCCCGGTCACGATCGCCACCTTGCCCTCGAACCGCAACTCGGCCATCGGTCCTGCTCCCCCTCGTGATTCAAACAGTGTTTGAACTCTTCCACGGGACCTGGTTAGGGTGCAAGGCGATGGCAGTCACGACCCCGAAGTCGGCGACACACGCGTCGACGACAAAAGCGCAATTGCTCGACGTGGCCGAGCAGCTCTTCCTGCGCAGTGGTCTCGGTGTCTCCGTGCGCGACATCACCGACGCCGCCGGCCAGAACGGCGCGGCCATCCACTACCACTTCGGATCGCGCGACGCGTTGGTGGGCGCCGTGATCGCCCGGCGGGCCAACGACCTCGCCGCCCGGCGCCGGGCTGCACTGCAGACCCTGCGCGACGCGCCCACGGCCCCGACCATCCACGACGTCGTCAGTGGCCTCGTCGGTGCCTACGTCGGCATGGTGGAGGCCGAGGGTCCCGACGCCCAACGTTGGGTCGATCTCATGCACGCGCTCTGGCTCGACCGCTCACCCGCGCTCGCGTTCATGCACGAACAAGCCGCCGACGAGCGTGACTGGTCAAATCTGGCGCGCGCCGCGCTGCCGCACCTGACCGACGACGTGTTCGCGGCGCGCCTCGAGCTCGCGATCGAGACGATCATCGTCGGACTCCGCACTCCGACGCGTGCGCCGGGTTCCGACGCGGTGCGCCTACCCGCGCCACTTGCCGCGCGCGCCGCGATCCTGGTCGACTTCGTCGCCGCCGCACTGGAGGGAACCTGATGTCATTGGTGCTCACCGAGGAGCTCGAACCCGGGATCGTCCTCGTCACCATGAACCGCCCCGAGCGCCTCAACGCGCTCAGCCAGGGGCTCATCACCGAGCTGCACGCCACCTTCGACCGGATCAACGTCGACCGCGACGTGCGCGCAGTGATCCTCACCGGTGCGGGCCGCGGCTTCTGCTCGGGCGACGACCTGAAGGGCGTCGAGGGCGAGCACGGCGCCCCCGGCACCGAGGGGATGAACACGATCCCGCTCATCTACCTCACGCAGGAGCACCTCGCGTCGTTGCACGAACGCATCCACCGTCTCCGCCAGCCGGTGATCGCGGCGGTGAACGGCGCGGCCGTCGGCGGCGGGTTCGCGATGGCGCTCTCGTGTGACATCCGCTTCGCGTCGGAGTCGGCGCGCTTCGGCTCGGTGTTCATCACGCTGGGTGTGTCGTCGTGCGACATGGGCACCAGCTACCTGCTTCCACGCCTCGTCGGCGCGTCACGCGCCGCGGAGCTCATGCTCACCGGTCGCATCTTCGACGCCGCGGAAGCGCGTGAGATGGAGCTGGTCCTCGACGTCGTGCCCGACGGCACGGTCGTCGACCGCGCGCTCGAGACCGCACGGCAGATCGTCGCCCACTCGCCGCTGGCGGTGTGGATGACGAAGGAGACGATGTGGCAGACCATCGACGCGCCGAGCTTCCGCCACGCGCTCGACATGGAGAACCGCACCCAGGTGATGTGCACGCAGACCGGCGAGCTCTCGGCTGCGGCCGAGGCATTCCGCGAAGGCCGGGCGCCCGAATGGAAACCCCTGTGAGGAGCGAGCCGTGAACCGCGAAGAATTCTCGAAGCTCTTCGACCTGACCGGTCGGGTCGCGATCGTCACCGGAGGGACGCGCGGCATCGGCCGCTCGCTCGCCGAGGGACTCGTGTGTGCCGGGGCGAAGGTCGTCGTGGCGAGCCGCAAGGCCGACGCGTGTGCCGAGACCGAGGCGCACCTCACCGCGATGGGCGGTGAAGCGCTCGGCGTGGCCACCCACATGGGTGAGCTCGACTCGTTGCAGGCGTTGGTCGACGCCACCGTCGAACGCTTCGGCGGCATCGACATCGTGATCAACAACGCGGCCAACGCGCTCACGCAGCCCCTCGGTGAGTTCACCGTCGACGCTTGGAACAAGTCGTTGGACGTGAACCTGCGCGGTCCCGTCTTCCTGGTCCAGTACGCGCTGCCGCACCTGAAGGTGAGTGACCACGCGGCAGTGGTCAACGTGATCTCGGCCGGGGCCTTCCTCGCGTCGTCGCAGCAGTCGATCTATGCGGCGGCCAAGTCGGGGATGATGTCCTTCACGCGGGCGCAGGCGCGGGAATGGGCACCACTCGGCATCCGGGTGAATGCGCTCGCCCCGGGGACGATCGACACCGACATGGTGCGCAACAACCCGCCCGAGGCGCAGGCGCGCATGGCGGCGGCGAGCCCGATGAACCGCGCCGCGCACGCCGACGAGATGATCGGGCCGGTCATGTTCCTCGTGTCCGACGCCGGCAGCTTCATGACCGGTCAGGTCGTGCTCGCCGACGGCGGAATGGTCCCTCACTAGCGCGGGGCAACGCGAGCGATCGGGGGCAGGGACGGAGCGAGCGGACGCGAGCGATCGGGGGCAGGTCGTAGCATCGTGTCGGTGGACGACGAGTTGGAGGGGCTCGACGGCTCTGAGACTGGTCCTGACGCGGCCGCGGATGCAGGTGTCGCGCCGGGTCCGGAGCCAGTCGCGCAACCGGCGCCGCGCAACCCGCGCCAGGTGCGGGCGCGCCGTCGTCGGCGTCGGCGCCAGTTCGGCACCCTGTTGTTCGTGGTCGCGGCCGCCGGCATCCTGGCCGCCGCCTACTTCTCGCTCGCCGGAGGCGACGGCTCGTCCGAGGACGCAACCGGCACCACCGGCGGCGGCGTCACCACGACCACTGCGCCGCCGTTCTCCGTCAACTACAAGGTCATCACGGGCGTGAACGTTCGCCCGACGCCCGGGACGTCGGCACCGAGCGAGGCCGTCGTCGAGCAGGGCCACGACGTCATCGTGCTCTGCGTGGTCGAGGGAGAATCGGTGACCGCGGCGAGCGGCACGACCACCACCCAGTGGCTGAAGGTCGCGGGCCTTTTTCCGATCGGGTACGTGTCGGCCGCGTACGTCAGCGTGGGCGAAGACCTCCGCACGCAGAAGATCCCGGCCTGCCCCGCAGCCTGAACCGCGCTCCCGCGGTGCTCACTGCAGATGCGGCAGCACGACCTTCGACTCGCGACCCGGAGCATGGTGCACCGCGACGTCGTTGCTCACCATGTCGACCGCCGTCTCCGCGGGCTCGCCGGTGCCGAGGTTGCGCGCGTACACCGGGTGTGAGCCGCTGGCCACTTGCACACGGAGGCGATGCCCGGGTGCGAAGCGGTGGCCGATGGGCCACAGGTCCACGTGCGCGGCGAACACGCCGTCGCCGTCGCGCGCGATCGTCTCCGGGGTGAAGCGCTGCAGCGCGTCGCACACGTTGAACGACGCGCCATCGGGGTGCACGTCGCAGACGCGCACGAACACGTCGACGTGGTCGAGCGCCGACTCGAGGTGCACGGTTGCCGACACCGGCCCGACGAGCTCGAGTCCGTCGACGAGCTCGTCGCTCGTGAACACCAGGACGTCGGCGCGCGCTTCGAGGCCGCGGTTGTCGATCGCGCCTCCGGTGAGCATGCCGATCCCTCCGGTCGACGGCGTCGGGTCCTCGGGGTCGTAGCGGTAGCGGTCGGGTGCCGCGGTCGTTGCCGGCGCCGCGGTCGTGAGCCGTCCGTCGGGTTGCAGGAACCAGTCGGTGGGCGTCGCGGGCGGCGGCCAGTCGTCGAACTCGCGCCAGCCACCGTCGCCCTGCACGTGCAGTGCCACCGGCTGCTCGGAGAGGAGGTCGGGCACGTCACGCAGGTACGTGTCGAACCAGTCGAGAGGCGCGTCGGTCATGCCGCCCTCGCCGCCGCCACCGAGGTGGCCACCGGCCCCGACCCGCAGGTGCACCGGCGCCGGTGCGTCGCGCAGGATCGCGTAGTCGGCGAGCACCCCCGGGAGCGGGTAGTCGTGCCAACCGTCGACGAGGAGGATCGGGATCTCCCAGTCGGTGAGCATCCCGCGGAAGTCGACCGTGGCCCAGAACGGGTCGCCGGGCGCGCCGTGCGCGAGTTGGTCGTGGTACAGGGGCAGGTCCTCGCCGGTGAGGTGGCGGATCACGTCGCCGAGCGGCAAGTGGTCGAAGCCGCCGCGCAGCTCGGCCATGCGGCGCTCGACCGCCTCCGGGGTCACGTCGTCGACGATGTTGCCGCTGCTCGGCTTGTTGAAGTGCACCGCGCCGAGGTCCCACGGAATGATGACCTCGAGCGCGAGCGAGTCGCCCGGGTACCACGAGAACTTCCGCACCGACGTCGAGAGCGCGACGACCATCGCCTGCAGGTGCGGTGGACGGGTCGATGCCAGCGCCCACTGCGTGAAGCCCATGTAGCTCGCGCCGTAGCTACCGAGCCGACCGTCGAACCAGGTCTGCTCCGCGATCCAGTCGGCGGTGGCGCGACCGTCGGGCGCTTCGGTGAAGTAGCTGTGCGATCCGCCCGAGCCGTCGGTGCCGCGGCACGCCTGGACCAGGTAGCGGTAGCCGCGCGCGGCGAACTCGGGGCCCATGGCGGAGGAGATCGCCTGGCGTCCGTACGGCGTTCGTTCGAGCAACGCGGGCGCGTCGTCGACACCCACGGGGTGGAAGACGTCGGTGAGGAGGACGACGCCGTCGGGCATCTCCACCTTGACGTCGCGTTCGATCTCCACGTCGTTGCTGCGTCGGCGCATGGCGAGGAGTGTTGCCCCGCAGGACCGGCACCGTCCAGCGGAACCCCACTACGTTGCGCCCACCAACCGGACGTGGAGGCACAGCGATGGATCTCGGACTTGCAGGAGCACACGTCGTCGTCGCCGGCGGTACCAAGGGCATGGGCCTCGCAGCCGCGGAGTGCTTCGCCGAGGACGGCGCCAACGTCGCCGTGCTGGCGCGGCGGCAGGGGCCGCTGGACGAGGCGCTCGAGTCGTTGCGGGCGCTCGGGAGCCCCGATCCGATCGCCATTCCCACCGACCTGAGCAGCGCGGCATCGATCGAGGAGGCGTTCGCGACGATCGGTGAGCGCTGGGGCGGCACCGTCAACTCGTTGGTGAACGTGGTGGGCCCGGGCAGCCAGGGGAACATCGAGCAGCTCACCGACGACGAGTGGTCGGCAGCGATGGAGATCGGCGCGTGGAGCGCGGTGCGGTGTGTGCGCTCGTGCCTCCCGATGCTGCGCGCCGCGGAATGGGGTCGCATCGTCAACGTGTCGGCGCACTCGACCAAGCGCCAGACGGCGGGTCTGATCGCGTACACCGCGGCCAAGGCCGCGCTGACCAGCATCAGCAAGAACCTCTCGCTGCACCTCGCCCCCGAGGAGATCCTGGTGAACACCGTCTCGCCGGGCACGTTCCTGTCCGAGGGTCTGCTCAGGTACATCGAGTCGCTGCCTCCCGAGCGCAACGTCGATCCCACCAACCTCTACGACGCGATGCGAGCGATCTCCGAGGACTTCGGCCACCCGGCGCAGATGCCGCGGGCAGGTGACCCCAAGGAGATCGGCGCGGTGATCGCGTTCGTCGGTTCGCGCCGGAACAGCTACATGACCGGCGCCAACATCAACGTCGACGGCGGCTCCGACTTCACCTGAGTGTTGCGCACCGTCCTGGTCGCGCTGCTCGTCGTCTTCGGCGCGGGCGCGAACTCCGTCGCCGGCGCGACGTCGTCATCGCCTGCCGACGACGTGCTTGCGACGCTCGAGGTCAAGGGACGCGGTCCCAAGACCGGCTACGCGCGCGAGCAGTTCGGTTCCGCGTGGGCCGACGTTGACCGCAACGGCTGCGACACGCGTGACGACGTGTTGAACCGCGACCTCGCCGGCAAGGAGTGGCGTCCGGGTACCCACGGCTGTGTCGTGGTCGCGGGTGTGTTGCGCGACCCGTACACCGGGCAGCGGCTCGTGTTCGCCAAGGCCGACGCGGCCGCGGTGCAGATCGACCATGTGGTGGCACTGTCGGACGCGTGGCAGAAGGGCGCCGCGCAGTGGGACGCGACGCGCCGACGCCAGTTCGCCAACGATCCGCTGAACCTGCTCGCGGTCGACGGACCGACGAACGCGCAGAAGAGCGACGGCGACGCCGCCACCTGGCTGCCACCGGAGCGGTCGTACCGCTGCCGGTTCGTGGCGCGGCAGGTTGCGGTGAAGGCGAGGTGGATGCTGTCGGTCACGCAGGCGGAGCACGACGCGATCGCGCGGGTGCTCGCTCGTTGTCCGGAGCAGCGCCTGCCGACGTGATCGGGTCGACGTGATCAGCTCTGGGGAACCGGTGCGGCCGGGGTGAGGCCGTGGCGTTGCATCACGCCCATCAGCGCGCCGAGGTCGGGCGGGCCACCCGCGGCCGCTGCGAGCACGTCGCGGATCTCGAAGAAGTAGTCGGGCCCGAACACGCCGGGCGTGGCGACGGAGAGGAAGCACGAGTCGGCCGCGCCGTGGTTGACGAACTGGTGCACCTGGCCGCGCCGGATGCACAGCGCGTCGCCGATCCCGAGCTCGGTCGTCTCGCCGTCGACGGTGAAGGTGGTGACGCCGGCGAGGCCGTAGACCGTCTCCTCGAACCCGTCGTGGCTGTGGGGCGCGGGCACCTTGGCGTCGGGCCGGATCTCGCACTCGAAGACGGTCGCCGCGCCGTGTGAGTCGTCGGCTTCCACGAGGAAGCGGATCTCGATGTCGCCGAGGGGGATGGTGGTGCGGGTGCTCACGGAGTCCTCCGTTGGTAAAGGGACTTGATCAAGGTACCCCGTGTCGACGAAGTTGTAAAGTCCCTTTATCATGTCTGCATCGGAACCCGAGCCGCCGCCGCCGCTGATCGGTGCGCTCATGCGCATGCCGGTGGACGCGGTCCGTCGACGCATCTTCGCCGATCTCCACGCCGCCGGATTCAGCGACTTGGCCGAGGCCCACATGGCAGTGCTCCGGTACCCGGGGCCGCAGGGGCGGCGGCCGTCTGATCTGGCCGTCGAGCTCGGCATGAGCAAGCAGGCCGTGAACTACCTGTTGGGCGCGCTCGAGCAGACCGGGTACGTCCGCCGTGCGCACGATCCCGACGACAAGCGGTCGCGCCGCATCGAGCTCACGGATCGGGGTGAAGCGGTGCGGCAGACGATCCGGGCGACCGTCGCCGACATCGAGGCCGAGCTCGCGACCGAACTCGGTGCGCGCGCCTTCGAACAATTGCGCGCGCTCCTCGTGCGCCTCAACGACACCGAGTTCGTGCGCGGTCCTGCGGGTGTCGGCCGAAACTGACCGTCAGCGCATCGACCTCCCGCCGCGTTGGGAGAGCTCGTCGGCGATGACGGTGAGGTTGCGGTTCCACTCGTCGTCGGGGGTCGGCGGAAGGGTCATGGCCCAGAGGGGCAGGCAGAACCCGATCATCTGCGGATCACCGAGCGGACGACCGTAGAACCACAGGTGGAAGTGCGAGCCACCGTCGCCCCAGCGGTTGACGTGCACGCGCGCGATGCCACCCACTGCCTGGACCGCGCGTTCGAGCCGCACGATCATCCGGCCCATCGCGGCCGCCTCGTCGTCGACCCAGAGGTAGTCGGTGTCGGGTGCCGCGCACGCGTGACAGGGTGAGCCGCCGGGCTCGCCGTCGCGCGGGTACTCCATGTCGCGACGGGGAGCATCTCCCTGACGTGGAGGTCGCCGACGAAGGGGAAGATCGGCCAGTGGACGAAGTCGGGCAGCGGCAACGGATCGGGCGCGGTCATCGCTGGATCCTCTCGCGATCGGTGCGCCGGTGTCGGTGACATTTCCTCTTGCGGTGCGAACGTACGTTCGGTAGGGTTGGGGGTACGCCTCGAGGGTCTGGCGTGATGATCCTCCTTCCAGTTGCATCGTCCGGTGTTCGGCGTGTCGTGTTCGGGAGGAGGGTCGTGTCGCGTCTTCGGGAGTTGATTTCTGGGTTGCGCGCGGAGCTCGCCGGGTTCGAGGCTGATCGTTGGTCGGGCGTCGACTGTGTTGCGATTGCGGAGGAGTTGGCGCGGGTGGAGCACGCGTGCGCGATCGCGCGGGTTCGTGCTGCTGATCGTGCGATCGGGTGCCATGCGGGTGATGTGGAGTGGGCTGCGCGTTCGGCGGGTTCGACGCCGAGCGCGGCGCGGACTGCGATGGCAACCGCGCGAGCAGCGGCGGAGTGTCCGGCGACCGATGCCGCGTTGACCGAGGGTCGGGTGTCGTTGGCCCAAGCGGGCGAGATCGTGCGGGCGGAAGCCGCGGTGCAGGGTTCGGAGGACGCGTTGTTGCAAGTGGCCGCGACTCAGGGCATGGCGGGGTTGCGTGAGGAAGCGCGCCGGGTGGTGCTCGGATCGATCGACCGGGACGAGCTGCATCGCCGCCAGGTTTTGGCGCGTTCGGTGCGTCACTGGGTTGATGGTGAGGGGATGGTGGCGGGTCAGTTCCGTCTGCCGCCCGAGGTGGGGGTGCCGTTCGTGAATCGGCTGGATGTCGAGACGGACCGGGTGCACCGTGCCGCGCGCCGGGACGGGAGCACTGAGGTGCGCGAGGCACACGCGGCGGATGCGTTGCTGCGGTTGGTGAAGGGTGGTGGGAGGGGCCGGGCGGGACGGGCGGATGTGGTGTTCGTGTGTGACCTCACCGCGGTGGCGCGTGGTCACACCCATGGTGACGAGGTGTGTGATGTGGTCGGTGGTGGTCCGGTGCCAGTGGGCGTGGTGCGTGCGGCGGCGGTGGATGCGTTCGTGAAGGTGGTGGTGCGTGACGGCACGAAGGTCGACACGATCGTGCATTACGGCCGTCACATCCCGGCGTTGTTGCGCACGGTGCTCGAGCTCGGGGATCCCGAACGGTTCGACGGTGCGGTGTGTGTGGAGGAGGGGTGCGATCGTCGTCACGATCTCGAG
>DASXXX010000118.1:0-8068 GCA_036502765.1 Acidimicrobiia bacterium | reverse complement strand
CGATCACGTCACCGACCGGGCCCTCCTTCACCAGCTTGCCCTTGTCGAGCAGGATCGCCCGCGACGCGAACTGACGGACCGTCACCATGTTGTGGGAGACGAGCATCACCGCACGACCGCTGCGCGCGAGCTCGGAGACCTTGCCCAGGCAGCGCGCCTGGAAATCGCCATCGCCCACTGCCAGGACCTCGTCGAGCAAGAGGATCTCGCTGTCGAGGTGCGCGGCGACGGCGAACGCAAGCCGCACGTACATGCCGCTCGAGTACCGCTTGACCGGCGTGTCCAAGAAGCTCTCGACACCGGCGAAGCCGACGATGTCGTCGAACTTCGAGGTGATCTCCTTGCGGCCCATGCCGAGGATCGAACCGTTGAGGTAGATGTTCTCGCGGCCCGTGAGCTCGGTGTGGAAGCCGGTGCCGACCTCGAGCAACGAGCCCACCCGCCCCCACAACCGCACCTCGCCGCGGGTGGGGTCGGTGATGCGGGCCAGCACCTTCAGCAGCGTGCTCTTGCCCGCACCGTTGCGTCCGATGAGCCCGAGCACCTCGCCTTCGCGAAGTTGGAAGTCGACGCCGTCGAGCGCCCAGAACTCTTCCTTCTCGGAGCGCTGCATCGGATGGCGCAGTCGATGGAGTGCGAGCTCGGAGAGCGTGATGTGGTCGGTGAGGTTGTGGCGAATTATGTACGCCTTGGCGAGGTCGTTGGCTTCGAGGGCGACGTCAGATGACATCGGCGAACCCCCGCTCCATGCGGTTGAACACGACCAGCCCCATGGCGAAGACCACGAGCGTGAAGACCACCGAGTACGTGACCAGACCTGCAGACGGGGCGGTCGTACCGAGGACGGCCCACCGCCAGCCCTCGAGCAGTCCGGCGAGCGGGTTCAACTCGTAGAGGGTGAGCTTGTCGGCGGGCACCGCGCTGAGCTGGTACGCGACCGGGCTCAGGAAGAGGAAGAGCTGCACCACGAGCGGCAACACGTAACCGACGTCGCGGAACCGCACCATCAACGCGCCCGCCGTGAGCCCGAGACCGAGACCGAGCAGCACGAACATGAGCAGCCAGATCGGGAAGGTCGCGACTGCGGCGCCCGGTGGCACGCCTTGGAACGCCATGACGACCGCGACGAGACCGAGCGACACTGCGACGTCGACGAAGGTCGACATCACGGTCGAGAACGGCAACAGGAGCCGGGGGAAGAAGATCTTCTGGACGAGCGACGCGTTCGCGATCAGGGAGCTTGACGACCGTGTCGCCACCTGGCTGAAGCAGGTCCACGCGACCATGCCCACGAGGCTGAACACGAAGTACGGAATGCCCGCTGGGCCCGGGAGGCCGGCAACGCTCCCGAACACGAACGAGAGGATTCCCGCGCCGAGCAACGGCTGCAGGATCACCCAGGTCGCCCCGAGCGCAGTTTGGCGATAGCGGAGGGTCACGTCGCGCGCGGCGAACCGCATGAGGAGGTGACGGAACTCCCAGAGCTCGGCGGGGTTGGGCGGGATCCAGTTCTTGCGCGCCCGCAGCACGCGGACCGGCGGCCGCTCGACGACCTGGTTCACGCGGATCCGGCTCCCGCGACCGCCTCGTCGACGACGTCGCGCAACTGGCTCGCGAAGTGCTCCTCGCCGAAGGACGCCGCGTGTGTGCGCAACGTGTCACTCGAGTAGGTGGCGGTGGCGAACCCGCGCACCGCGGCGGCGATCGACGCCGCGGCCGGTTCGTCGAAGAAATGGCCGGTGCTGCCCTCGATCACCGTGTCAAGGTACCCGCCGTAACGCAGCGCGATGGTCGGCGTGCCCGAGGCCGCGGCCTCGACCGGCGTGAGCCCGAAGTCCTCGAACGAGGCGGCGATCACAGCCCGAGCATTCGCATAGAGCCAGCACAGTGCGTCGTCGGAGATCGCCGACAGGAACGTCACATTCGCTCCCGCCATCGCGTGCAGACGAGCTGATTCAGGACCGTCGCCGACGACCACGAGGCGCTCGGGACGCAGCTGCGCGAATGCCGCGATCACTGCGTCGACGTTCTTGTACGGCAGGAGGCGCGCGACGCACAGGAAGTAGCCCGGTTGCACGTCGCCGACCGGCGATTGCGGCGCGGACACGTCGATCGTGACCGGCGGGAAGACGACGTCGCTGTCGATCCCGTAGGCGTCGCGCACCATGGCGCGGGTGTGATGGGAGATCGACACGTACCGGTCGGCCGATCGAGCGGCGCGCTGGTCCCAGGTGCGCAGCGCGGGGAGCAGCGCTCGCACACCGGCCCCGCCGACGCGACCCGTGGACGAGAGGTAGCTGTCGGTCTGGTAGAGCCACCGTGCCGGTGCGTAGCAGTAGACGACCTTGCGCCCGGTCGTGCGCGCGCCATGGGCCCATCCGCTCGACGAGCACACCACGACGTCGGCATCGACCCTCATCGTCGAGAAGGTGGGCGCGAGCAAGGGGAGCGCCCAACGGTGCCGGCGGCGCAGCGGGGCCACCCGGTCGAGCGGAGCGGGGCGCACGTCGATCTCGGCGAACTCGGGGAAGGTTCCGGCCGGGTCGTAGAGCGACGTGTGCACGGCGGCGTCGGGGAAGGCGCGCGCCATCGCGAGCACGACCCGCTCGGCCCCACCACGTTGCGTCAGGTAGTCGTGAACGATCGCGACCCTCGAGGCGACGGCGATCAGTGCTCCTGCGCGGGTGCCTCCGCCAACACGATGACGGGCTCGACCTCGATCTCGAGCGTGCGCTCACGGCGGGCGTGGGCGATCGCGTCGCGGGCGACGACGAACGGCGTGCGCACGAGCAACTTGACGTCGAGCCAGAGCGTCCAGTGCTCGACGTAGTCGAGGTCGAGCTGGTGGTAGCGGTCGAAGTCGGGATCCGAGCGCGCCTCCACCTGCCAGAGCCCCGTGAGTCCCGGCCGCAGGACCTCGCGCTCGAGCAGCTCCGGCGGGAAGCTGGCGCGCTCCTCGAACAGCGCGGGACGAGGACCGACGAGGCTCATCGTGCCGCCGAGCACGTTGAAGAACTGCGGGAGCTCGTCGAAGCTCGTGGCGCGGAGGAAGCGTCCGACGCGCGTGACGCGAGGGTCGCGGTGGATCTTGAACAACGGACCCGTGCGCTCGTTGTGGTGTTGCAGGTCGTCGAGGCGCTCGTGGGCGTCGGTGACCATCGAACGGAACTTCAACATTGTGAAGGCATTGCCGTAACGCCCGACACGCCGCTGGCGATAGAACACGGGGCGCCCCTCCGCGAGGAGGATCGCGATCGCGACCGCGAGGAAGACCGGCAACAGCAGGAGCAACATCACCGATCCCACGATGAGATCGAAGGCCCGCTTCGAAGCCAGCTTCGCCCGCGACCGACCGTGCGCCGAAACATCGTGTTCAGCCCGCAATGGTTTCACGATCGCCGGTGGACTGGGAACCACGCGGCCGACGGCGACGTCGGACGCGACTTCCTGGTCGGTCATCGACAAGAGATGTCCCTCTCTGCGCTGCCCGCGTTGTCGAGTCCGGACATGGTAACCCCATTCTGGGGGCACCCGAGCGATGAAACAAGGAGTTCACCCGCTGCTCACCGGCTGGTCGTCGGGTGGGCACCCGCCCGACGAGGGGATGTCGTGGGTCAGGGCTGTTCTTGCGTCGGTTCCGGCGCGGGCTGGGCCGCTCCGGCGCCGTTGCCGGTGGTTCCGTTGCCTGTCGTTCCGTTGCTGTTGGTGCCGATGCTCCGGCCGGTGCCTTCGCTCTGGGGCACCTCGGGCGTGGGCATGCGCGGCCGACGTTCCTGTCCCGGCCGTGAACCCTTGTACTTCTTGCTCTGCGCCTTCGTGGGCTTGCTGTACCCGTAGCCGTAGCGCTCGTAGTAGCCGTAGCGCGCGTGGCGGCCCGCGCCGTTCATCACCGCGCCGATCATCGGCGCATCGGCCTGGGCGAGGAGGTCGGCCGACTTCGTGAGGTGGCGGCGACGGGTCTTGCCCGCCTGGATCACCAGCATCACCGCGTCGACCCGGCTCGAGAGCACGACCGCGTCGGTGACCGGCACGATCGGGGGCGAGTCGATGATCACGAAGTCGGCGCTGGCCCGGAGGTTGTTGATCACCTCGGCCATGCGCGACGTACCCATGATCTCGGACGGGTTCGGCGGGATCGGTCCGGCAGGAAGGAATCGCAGCGGCGGGACACCCGCCGCGATCGGGACCTCGTACATCGCCTCGGCGAGCGTGGTCTCCCCGACGAGCACGGTCATGAGGCCGATGTCGTTGTCGCCACCGAACAGCGGTGCCAGCGAGGCGCGGCGCAGGTCGAGGTCGACGATGATGACGCGCAGGCCGCTGCGCGCAAGCGTGACACCCAAGTTGGCCGATGTGGTGGTCTTGCCTTCGCCCGCCATCGAGCTGGTGACGAGCAAGGTCTGGATCGGCTTGCGCAACGACAGCAGGCGCAAGCTGGTGCGGAGGCTGCGATAGGCCTCCGCGGATCCGGAGCTCGGATCGTCGAGCGCGACCAGGCGCCGACCCTTCTTCTCCTTGGAGATGGTGGGGATCTCGGCCAGGACGGTGAGGCCGTGCGCGTACCGGATGACGTCTTCCTGCGTCTTGATCTTGTCGTCGAGGAATTCGTAGAGGAAGGCAAGGCCGAGGCCGAGCACGATGCCGAGCGCGAACCCGAGGAGGGCGTCGCGCTTGGGATCAGGTGCGATCGGACTCGACGGTCGCCCCGCGAGGTCGACGACGGTCGCGCCGTTCTGGGTGATCAGGCTCTCGTTGAGTTGCAACGTGCTGACGCGCTGAGTCGCGGAGTCGATGTCGGACTGGAGGGACGCGATCTGGACCCCAGCCGACGGATCGAGGGGATTGAGCGCCGCTTGCTGTCCCTTCAGCTCGGCGATGTGGTCTTGGAGGCTCCTGATCGTCTCTTCGGTCGCCTGGATCTTCTGGTCCTTGCGCACCTTCACGTACTGCTTGGCGTAGGTGTTGGCCGCAAGCTGCGCCACGCGCGGACTCGACGACTCCGCGGTGATCGACATCAAGGTGGTGTCGCCGACCTGGCCGACCGACAGGCCGGTCACCAACGCGCCGTCGGCGCCCATGGCCTTGGCCGCCGCGGCCGCGATCTTGCCCGACTGGACCAGCGCGACCTCGGTGCTGATGTCGATGAACGAGTTGCCCGAGCTCTGGTCGACGCTCACCTGCGCGTTCGGGTCCTGGACGAGGACCGTCGCGGTGGCTTGGTACACCTTGTCGGAGCTCAGCGACCGAGCGAGCGCGGCTCCCGTGACGATGATCGTGACCAGCACGATGATCCACGCGCGGCGACGCAGGACACCGAAGTAGAAGTGAAAGTCGAGTTCAGGACGCTCTTCGTCCATCTCGCCCTTCGGGCTCGTCGGCGCGCCGGCGATGCCGCACGGCCTGGTGGCGCTCCCGCTTGCACGAGAGCCCCGCGGTCAGACCCCCAGACGATACCCGCCGCACCGCGCGCGGAGCTGACCGCGGTGCGAAGTGTCGAACGAACGCGTTCAGCCGGGCCAGACGGTGCGCACGATGCGGTCGATGAGCTGCGAGAGCTCGGCGGCGGTGTCCTGATATCCGACCAATGGACCCCCGATCGGGTCGCTGACGTCGTCGAACGGATCGGCTCCCATCAGGTCCATGACGTCGCGGTTCGCAACCAGTGTTGCGAGCCACGGTTCCAGTGGATCGGTCACCGGCCGGAAGCCCTGGACGCCGGCGCGGCGCGCCAACTCCTTCAGCGTGAATCCCGCGTCGAGGAGGCGTGGATCCATCATCACCGCTTCGCGCAGGTGCTCGCGCGTGAGTCCGAGCACCACGTGCGCACCCTGCGCGAGCTGCGGTGTGAGCTCGCGACTGCTGTGTTCCGAGAGCTCGATGCCGAAGCCGCGCATCGTCTCGAGCACCGCGGGGGGCACCGTCGATCCGGCGCGGGCCCGGGTCCCCGCCGACACGACCTGCGCGGGGACCTCGACGCGATCGAGGGCCCGCGTCAGGAACGCGGCGGCCATCGGCGACCGGCAGATGTTCGCGGTGCAGACGACGAGGATGCGGACCGGTTCGATGCCCGAGGAGGTTACGGGGTGATCACCGGCGAGCGACGTTCCCGTCGGGTGTGACGACGCGTCGTCGGGGCGTCGGCCGACGGCTCGCCGTCGACACCTTCACGGAGCCGGGCGACCGCGTCCTCGGTCGACGACGCGGGCACCGGCGCCGGCGAGGGCGCCGCGGGTGTGGTCGCGGCCGGGCGCGTCCACACCTCGGCGACGTCGGCGAGGGGCAGCGCGAGCCGATCCCACGCCGACGGCATCGTCTCGGGTTCGCCGCCGGCGCGACGGAACACGATGGTGCCGGTCAGCGTGAGGTATCCACCGTTCGCGCCGGGCTGGCCGGGGTCGCCGGGCTCGGCCAGCGTGCCCTGGTACTGCGTGCCGTCGTGCGTGCGGGCCAGCACCAAACGGCCCGGCTCGTCGACGACGACCGCGTCGACCACGCCCGCGTTGACGACGTGGTCGTTGGTGCCGCGACCCTCGGTGTTGCGCCGACGTCGGCCCAACACGATCAGGACCAGAGCGAGCACACACACGCCCGCGACCGCGATCACGGTTTGCGTCTCGTTCAACATGATGCTCCCACCTTCCGCCCAGAAGTCTTGCCCGCCGTCGTATCGGTCCTGAGTTGCGTTCCCTTGACCGATCGGGACACACGTCACAGTCGCGACTGGCAGCGCACGAAGACCTCGGTTCAGAGAGCCGGTTCAGAGGGGTCGCGCGGACCGCTACCGTTTTCGGCGTGAACGGGGCAGCTGAATCCACAGAATTTGCAGCGAAGGTGGCGTCGCGCGACGCGGTGGTCGGGGTGATGGGCCTCGGCTACGTGGGACTGCCGCTCGCCATCGAATACGCGCAGGCCGGGTTCCACGTCATCGGCTTCGACGTCGTGGCCGAGCGTGTGGCGGCGCTGCGCGACGGCCGGAGCCACGTCGACGACGTGCCCGACGCGCAGCTCGCAGCTGCCGTCGCATCGGGTCTCTTCGAGGCCACCGCCGACCCCGACGACCTCCGGCGCGCCGATGCGGTCTACCTCTGCGTGCCCACCCCGTTCGACGCCACCAAGACGCCCGACCTCTCCTTCGTGCGGTCGGCCGCCACCACGCTCGGTGCGATCCTCGCCCCCGGGCAACTGGTGATCCTGCAGTCGACGACGTACCCGGGCACGACCGAGGAGATCGTGCGCCCCTTGCTGGAGGCGGGCAGCGGCATGACCGCGGGCGAGGGGTTCCTCCTCGCCTACTCCCCCGAGCGCGTCGACCCCGGCAACACCACGTGGACGCTCGCCAACACGCCGAAGATCGCGGGAGGCGTCACGCCCGCGAGCGGTGAGGCGACGCGCGTCCTGCTCGAAGCGATGATGGGCGAGCCCGGACTCGTGACCGTCGTGTCGTCACCGAAGGTCGCGGAGATGGCGAAGCTCGCCGAGAACACCTACCGCGCGGTGAACATCGCGTACGTGAACGAGCTGGCGATGCTCGCGCACGAGATGGACGTCGACATCTGGGAGGTGATGGAAGCGGCGGCGACCAAGCCGTTCGGCTTCCAGCCTTTCCTGCCCGGCATCGGTCCGGGCGGCCAGTGCATCCCGGTGAACCCGTACTACATCTCGTGGAAGGCGCGCGAGTTCGACTTCCACACGAGCTTCATTGAGCTCGCGGGCGACATCAACCTGCGCATGACCAACTACGTCATGCACCGCATCCACAGCTTCACGACGCGTCTCGGCATCTCCCTGGGTGGTGCAGTCGTGCTGTGCTTGGGCGCGGCGTTCAAGGCCGGGGTGAGCGACGTCCGCAACTCCCGCGCGGTGAAGGTGATGGAGCTCCTCCAGGCCGAGGGCGCCATCGTGCGCTTCGCCGACCCCCTCGTGACGTCGCTCACGCTCGGCGACGAGGTGCAGGACGCGGTCGCCGTCGACGACTCGACGCTGGCGGCGGTCGATCTCGTGGTCGTCCTCGTGCGCAATCCGGCCTGGCCGATCGACGCGATCGTCGCGTCGGGCGTCCCCACCTTCG
>DASXXX010000117.1:0-3303 GCA_036502765.1 Acidimicrobiia bacterium | reverse complement strand
GGCCATCCACCACGACGAACCCGACGACGCGATGGAGTGCACGGTGCTGCACGCGCAGCACTTCCAGAGCCTCATCTACTCCACGGTGTTCAACCTGCCCGCCTACGACGAGTGGCTGCTCGACTCCACCTGGGAGGGCGCGACGCACTACCACCGGCAGGTGTTGCAGATCCTGCAGTCGGAGTGCCCCGGCCGCTGGCAGCTGAAGTCGCCGCAGTACGGCCTGCTGCTCGACGAGTTGTTCGAGACCTATCCCGACGCCCGGCTCGTGGTCACCCATCGCGACCCGGTGAAGATCGCAGCGTCGACGTTCAGCCTGCTGCGCTGCCTCACCGGCACCTTCACCGACGTCGACCACACCGAGTACATCGTGTCGCACTGGCCGAACACGCTCTCGGTGCTGCTCGACCGTGCGATGGATGCGCGCGATCGCATCGGCGAGGAGGCGTTCTTCGACGTCGCCTACGCCGACATCGTGCGCGACCCGGTGGCGGTGGTCGGCTCGATCTACGAGCGCTTCGGCATCGAGTGGAACGCCGAGAAGGAGGAGTACTTCCGCACGTTCCACGCCGACAACCCGCAGCACAAGTACGGCACGCACGCGTACTCCCTCGCCGAGGTGGGCGTCGACCGCGGTCCGCTCGACGAGCGCTTCGCCCGCTACACCGAGCGCTACGACGTCCCCTTGGAGCACGCATGACCGACCAGTACGAGACGCCCACTTACGAGACGCCCACCTACCAGACGCTGTTGTTCGACGTCCGGGAGCAGGTCGCGACCGTCACCCTCAACCGGCCCGATGTGCGCAACGCGTTCGGTGCAGGCATGGGCGACGAGCTCGACGACGCGCTCCGGCGCTGCGACGAGGACGACGCCATCCGCGCCGTCGTGCTCACGGGCACGCCACCTGCGTTCTGCTCCGGCGCTGATCTGGCGCGCGGCGGTGAGACGTTCGGGAAGGTCGACACCTCCACGTTCGACGCCGCCGGTCTGCGCTTCCCGCCATGGGACGTCCGCAAGCCCGTGATCGGCGCGATCAACGGACACGCGATCGGCATCGGCATGACGTTGGCCATCCAGTGCGACCTGCGGTTCATGGCCGCCGACGCCAAGTACGGCGTCGTGCAGGCCCAGCGGGGCGTGATGGGCGACGCGTTCGTGCACTGGTCGCTACCGCGCATCGTCGGCATGGCGAACGCAGCCGAGATCCTGCTCACCGGCCGTACGTTCGACGGTCCCGAGATGCAGCGCCTCGGCGTGGCCAACCGGGTGCTGCCCGCCGCCGACGTGTTGCCGGCGGCATGGGAGTACGCGCGCGGGGTGGCGGCGACGACCGCGCCGATGTCGGTGGCGTTCAGCAAGCGGGTGCTGTGGGCGAGCTTCGATCTCGACCGCGACGACGTGAACCACCTCGAGACCGTGCTGCACCACCACCTGATGGGGAGTCCCGACGCCAAGGAGGGCGTGATGGCCTTCCTCGAGCGCCGGGTGCCGCAGTGGCAAGGAAGCGTGGCGAACGACTGGCCCGATGAGTGGCCTGGAGAGGGACTGGCATGAGCTTCGAAACGACGACCGCCGATGTGCTCGAGGGTGTCGACCTGCAGGGGAAGATCGCGGTCGTCACCGGCGCGTCGACCGGCCTCGGACTGGAGACCGCGCGCGCCCTGGCGTCGGTCGGCGCGCAGGTCGTGCTTGCCGGCCGCGACTCGGCCCGCATCGACGCCGCGGCCGCGTCGATCCTCGATCGCGAACCCAACGCGATGCTCGAGCAGGGTGCGCTCGACCTCACGTCGCTCGACAGCGTGCGCGCGTTCGCGGAGTGGTACGCGAGCAACCACGACCGCTTGCACCTGTTGATCAACAACGCCGGCGTCATGTACACGCCGTTCGAGCACACGGCCGAAGGTTTCGAGATGCAGTTCGGCACCAACCACGTGGGACACTTCCTGCTCACCTGCCTGTTGGTCCCGCAGCTCCTCGCCGACCCGCCGTCGCGCGTCGTCAACCTCAGCTCCGGCGGCCACATGGGTTCCGACATCGTGTGGGACGACGTCAACTACGAGCGCCGCGAGTACGAGAAGTTCTCGGCGTACGGACAGTCGAAGACCGCCAACATCCTGTTCTCGGTCGAGCTCGACCGCCGCCTGGGTGACCGCGGGGTGCACGCGTACGCGGTCCACCCGGGGATGATCGCAACCGAACTGGGCCGCCACATGTCCCGGGAGGACTTCCAAGCCATGGCCGATCGGGCCAAGTCGGCGCCGTCGGGCGGGCTGCCGCCGCGCAAGACGGTCGAGCAGGGCGCGGCCACCAGCGTGTGGGCCGCCACCGCCCCCGAGCTCGACGCCCAGGGCGGCACCTACCTCGCCGACGCCGAGGTCACCGACCAGCACGCGCCCTGGGCCCGTGACCCCGAATCGGCCCGGCGCCTCTGGACGTTGAGCGAGCAGATGGTCGGCCAGACCTTCGACTTCTAGCCCTCACCCCCGTTTTGGCGTCAGTGGTGCGCCGTAGCGGCGCACCTAGTTGCTGGACTCAAGCAAACAAGTTAGGGTCGACGCGGATGGACGACGTGGGCGCGATCCAGCGGGGGCTGGAGCAGCTCGACCGACTCCGGGCCAGCCGCAACGGCCACGCGGGCCTGACCGCCGCGACCGGGATCGACCTGTCCCGTCCCGCGTACGCGCTGCTCCGGCGCATCGACGAGCACGGTCCCGCGACGCTCGGCGACCTGTCTCGCGCCACGGGCATGGACGCCGCATCGACGGGCCGCCAGGTCCGCCGGCTGGAGGAGCTCGGCTTCTTCGAGCGTGCACCCGACGCTTCCGACGGTCGTGTCGTCACCGTGAGCATCACGCCCGCCGGCCACGACGCCCGCAAGCACATCGCCGAGGTGCTCGAAGCCCACTTGCGCGACACGCTCGGCCGGTGGTCGGCGTCCGACCGGCACCTGCTCGGCGAGTTGCTCACGCGCCTCGTCGACGACTTCCGCGACATCCAATTCCGCAACGTCAGGAGCACCACTGCATGACCATGCCCACCGACATCGGCGCCATCGATCTGATGATCAGCTTCCCGAAGTCGAACGCGTCGAAGACCTACGACTACCTGCGCGAGACGACCCGCGGTGACGACGAATCCACCAAGGAGTTCCCGGCGGGCTACATGTTCAAGGACGTGCCCAACAAGCTCGACGAGGGCGACGACGGCGTCACGGTGACGATCGGCGAGATGGACAAGTGGGGCGTCGACATGGGCCTGGTCGGTGCGGGGCCGCTGACCAAGCAGGCGCAAGACCGGTAC
>DASXXX010000116.1:0-12562 GCA_036502765.1 Acidimicrobiia bacterium | reverse complement strand
AGAAATGGTCGCTGCGCCGGGTGGGGAGCCAAGCGAAACCGGCCCCTTCCAATTCGTACTGCCGGAGCTCGAGCTCCTGCAGCCAACGGGAGGTGCAGATGAGGGCAGCAACTGCGAGAGCGCGCTGGACCGCCGTGGCCGGCACCATCGCCATGGCGATGGGTTCCTGGTTCCTGGTCGCCGGACCCGCCAGCGCCGAGGTGGTCGAGAAGGTGACGATCTGTCACCGGACGAACTCGAACACCAACCCGTACGTGGTCAACGAGCCGGACGTCGCGGGTGTCATCGACGGCCACGCCGGCCACACGGGCCCCGTGTGGGACCCGACGCTCAAGGCAGACCACATCAAGTGGGGAGACATCATCCCGCCGTTCGACTATGGCGACCCCGGAGATCCCACGCATTTCCCGGGCCTCAACTGGTCGAGCGAGGGTCAGGACATCTACTACGGCAGCGAGACCCATGAGGGACCCGCGGTGTGCTCGACGCCGCCGCCGGTCGAGCAGCAGTTCGGCAGCCTGTCGTTGACCAAGGACGTGTCGGGGCTTCCGATCGTGGGCACCCCGATCGACGGCACGGTGCCGACCAGCTTCACCGCACACGTGTCGTGTGATGACGGCCACGAGGTCGACGTGACGTTCCCGATCACGGGCGGCGCGGGGACGCCGGCGACGATCGACCAGATCGAAGCCGGGTCGCAGTGCACCGTCGTCGAACAAGGCGTCGACACGTTCCGGACGCAGACCGTGGTCAGCTACACGCCGCAGGGTGTCGAAGTGGCACCGGGCATCTTCGTCGATGCGAACGTCGACGTGCCGGTCACCATCACGAACAACTTCGAGGGCGTCGACGTCCTCGGCGCTGACGTCACGGCTCCACCGACGACTCAGGCAGTCGCCCCCGCGGCCGCAGTCGTCGCCGCGGCGACCTTCACGGGCTGAGACGGGCAGACGCCCGTGGACGGCGCGGCTCCCGGCTCCGGCCGGGGGCCACGCCTGCTCGGGCTACCGATCGTTGGCCGCGATTTCGGAGTGTGTCCGAACTGCTCGTCGGCGACACTGACGGGATGGGATCGGCGCGCACCTCGGGGAGGCGAGGGCCGACGAGCCGCCTCGGCGGTGAGCAGGTCGCACTCGGGCCGCCCGTCGACGCGGCCGGCGATGCGCTCGCCGGGCAGCTCGCGCTCGGGATCGTGGGCGAGCCGCCGTCCCGCACGGTGACGGAGCCGCGGCCGGGCATCGTCCTGATCCCCGACTGGCTCGACCTCGACGCGCAACGCGCGCTCGTGGCGGAGTTCCGGCAGTGGGCACGTCCGCCGGCCGGCTTGCGGCACCCGCGTGTGCCCGCCGGTCATCTCATGAGCACGCAGGCGGTGTGCCTCGGTTGGCACTGGTCGCCGTACGCGTACAGCCGCACTGCTGACGACACCGACGGCGCAACGGTGAAGCCGCTGCCCGAGAGCGTCAGCGCGCTCGCGCGTGGCGCGGTTGCCGATGCGTACGGTGCCGACAGCGCGGAGGCGCGCGAGTTCACACCCGACGCTGCGATCGTGAACCGCTATCCCGACGGCGCCAGGCTGGGCCTCCACCAGGACGGTGAGGAGCCCTCGGACGCGCCGGTGGTGACGATCAGCCTCGGCGACACGTGCACGTTCCGCTTCGCCGGGGTCGACCGCCGCGCCGGTCCGTTCCTCGACCTCGAGCTACGCAGCGGCGACCTGCTCGTGTTCGGGCGCGACGAGCGGCGGGTGTTCCACGGTGTCCCGAAGGTGTTCCCCGCCACCGCCCCTCCCGGTCTCGGGCTGCCCGCGGGTCGACTGAGCATCACGGTGCGCGAGACCGGCTTCTCCTAGCCCCGTGCCTTGTCCTAGCCGCGTGCATTGTCCTAGCCGCGTGGGGGTGCACCGGTGAGCATCGCCGGGGTGCTCAGGACGAAGCGCTCGGCCCAGTGTGGCAACCGGTTGCGCACCATTCGCGCCCGGTTCGGCGCGACGTTGCCGGCTTCGACGGCGCGGTCGACCTTCGCACTCGCGTCGCGCACCACCGCGTCGACGACGCGGCGTGACGGGATCCCGGCGTCGGCGGCGACGGCCGAGATCGTGCGACCGTCGTCGACGGCGCGGCGCAGCTCGTCGGGCGCGATGCCGATCGCGGTCGCGGCGACATCGAGCTCGTTGCGCGCCAATCGCTGCAGCAATTGACCCTTCGGGCCAGGACGCGTGCGGCGTCGCATCGCCAGCAGCATCACGATCCGCAGGGCGGCCATCACCACCAGGACGACGCCGATCAGCGTCGCTCCCGCGGCCACCAGCGCGATCCCGGCCACGAGGCCGACACCGACGATCGCCCACCGGATCGTTCTCACCGTGTTCCACTGCATCTCGTCGCCTCCGCGGCTCGGGGTTCGTGTTCCCCTACCCAGAGTCGCCACCGAGATCGCAGCGAAGGTCAACGATTCGTGAAGGAATTGTGATCCCGCTCAGGCCGTCGGCATGTGGATGAGCTCGATCACCATGCCGTTGAGCATGGGGACCTCGAGGTACGCGAAGGACACGCCGCCGGCGCCACCCTCCAGGATGGTCGAACAGCCGGCGCTCTCCATCCCAGTGCGGCTGGCGGCGAAGTCGTCGACCGGGTAGCGCAGGTGGTGGAGGCCCTCGCCGTGCTCGCTCAGCCAGTCGACCGTCGGCCATGCGCCCGACACCACTTCGACCAGCTCGACCTCGAGCTCGCCGGTCCGCCCGAACCCGAGGCGCAGCGTGGTGGAGCTGGGCGTGCCGCGGCACACGACGTCGAAGTTCGGGACGTCCATCGCGGTGAACGGACCGCCGAACATCACCTCGTACCGGGGGAGGGCGTCGTCGACGCTCGGCACCGCGAACGAGATCTGGTCGATCGCCCCCAACCCGAACCGGTGCTCGAAGCGCGTCGCGTCGGTGCTCACACCCGGTAGAGCCGCGCCGCGTTCTCGCCCATCACCTTGCGACGCGTCTCGGTGCGCAGCGTGTTCATCTTCTCCGCCACCGTCTCGAGCGGCGAGGGGTAGAGGCACGTGGGGTGCGGGAAGTCGGTTTCGAAGAGCACGCGATCTTCACCGACCTTGTCGAGCAGGCCCTGCACGTCGCCCTGGTTGTTCTCGAACCAGAACGTGGCGTACCAGTTGCTGCGGAAGTACTCCGACGGGAGCTTCGAGAGCGCCTTGGCCTGCTCGGGTGCGTTCTCGATCAGCTCGTAGTCCATGGTCTCGAGGATGAACGGGATCCAGCCGATGCCGCTCTCGACCGACACCATCTGCAGGGCGGGGAAGCGGTCGAAGATCCCGGCGAAGACCGTGTTGATCACGACGCGGGCGTTGTTGATGAACAGCATCGAGCCGCCGATGGCGGGCTTCACGTACTCGTCCTGCGACTCCCAGAAGTAGTTGCCGTAGAAGTCCATCGCGGTGTTGCTCGATCCGATGTGGAAGTGCACCGGCAGGTGCAGGTCGGCGCACACCTCCCACAGCGGGTCCCACGCGCGGTTCGCGAGGTCGGGTGAGCCGAGGTCCTGCGGGTCGGAGGTCATGTTGATGCCGCGTGCGCCGTGCGTCGCGGAGCGGATCGTCTCCTGCACGCAGAGCTCGACGTCCCAGGCCGGCATCACCGGCAGCGGGATGAAGCGGAGGTTCGACGACTCCTGCAGCTCCGCCATCGCGTCGTTGTAGATCTGGATGCACAGCAGGCGCAGCGCCTCGTCCTTCACGTTGTTGTTGATGTTGCCGCCGCCGAGGCCGACTGCGTTCGGGAAGAGCACCTGCGCGTGGATGCCGCACTCGTCCATCACCTGCAGGCGCGCCTCGGGGTCCCACGCGCCGCGGTGCACCCAGTCGTGGCCCTTGTCCATCGAGTCGAGGAACGGGATCTTGCTCTTGTCGCGCGCGACGACACCGCCGCCCTTCGCGAACCCGAGCTCGACGCCGTCGACGACCCACGAGGGTCCCTCGTCGCGCTGCTCGATGTGCAGGACGCGGTCCTTGTACGCCGCCGGCGCGCGGCTGGTCCACAGGTCGTAGGGCTCGGTGAAGTGCGTGTCGGCGTCGATGACCCGGAGGCCGTCGACCGCGAGCGTGGCCATGGGGGGTGATCCTCCTCGCGCCCGGGAATTGGGCGTCGTCCAACGCATCGTATCCACGCCGCATCGGACCCGTATCCCGGTGCGGCGAGCCGACGTTCACAGGAGTGCGGGGGTACCGCGCGGACCGAATTTCCGACCCGGAGGACACCGATGTCGAGGACCATTCGTCGTTGCGCACGAGCGCTCGCGGCTGCGTTGGCGGCGTGCGGGATCCTGGTGATCGCCGCGCCTGCGGCGTCGGCGGATCCGAAGATCCCGTTCAGCCAAGACGTCTACGCCCGCACGCACCTGGCGAAGTCGGGCATGGACATCACGGTGCCACCTGGGCAATTCGACGGCACCATCGACGTCGCGACGGGCGAGGAGACGGGCACGCTCACGTTGCCGCCCGCGAGCGTCACCATGAACCTGTTCGGGCTGATCCCGGCGGCCGACGCGTCGTTCGTCATGGCGCCCACGGGTCCGATCACCGGACACGTCGACCTCGCCACGTTCAACGTGGACACGACCGCGTCGTTCAACGTGAAGCTGGCCAAGCTCGCGCCGCACGGGACCGACATCAACCTGGTGGGCGACAACTGCACCACGGTCGAGCCGATCTCCGTGCGCATGCAGGGCGTGGTGAACCCCGCGACCGGTGGGACGTTCGCGAGCACGTACTCGATCCCCGACTTCAAGGACTGCGAGCTGCTCACGCAGGTCATCACTGCGTTCGTGTCGGGCCCGGGCAACACCTTCATCGCGAGCTTCGCGCCGCACGGCGCGCCGCCTCCGCCGACGTCGGGCGACCCGACGACTGCACCGCCTGCCCCACCGCTCGCGACGATCGATGCGCACGGCTCGGTGACCGTCGGTGGCACCCCCGCTGGTGACACGACGCTGCCCGTCGACCAGCACATCGAGATCCCCGGACCATCCACCCCGCCGCTCATCATCGCCACTCCCACTCCCACTCCGGCTCCGACGACGACCACGGGCCCTCCCGCGACCGCTCCGCCCGCGAACCCGGTCGGCGACCTCCTGCGGTCGCTGTTCGGGGGCGGCTGACGCGACTCGTCCTCGCGCCGCGTGCAGCCAGTGGGGTGCGGCGCGAGGACGGGCGCGAACCCGCGTGAGCCGCGGGCGCGTCAGGAAGGGTCGCGACCGGTGTAGGCGAGGAGCTTCTCTTGGGGCGACGCGTCGTCACCGACGGGGAGCTCGGGGCCGAACACACCCTTGCGTTGGTCGTCGGGGAACGCGCCGTGCATGACGCCGTACGCCGCCTGCGCGAGGCCGACCGGCATCGTCGTGTCCTGACCGGTCGCACGAGCGACGTCCCACCCGTGCAGCAACGTGTCGCTGAACGCGATGCCGAGCGACGGACCGGTGCGCTCGACCACGCGGTCGTCCGAGAAGGTGGCGATCATCGCTGTCCGACCGCGCTCGTACGCCGCGGTGGCGTCGTTGCCGATGAGACCGTCGGGCGGCTCGGGCGACAACGGTGGTGCCTGCTCCCCACGAGCGCGGTCCAGGAAGTACTGCTGGGTCTCGAGCATGTGGTTGAGCAGGGTGCGCACGTCCCAGTCGTCGCACGGGGTCGGCGCGTCGAGCTGGTCGCCGGCGCGCATGACCTTCGAGAGGGTCCATTCGCTGGCCGTGCGGTACCGGTCCAAGAGCTGGTCGGTCATCGTCGTGCTCCTTCCTTCATTCCTTCCGGCATCCCTTCCGGCTCGATCGCTTCCATGGGTGTTACCCATCGCGTGGCTCGGGTATCGCGGGGGAGACACGACGCCGACCGCGGCGAGAGTGAGTGCCGAGAATGCGTGGAGGTCTGTCATGAGCTTCGACAACGCGTTGGCCAGCGTCCCGGTGCGGGATGGCCACGCAGCCGCGCGTGAAGACCTTCATGATCAAAGGACCGGCTTTGGCGGCGCGAACGCGGCGAGGACCGCGTCGACGATCGGCGCGATGTCCGACGCCCGCACCGGGGTCTGCGCCACGACGCGGCGGTAGATGATCGGCGCGCGCGCGAGATCGACGACCAGGTGGACGTCGACGTCGTCGGGCAGTTCGCCGCGCGCCATGCCCATGCGCACGACGCGCTCGAAGCTGGCGCGGCCCATGCGCAACGTCTCCTGGCGGAGCTCGGCGAACTCGGGGTCGCGCACCGCGGCGTCGAGGAACGACGGGAACACCCGCGCGACCGTCGGCGAGTCGAAGTAATCGACGAGCGAGGTGAGCAGCGCGAGCAGGTCGGTACGGAGTGAGCCGGTGTCGGGTTCGATCGCGGGTGGTTGCAACGACGAGATGGCGGCGTGGATGAGCCGAGCCCGCGATCCCCAATGACGGTAGATGGTGGCCTTGCTCACGCCTGACTGTGCGGCGACGGTGTCGACGCTGATCCCCATCACGCCCTGCTCGGCGATCACGTCGAGCGTCGCATGGAGCACGACGTCCTGGTCGCGGCGCGGGCGGGGGGACACGACGGTCAGACGCCGATGTTGTCGAGCAGCCGGGTGTCGCCGAGACCGATCGACGCGAGCAGGCGGACCTCACCCGAGAGCTCGTCGAGCGGCGTCATCGTCGGACCGTCGACCACCGCGAAGTACTCGATCGCGGCTGCGTCGCCGATGGTGTCGGTGAACACCCCCTCGATCTCCTTCGCCGACGTCGCCCCGGCGAGCGCGGCGTCGCGCGCGGCGCGCAGTGCGCGGTACAGCACGGGCGCGACCGCGCGTTGCTCGGGCGTGAGCTGTGCGTTGCGGCTCGACACGGCCACGCCGTCGTCCTCGCGGACGGTGGGACTGCCGAGCACCTCGACCGGGAACTCGAGGTCGAGCGCCAGGCACTGGAACATCACCAGCTGCTGCCAGTCCTTCTCGCCGAAGTAGTTGCGGCACGGACCGAACATGTTCCAGAGCTTGCACATCGCCAGCGCGATGAGATCGAGGTGCGCGGGGTCCTCGAGCTGCGGACTTCCTCCATCACACTGCGCGACGGCGGTGGAGAACGAGGGCAGCGTGACGATGGTGGCGGGCGGGCGCGGGAACAGCACCTCGCCCGGCGGCGCGAAGAGGATCTCGCATCCGGCTTCCTCGGCGAGGGGCCAGTCGTGACCGGAGTCGCGCTCGTACGCGAAGGTCGAGCCCGAGTGCCACGACGTGAGCTCGGCGGGCGCGCCGCCCCAGTACATCGCGGTGATGTCGTTCTCGGCCGCGGCGCGCCGGAGCAAGGACTGGTGGCCCTGGTGCATGCCGCCGCTCGTGCCCACCATGCCGATCTGCTTGCCGGCGGCGCGCTCGGGATCGAGGCGCGCGCGCAGGTCGGCGACGGTCCGGATCAGCTCCACGTCAACAGCTCCCCGTCACCGGTTCCATGTCATTCGGCCTTCATCTCCTCGAAGTCGAGCTCGGGCAGGGCCTGGTGGCACAGCGCACCGCCGTCGATGGTGAGCTCGGTACCGGTCACGTACTTCGACTCGTCGGCCGCGAGGTACACCACGCCGGCGGCGATGTCGGCGGGTTCGCCGAAGCGCGGCACCATGATGTTCTTGAGGAACGCGGCCTTGTACCGCGGGTTCTCGAGGATCGCGGTCATCGCCTCCGAACCGGTGAAGATGAAGCCGACGATGATCGCGTTGGCGCGGATGTCGTCCTTGCCGTAGTCGACCGCGAGCTGGCGCGTCAGCGCGTTGATGGCGCCCTTCGATGCGTGGTACGCGGGCCGGTGGGGGAGCGCCGACTTCGACGAGCTGGCCGAGATGTTCACGATCGACCCGCTGCCCGCCTTGCGCATCTCGGGGACCGCGTGCTTCGTCGCCCACACCGTGCCCATGAGCGCGATGCGCAGGATCTTCTCGAACGTGCCGTCGTCGACCTCGTCGACGTGGCTGTCGAGACCGCTGCCGACGTCTTCCGATGCGATCGCGTTGTTCACGAGCGTCGTGAGCTTCCCGTAGCGCGCGACGGTGGCCTGCACCGCGCCCGCGAGCTGCTCCTCGACGCCGTTGTCGGCCTTGACGTACAGCGCCCGCCCACCAGCGGCGACGACGCCGGCCTCCACCTCCGTGCCGACGTCTTCCGAGCGACCGGTGAAGGCGACGCCGGCGCCTTCGGCGGCCAGCATCTCCACCACCCCGCGACCGATGCCCTTGGTGCCGCCGGTCACCAGCGCCACCTTTCCGTCGAGCCGTGTGCCTGGCATCGGTCGTCCCCCTTCTGGTGCAGTGCGTGTAACGAAACCGTAGAGTATCGAAACCGGGCGATGACCGCCCGCGCGAACCGAGGGGGACGACGATGATCCGGCTGGCCCAGCTGTACACGGGTGGGGTGGGGAGCGAGATCGTGCGCCGGTGCGCGGGACACCCAAAGCTCGAGCTGGTGGCGGTGCTCGTGCACGCCGACGACAAGGCGGGCCGCGACTCAGGCGAGCTCGTCGGTGCCGCGGCGAACGGCATCGTCACCACACAGTCGCTCGACGACGTGCTCGCGAGCAGGCCCGACGCGGCGATCCACTCGGGGTTGCTGTTCGACCTCGACCTCATCACCACTCTGCTGCGCGCCGGTGTGAGCGTGTACACGGGCATCGGTGGCTACTACCTGCCGGGCTCGCCCGACTTCGAGCTCATCGACGCGGCCGCGCGCGAAGGCAACGCGTCGTTCAGCGCGGGCGGGAACATCCCGGGTTTGATCAGCGACGTGTGGCCGTTGTTCGTGACCGGCTACACGGGCCGCATCCGTCAGATCCGCGCGCGGCAGTGGAACGACGTGTCGACGTATCCGTCGGGCGTGCAGATCGAGTCACTCGGCATCGGGAAGGACGTCGGTGCCGAACTGGAGTACGCCGAGATGTTCGACGCGCACTTCACCGGCGCGATCCGCCAGTCGGCGCAGATGATCGCCGACGGCCTCGGCGTCGAGCTCACCGACTGCGTGCTCTCCGAGAAGCGCACGGTGGTGGCGGAGACCGACCTCACGTTGCCGTCGTCGGGGCTCGTGATCGCGCGGGGTCAGGTGGCGGGGATCGAGTGGACGTGGACGGCGACGTCGGGTGACCGCGAGTTCCTGAAGGTCACCAACCAGCAGACCGCCGCTCTGGCGCTCGGTTCGGGTTGGCGCCAGACCCACGAGGACCCGCCGTGGCGGGTCGAGATCGACGGTGAGCCGTCGATCGTCACGACGTTCGGCTGGCCCGAAGGTGCGCCTCCCGGCGAGTCGACGTCGCTGCTCAACGTGTCGCGGGCGATGAACACCATCCCGCAGCTCGTCGCGGCGCGTGCCGGCGCGGTGTCGGTGCTCGACTTCGCCGCGCCCCGGGCAGCCGGTCTCGCGTAGCGGCCGCGCCCCGGTTGCGCCGGGGTCGCGCGCGTGGTCGACTCGCCGCCGTGACCGATCCTGTCTCCGGCCCAGTGGTGCTCGTCGACGTTGCCGACCGCATCGCCACCATCACCCTCAACCGGCCCGAGGCGCGCAATGCGATGAGTCGCGCGCTCGGCAACGCATTGTGGGACGCGGTCGGCGCCGCGGGGGACGATCCCGACGTCGACGCGGTGGTGCTGACCGGCACCGATCCCGCGTTCAGCGCCGGTGTCGACCTCAAGGAGGTGAGCGGCGAGATCCCACTCACCGACGCGCCGCGCGGCCCGGGCGAGGGTCCGGAGCGCTTCGACGACAACGGGCTCTACCGGTTCATCCCGCTGATCCCGAAGCCGATCATCGGGGCGATCAACGGCGTGGCGGTGACCGGCGGCCTCGAGCTCGCGCTGCAGTGCACCTTCCTGGTGGCGTCGGAGCGGGCCCGTTTCGCCGACACGCACGCGCGCGTCGGGATCATGCCCGGGGGCGGGATCACGGTGTTGCTGGCCCGCTGGATCGGCCTGCCCCGCGCGATCGAGATGTCGCTCACCGGCAACTTCGTGGCCGCCGACGAGGCGCTGCGGCTCGGTCTCGTCAACCACGTCGTGGCGCACGAGGAGCTGTTGCCGTTCGCGCGGGGGCTCGCGGCCGACATCGTGAGCAACGACCAGACCGGTGTGCGGCGCCTGCTCGCGCACTACCGGCGCGTCGCCAACGCGTCGACACTCGACGAGGCGCACCTCATCGAGGGCTACATGGCGGAGCAGTGGACGCGCGACGCGTCGACACTGGCCGATCGCCGGCAGGCCGTCACCGAACGCGGTCGCGCGCAGGGCGCCTGACGTGCCCGGTGCACTGGAGGGACTGCGTGTCGTCGATCTGACCACTGGTCTCGCGGGTCCGCTCGCCACCATGACGCTCAGCGACCACGGCGCCGACGTGGTGAAGGTGGAACCCGCGAGCGGCGATCCGCAGCGCGGGTACGTGGGCTCGGTGGTGACCAACCGCGGGAAGCGCAGTGTGGTGCTCGACCTCGACGCCGGCGCTGACCGCGAGCAGCTGCTCGCGCTCGTCGACACCGCCGACGTGCTGGTCGAGAGCTTCACACCCGGGTACCTCGCGGCGCGCGGGCTCGACTTCGATTGTGTCGCGGCCGACCGGCCGTCGTTGATCTACTGCTCGCTCACCGGTTACCCACGCACCACCGACGCCGCCGATCGTCCCGCGATCGACCTGCTCGTGCAGGCGCGCTCCGGCATGCAGTACGAGCAACCCGGCTTCCGCGAGGGTCCGATCTTCCTGCACGCGCCGTTGCCGAGCATCGCCGCGTCGTACCTCACCGTCGAAGGGATCCTGACCGCGCTCTACGCGCGCGAGCTGACCGGTCGCGGGCAGTGGGTGGAGACGTCGCTCCACCAGGGTGTCCTCGCCTTCACCACGCAGCTGTGGCAGGACCCCGAGCACCGGGTGGAACCGTGGTTCGAGATCGGGTTCGAGCCGCGCCCGAGCATCTACGAGTGCGCCGACGGTCTCTGGGTGCACTCGATGCACTTCGCCGGCGGGCGGGGCAAGGACCGCAGCGTGGTCTGGGAGATCCTGGGCATCGACCCACCCGACACGGAGTGGAACCCGACCGGCGGCCAGGCGTTCGAGGACGTGATCCGCGACGCGATCGGACGCATGGACCGCCAGGATCTCCTCGACCAGTTCTGGGCCAACGAGATCCCGATCGCGCCGGTGCGCCACGCGCACGAGGCACTCGAGGACGAGCAGGTGATCAACAACGGGATGTCGGTGGTGGTCGACGATCCGGTGCACGGTCCGGTGCGCCAGGCGGGGATCTCGTTCCGACTGCACGGCGCGCCGCCGCCCGCGGTGCAGGGTCCGCAACCGGCCGTCGGGCAGCACACCGAAGAAGTGCTCGGCGCGGTGGCGAGCGAGCCGGCGCGCGCACGCGCGGCGAGTCCGGCGAAGCGGTCGGTGACGCACGCGCTCGAGGGCATCAAGATCCTCGACCTCGGCAACTTCCTCGCCGGCCCGTTCGGACCGATGCTGCTCGGCGATCTCGGTGCGACCGTCTACAAGCTCGAGTCGCCGCAGGGTGACCAGATGCGGCCGGTCACGCAACCGTTCAACGGTTGTCAGCGGGGCAAGCTCGACGTGGTCGTCGACCTCAAGCAGCCCGAGGGCGTGGAGATCGCGCATCGGCTGATGCGCGAGGTCGACGTCGTCCACCACAACATGCGGCCGGGCGTCGCCGAACGACTCGGGGTCGACTACGAGACGGCGAAGCGGCTCAACCCGACGGTGATCTACTGCCACACCACGATGTGGGGCAGCGACGGCCCGCGCGCGACCTGGCCGGGCTTCGACCAGCTCGCGCAGTCGTCGTGCGGACTCGAGCAGGAGCTCGGGGGCGAGGGCAACGGCCCGAACTGGTACCGCTTCGGCATGTGCGACCAGGCGTGCGCGGTGCAGTCGGCGCTCGCGGTGCTCATGGCGCTCTACTGGCGCGAGCGCACCGGCGAAGGACAGCTCGTCGACACGTCGATCGTGAACGGCGGCGTGCACCTCAACACCGACGCGTGGATCGGACCCGACGGATGGTCGGAGCGACCGCGCACCGACACGCACCAGACCGGGTTCGGTCCGCTCTACCGGCTGTACGAGGCGAGCGACGGCTGGCTCGCGATCGCGTGTCTGGGCGAGACCCATCGGCGCGCGCTCGCGCGCGTCGTGCCCGCGCTCGACACCAGCGCGCCGGATGTCGGCACGCTGGAAGCGTTCTTCGCCGCCCGCACCGCGCAGGAGGCCTTCGACCTGCTCGACGGCGCGGGCGTGCCGGTGGAGCTCGCGCTCGAGGACGCGGGCCGCACGTGGTTCACCCAACCAGACCTGGTCGCCGCGGGGCTCGTCGCCGACTACGAGCACCCGACCTACGGGCGCTTCCGCCAGTTCGGTGAGCTCGTGCACCTGTCCGACACGCCGGGCCGCATCGCCGGGCCGCCGCCGTTGCTCGGCCAGCACTCGCGCGAGGTGCTCGCGGAGCTCGGCTACTCCGACGCCGAGGTCGAGTACCTCCGCGACCGCGGCGTCACCCTCTGGCCCGACCCCTGA
>DASXXX010000115.1:0-13417 GCA_036502765.1 Acidimicrobiia bacterium | reverse complement strand
CGCCATCACCGAGTCGAGGTCGGGGCAGCGCAGGTTCTCGGCCCGGATCATCGACGTCTCGATCGGGAGCAACCGGATCGTCGCCTCCGCGATCACCCCGGTGAGGCCGAGCGCGCCGGCGGTGCCCCAGAACAGTTCGGGATCCGACTCGGGCGTGACCGTCACCGTGCCCTTGGGCGTGTGCAGCACGAACGACTCGACGTGGTTCGAGAAGCTGCCGTCGACGTGGTGGCTCTTGCCGTGCACGTCGGCCGCGAGCGCGCCCCCCACGGTGACCTGGCGCGTGCCCGGCGTGACGTGGACGAACCAGCCCAGCGGCACCATCGTGCGCATGATCGCCTCGAGGCTCACGCCGGCGTCGACGCGGATGACGCCCCGCTCCACGTCGATCTCGTGGAACCCCGCGAGGGTGGTGGCGTCGAGCACGACGCCCCCTGCGTTCTGCGCGGCGTCGCCGTAGCTGCGGCCGAGGCCGCGCGCGATCAGGCCGCGCCGGCCCGCGCGCGCGAGGCCGGTGTCGACGTCGGCGGCGTCGTGCAGCTCGACGATCGTGGCCGCGGTGGGCGCGGTGCGGCTCCACCCGGTGAGGAGCTCGGTGCGTTCGGACGGCTCAGCCACGGCTGACTCTTCCACCCGCTGCTTACCCGCGGACACCGAGGGCGAACGTCACGAGCCAGATCAGGCCGACGATCTGCAGCACCCGATCGGAGAGGACGACCTCTTCGGGCGCACCACCACCGCCCTGGTCGACGACCAGCGCGTAGCGCAGCACCGCGATGACGAGCGGCACGATCGACAGCCGGAACCACGTGTCGTCGCCAGTGTGCGCGGCGTTCTCGAACGCCCACAGGCAGTACGCCGTGATCATGACGCCCGACGAGACCGCGCGCACGTAGCCGAGGAAGGCGGTGGAGTACTCGCCGAGCGTACGGCGATGTTCGCTCGAATCGGACCCGAGCTCCACCAGTTCGGCGTGGCGCTTCCCCGTGACGATGAAGAGCGACCCCGCGCCGGCGACGATGAGGAACCAGTCGGACAGCGCCACGTTGGTGGCCACGCCGCCGGCGATGGCTCGGAACACGAAGCCGGCGGCGACCGCGGCGAGGTCGATCACGGGCTCGTACTTCAGCCAGATGGTGTACGAGATGGTCACGAGCACGTAGCCCGCGAGCACGCCGGTGAGCTTGAAGTCGTTGACGGGCGCGGTCACGACGAACGACACGAGGATCAGCAACACCCCGATGATCCGCGCCGTGCGCACGTCGAGCTCGCCGGCCGCGATCGGGCGGAGCCGCTTGGTGGGGTGGAGCCGGTCGACCTCGGCGTCCTTGGCGTCGTTGAGGAAGTAGGTGCCGCTGGCGGCGAAGCAGAAGCCGACGAACGCGACCAGCGTCTGCAACAGCGCGGTGCGTTGGTCGAGCACGCCGGCGGCGGCGGGCGCCGCGAACACGAGCACGTTCTTCGTCCACTGCTTCGGGCGAGCGGTCTTGACGATCGCCCTCAGCGTCGACCGTCCGGCCGCGGGTACGTCGGCCGCTCCGTCATCGGGCGTCGACCGCGCAGGATCCGGGACCGCCGACATCGGGCCAAGGGTACTGGCCGGATCGCGGCCGTAGACTCCCGCCCGATGGAGATGGAGTGGAGGCGCGAACGGCCGGCCGCGACGCCGGAACGGAATCGACCGTTGTGACGGCTCCGAAGATCTACACGCGCAAGGGCGACGACGGCAGCACGGGGCTGCTGTACGGCGGACGCGTGGGCAAGGACTCACCGGGGCCCGACGCGTACGGCGCGGTCGACGAAGCGGTCTCCGCACTGGGTCTCGCCCGCGCCGAGACCGAACGCGGCTCGGAGCTCGACGAGCTCGTCGTCCGGCTGCAGCGCGAGTTGTTCGTGGTGGGCGCCGAGCTGGCCACCTCGCCCGACAAGCGCGACAAGTTGACGCCGGAGGTGTCGCTCACCACCGAGGCGATGGTCACGGCGCTCGAACCCGTCATCGACGACGTCACCGCGCGCTACGACCCGCCGACCGAGTTCGTGCTGCCGGGCGAGAACCGGGTTGCTGCCGCGCTCGACGTGGCGCGCACGGTCGTGCGGCGGGCCGAGCGTCAGGCCGTGGCCGCCGCCCACGCCGGCTGGCTCGACGGGAGCTTCGTGGTGGCGTACCTCAATCGTCTCGCCGATCTCGTGTACACCCTCGCCCGGTGGCAGGAGGGGACGTTCCGTCCCGTCCGCACCTCCAACTCCCGATCTGGCGACACCCGATCCGGGCGTCCCGACCCCCGCTGAACCTCGAACACACCGGAGCCACCGTGTCCATCTCCTTCACCGTCTCGACCACTGCCGCCGACCGGGTCGTGGCCGACCTCCTCGTGGTGCCCGTCGCCAAGGGCCCCGAGTTCGGTCCCGGCGCCGACGCGGTCGACGCCGCGCTCGACGGCGGGCTCGCGGCGTTCCTCGCCGAAGCCGGTTTCGAGGGCAAGCTCGGCGAGACCCTCGCAGTGCCCACCGGCGGCCGACTCAAGGCGAAGGCCGCGCTGCTCGTGGGGATCGGCGATCCCGCCGAGCTCAGCGTCGACGGTGTGCGCCGTGCTGCGGCCGCGATCGCTCGTCGCGCCGGCAGGGTGGCATCGCTCGCGACCACGCTCGCCACGGCTGGTACCGAGCTCGCGGTCGCCGACGCCGCGCAGGCGGTCGCCGAGGGCCTCGTGCTCGGTGGCTACCAGTACCTCGAGTACAAGGGCAACGCCACGCCCTCGAAGCTGAAGAAGGTCACGATCGTCGCGGCCGGCGGCGCGCCCGTGAAGGCCGCGGTGGAGCGCGGTGCTGCCCTCGGCGACGCGGTCACGTGGGCGCGCGACCTGGTGAACCTGCCGTCGAAGGACAAGACGCCCTCTGATGTGGTGGCCGAGGCGCGGAAGCGGCTGCGCGGCACCGGCGTCACCGTGCAGGTGCTCGACGTCAAGCAGCTGCAGGCACAACGCATGGGCGGTGTGCTCGGTGTGGCCCAGGGTTCGGAGCAGGCGCCGCGCTTCCTCAAGATGACGTACGCGCCGTCGGGCGCGCGGGGCAAGCCGCTCGCGCTCGTAGGCAAGGGCGTGGTGTTCGACTCCGGTGGTCTCTCGCTCAAGACCTCGGGTGGCATGGAGACGATGAAGACCGACATGGCGGGTGGTGCAGCGGTGATCGCCGCGATGTCCACGCTCGCCGCGCTCGGGGTGAAGGCACGCATCACCGGGTACGTGCCTTTGGTCGAGAACATGCCGAGCGGCAACGCCATCCGCCCGGGTGACGTGTTGAAGATCCGCAACGGCAAGACGGTCGAGGTGCTCAACACCGACGCCGAGGGCCGTCTCATCCTCGCCGACGCGCTCTCGCTCGCGATGGACGACAAGCCTGGTGCGGTCATCGACCTGGCCACGCTCACCGGCGCGTGCGTGGTGGCGCTGGGCGACAAGATCGCCGGTCTCATGGGCAACGACGACGACTGGTCCGACCAGGTGCGCGCCGCCGCCGACCGTGCCGGTGAAGCCGTGTGGCCGTTGCCGCTGCCGAAGGAGTACCGCAAGCAGCTCGAGTCCGAGATCGCGGACATGAAGAACATCGGCGGCAGCTACGGCGGCGCGCTCACCGCCGGTCTGTTCCTGCAGGAGTTCGTCGACGGCGCACCGTGGGTGCACCTCGACATCGCCGGGCCCGCGCGCGCGAACGCCGACGACGGCTACATCACCAAGGGCGGGACCGGGTTCGGTGTGCGCACCCTCGTCGAGCTGGCGCGCCGCTACGAGGCGCCGAAGTCGTGAGCCGTCGCCTGGTGTTCGTGGCCCTGGTGGTTTCGGTCGCCGCCATCGGGCTGACGCCAGGCGCGGCCTCCGGCCGGGTGGAGGGTCGGGTGGAGACGGTGCACAAGACCGTCACCATCCACATCCGCGACAACACGTTCAACCCGTCGGTGCTGAACGTCGAAGCGGGGACGACCGTCCGTTGGATCAACGACGGGCGCAACACCCACAACGTCACGCCGGTGCGCGGCCACAACTACGGCAGCCCCGACCTGAAGCCCGACCGCTCCTACGTCCACACGTTCCCCGACGCGGGCACGTTCGCGTACTACTGCACGCTCCACGGCACGCCTACCAGTGGCCAACGCGGTGAGCTCGGGGTCGGCGACGCCAGCGCCGCCACCCCGGTCGAACCGATCGGTGCGAGCGACGCGCCCGCACCCTCCTTCAGTGCGTCGGGGCGCACCATCCGCGTGCCCGCCGACGCCAAGACCATCCAGGCCGGCGTCGACCAGGCGAAGCAGGGCGACCTCGTCCTCGTGTCGCCCGGCGTCTACAAGGAGAGCGTCACCATCGGCACCGACGGCATCGTGCTGCGCGGCGTCGATCGCAACACCACGATCCTCGACGGCGAGTTCCAGCGCGACAACGGGGTGTTCGTCGTCGGGGGCGACGGCGTGGCGGTCGAGAACCTGACGGCGCGGAACTTCACCGAGAACGGCTTCTTCTGGAACGGTGTGCTCGGCTATCGCGCCTCGTACCTCACCGCCTACCGCAACGGCGACTACGGCGTGTACGCCTACGACTCGCAGTACGGGACCTTCGAGCACTCGTACGCGTCGGGCAGTCCCGACTCCGGCTTCTACATCGGCCAATGCAACCCGTGTCACGCGGTGATCACCGACGTCACGTCCGAGTACAACCTGCTCGGTTACTCGGGGTCGAACTCGTCGGGCGACCTGTTCCTCGTGAACTCGAACTGGTCGCACAACCGCACCGGCATCGTGCCCAACAGCTTCGGCGCCGAGGAGCTCTCACCGCAGGGCCAGGCCACCATCGCCGGCAACGTCGTGAGCGACAACGGCGACGCCCGCGCCACACGCGGGAACGAGGAGGCGTACGACCCTGCGTTCGGTGTCGGGGTCGTGATCGCCGGCGGCCAGCAGGACGTGATCACGAAGAACCGGATCGCCGACAACGCCAAGGTGGGTGTCGCGCTCGCGCCGAGCATCGGACTCGAGGACGCGCCGCACCAACCGGTGGGCAACCGGGTCACCGACAACGTGGTCGAGCGCTCCGGGATGGTCGACCTCGGTGTCGTGGCGAGCGACGCAGCCGACCAGAACTGCTTCTCGGGCAACATGTTCTCCACGTCTGCCCCCGCGAACATCGAGCAGGTGATGCCCTGTGACGCGACCGGCTCCGGCGACTTCGCCACCGGTGCCATCGACATCGCGGTGTTCCTCGACGCGTCGGGCAACCCGAAGGGCGTGGGCTACAAGGAGTCGCCGGTGCCGAAGCGGCAACGCAGCATGCCGCGCGCCGCGAACGCCAAGGCGCGTCCGGCCGGTGCGCCCGCGCCGGTCGACCTCGCCGCGATCCAGGTGCCGTCAGGCACGGAGTGAGCGGACGCGAGCGACGGGAACTAGACGGCTGAGCCGAACAGGTCCGACGGGAGCGTGATGCCGGCGTCCTGCAGACGCTCGGCGAGCTTCGGCCGCACGCCCGTGGCGCGCAGCTCGCCGTCGAACACGAAGACGTCGGAGAGCGTCACCATGTCGCCCTCCATGCCGTCGACCGTGGTGACCTGCGTGACGCGGCGCACGCCGTCGCGGCTGCGCTCGATGTGCACGAGCACGTCGATGGCCGATGCCGCCTGCTCGCGGATGGCGCGCACCGGCAGGTCGAAGCCGGCCATGAGCACCATGGTCTCCACCCGGGCCAGTGCGTCGCGTGGAGAGTTCGCGTGAAGGGTGGACAGGGAACCGTCGTGGCCGGTGTTCATCGCCTGGAGCATGTCGAGCGCCTCGGCGCCACGCACCTCACCCACGACGATGCGGTCGGGACGCATGCGCAACGCGTTGCGCACGAGCTCGCGGGTGCGGACCTCGCCCTTGCCCTCGATGTTCGACGGCCGACTCTCCAGGCGGATCACATGGTGCTGCTGCAACCGGAGCTCGGCCGCGTCTTCGATCGTGACGATCCGCTCGGTCGCCGGGATCATCGACGACAGCACGTTGAGCAGCGTGGTCTTGCCACTGCCGGTGCCGCCGCTGATGAGGATGTTCATGCGGCCGCGCACGCACGCGCTGAGGAACTGCGCGACGGGCGGGGTGAGCGTGCCCAGGTCCTCGAGGTTGTCGAGCGTGAGCACGCGCCGGGTGAACTTGCGGATGGTGAGCTGCGGTCCGTCGATGGCGAGCGGCGGGATCACCGCGTTGACGCGCGAACCGTCGGGGAGCCGGGCGTCGACCATCGGTGACGCCTCGTCGATGCGGCGACCGACGGGTGCGACGATCCGGTCGATCACACGGAGCACGTGTTGCTCGGAGAAGAACTGCGCGTCGGTGAGCTCGAGCCGACCCGCACGCTCGATGTACACGCCGTCGGTCGTGTTGACCATCACCTCGCTCACGGTCGGGTCGTCGAGGAAGCGCTGGATCGGGCCGTAGCCCATGGCCTGCTCGATGATCTCGGCGACGAGCTGATCGCGTTCGGCGTCGTTGAGCGGGATCTTCTCCTCGCGCAGCACCGCGCCGAGCTCGCGCACGACCTGGGCGTCGAGTTGGGACTCGGACGTGTTCGGGTCCCACAACTCGGGACCCATGCGCTCGAGCAGCGCTTCCTGCGCCCTGCGCTTGAGCGCGTTGACCGGGTCGGATGCCGACGCCGGCTTCGGCTCCGTCGATCCCGCCGATCCGAACGTGGACTCCGCGTCGGGCGTGTCGGGCCGGCCCTGCTTCATGCGCTCGCTGAGCTTCATCGGATCCCCGTTCTCACCGGCGCCGGAAGATGCTCGTCGGCCGCGTGTCGGCCGGGGTCGACTGCGGCGAGAGCCGGCGCACCAGCTGGAACATCGCCATCGACACCGACGACCGAGGATCGGCGAGCACCAGCGGCTCACCCTGGTTCAGCGACAGCGGCACCGACCGCGAGCTGGGGATCGCGACATCGACGTTGATGCCGACGGTGCGCTCGATCGCGGGGATCGTGAGCCCGGTGCGCGCGTCGGCGCGGTTGAGCACGAAGTGCCATTCGTGCTGCGGCTTGCCGATCACGCGCAGGGCCTCGATCTCCTTCACCGTGGCCCGGATGCTCGGGACGTCGGTGGCCGAGACGAGCACGAGATCGGTGGCGTACTCCAACGATGCCAGTGTGTTCTCGTCGAGACCCGACGGGGTGTCGATCACCACGTAGCGGAACGACTGTGACAGCAGGTGCAGCGTGCGTTCGACGTGTTCGACGCTGATGTCCTCGGCTTCGGTGGGCATTCGCGGTGCACAGAGGACGAACAGGTCCTGCGGGTGCGCGGTGAGGTGCGCCTTCAACGTGGTGGCGTCGAGGAGGTCGTTCGAGCGCACTGCGTCGCTGAACGTGAGCTCGGGACGCAGGCCGAGCGAACTCGACACGTCGCCGAACTGCAGGTCGAGGTCGACGATCACCACTTCGCCCGGTGCCACCTGCGCGAGCGCGAGCGCGAGGTTGGTCGAGATCGTCGTCTTGCCCGCACCGCCCTTCGGGCACAGCACCATGATCACGTGACTGCGGTCGTGGTCGTCGACACCGTCGGGGTCGTCGCCGTCGAACACGCGGCGGCGGTGGAGGGCGGTGTCGAAGGCCCGCTCGATCGCCTCCCGCAGGTCGGCAGGCGCCATGTCGGGTGCGATGACGTCGCGCGCGCCGGCGCGCAGCGCCGACTGCAACAGATCGGTCGAAGGTGGCGCCACGATCAGCACGCTGATGTCGGGTCGGTCGTGGTCGAACGCGCTCGCCAGCGCCAAGGCATCGGCGGTGGAGACGTCCGGGCCGAGCGCGACCACTTCCACGTCGCGCCGACCGAGCTCGCGCACGGTGTCGGAGGGATCGGTGAGCATGTCCTCGCGCCAGTAGCGCAACGGACCGGAGAGATCGCCGTCGAACGCCTCGATGACGCGTCGTTCGAAGGCGGCGTCGGCGGTCGCGAGTACCAACCGGCTCATGCGGTCGTCCTGCTCATGGTCGTTCCTCCGCGGATGGCGCACGCCCGCCCTGGGCGCGGCATCCTGCTCGCGGTGGATCGACCCGAGCAGGTGCCGCCTTGAGCCGCAACTCTCCGCGGTGCCCGCGGCGTCCAGCGTCGGTCAACAGCCCGTCAGGGGCGGTGTCAGCGCTGGTTCACCCGAGACCGCAGGGCGGCGAAGCAGAGCCCGAAGCTGATGAGGAACACCACGAGCAGCGCGAGGAAGGCCTTCCCGATGTCGTCCCAGTGCCAGCCGGAGAGCGCGAGCGAGCGCAGGCCCTCGAGCAGGTAGGTGACCGGGTTCCAGCCGGCCACGGTGTCGAGCCATCCGCTCAGCTGGTCGCGGGGGACGTACGACGACGTGAGGAACAGGAAGGGGAAGAACAGCAGGAAGCTCGAGTTCACTGCCGCCGGGTTGCCGGTCTTGAGCGCGATGGCGTAGCCGAAGCCGGCGAACGACAGGCTCCAGAGCGCCGCGATCAGGATGAACATCAGCACGCCGAGCGCACCGGTCTGGAAGTTGATGCCGAGCGCGAACGCGAGCGCGAGGATCGGCACGCACAGGATCGAGGACACGGTCACGTCGGCGACCATGTGACCCACGAGGATCGCACTGCGCCGCACCGGCGTGAGGAGCAGCCGGTCGAAGTACCCGCTCTGCACGTCGACGACGAGAGCCTGTGCACGGGACACGCCGGTGACCCCGAGCAGGACCGCGGTGGCCATCTCGAACGCGGTGTAGTCGAAGCCCTGGATGTTGTTCTGGGTGAGGTTCTCCAAGGTCCCGATGTTCACGATGAAGAAGAAGACCGCGATGAACACCGGGGGCACGATGGCCTCGAGGTCGCGCGGCACCGAGCGGAGTGCGCGGCCGGCGATCGCGAGCACGTCGTGGAGCGCGCCGGCGGGCCGGGCCCGGACGACGGATGCCGGCGTGGGCGTGCGGGGCTCGATGTCGAACGTGACGTTGGTGGTGGTCATGGCCGGTCCTCCCCGGTGGCGGCGGTGCCGACGGCATCGGTGTCGAAGTGGGCGCCGGTGAGCTCCAGGAACACGTCGTCGAGCGTGGGCGTGCGCAGTGTGAGGTCGCGGACCCGCACCGACGCGTCGTGCAGTGCGATCGCGATCGGTCCGATCGCCGACGAGCCGTCCTCGACGCTGATGGTGAGCTCGTGGTCGCGGCCCTCGACACCGACGACGCCGTACACGCCGTCGAGCGCGGCGCGCGCCGCAGCGGCGTCGCCCTCGATGCGGGCGAACACGACATCGGTGCCGATCGAACGCTTGAGCTCGCCGGGCGTCCCCTCGGCCACGAGGCGACCGTTGTCGACGATCCCCACGCGGTCGCAGAGCTCGTCGGCCTCCTCGAGGTACTGCGTGGTGAGGAGGATGGTCATGCCGAGCTCGTCGTTGAGGCGCTGCACCTCCTGCCACACGCTCGCCCGGCTGATGGGGTCGAGACCGGTGGTCGGCTCGTCGAGGAAGAGCACGTCGGGGTTGTGCACCAGCGCGGCGGCGAGGTCGAGGCGCCGGCGCATGCCGCCCGAGTACGTCTCGATGCGGCGGTCGAGCGCGTCGCCGATGTCGACCAGCTCGCGCAGGTCGACCAGCCTCGCCTCGATCTCGTCGCGCCGGAGCCCGTAGAGCTGGCCCTGGAGGCGAAGCAGCTCGAGGCCGGTCTGTTTGGGATCGAGGGCGACGTCCTGCAGCGCGACGCCGATGCGCAGGCGGACGTCCTTCGGGCGGGCGACGATGTCGAAGCCCGCGACGTCGGCGTGCCCGCCGGTGGGCGCCAGCAGCGTGCAGAGCATCTTCACCGTGGTCGACTTCCCGGCGCCGTTCGGGCCGAGCAGGCCGTAGATCTCTCCCTGGTGAATGGTGAGGTCGAGGGCATCGACCGCGGTGACCTCGCCGTAGGTGCGGGCGAGGCCCCGGGCCGAGATGGCGGGGGCGGCGGACTCGGCGGAAACGGCGGACTCGGCGGACTCGGCGGAAACGGCGGACTCGCCGGCAACGCTGGACTCGGCGGACTCGGTGGGCGGGTCGGAAACGCTGGTGTCGGGGGGCACGGCGGTCCTCCTGCTGGTGGGCGTTCTGGCGGTCGTCTGCATGGCGCTCAACGTACGGATCACTGCGGTCAGATCCTGACCGCAACTCGTGAGAACATCTCTGCATGTCCACGACCGATCGCGCGGCCGGAACTCATCGGACCGCACGTCCGTGAGCGGGTCCGACCCCACCGAGCGGGCGCTGCAGCTCCTGTCGCTGCTCCAGACCCACCGGTTCTGGCCCGGGGAGGAGCTCACCGCTCACCTCGGCGTGAGTGCCCGCACCCTGAGGCGCGACATCGACCGCCTCCGGTCGCTCGGCTACCCCGTCGACGCCACCCCCGGGTCGGGCGGGGGCTACCGCCTCGCCGCCGGCGCCCACCTGCCGCCGCTCCTCCTCGACGACGACGAAGCCGTCGCCATCGCGGTGGGCCTGCGCTCGGCGGCGAGTGCGTCGATCGAGGGCATGGAGGACATCGCGGTGCGCGCGCTCGCCAAGCTCGAGCAGGTGTTGCCGGATCGCTTGCGTCGGCGCGTGGTCGCGGTGCACACCAACGTCGCGTCGCTGCAGTGGTCGAACGACGGCGCGGTCGTCGACGCCGACGCGCTCGGCGTGCTCGCGCTCGCGTGTCGCGATCGCGAACAGGTGCGGTTCGACTACCGCCGTCGCGACGGCGACGACTCCAGCCGACTGGTGGAACCGTGCCAGCTGGTTTCCACCGGTCGGCGGTGGTACCTCGTCGCGTGGGACGTGCGGCGCGACGACTGGCGCACGTTCCGCCTCGATCGGCTCGAGCGCGCGCGCCTCGCAGGGGTGCGCTGTTCCGCGCGCGACCTGCCCGGCGGTGACGCCGCCGCGTTCGTCGCGCAGTCGATCCGCTCGATGCCCCAACCGGCGTACGCGGTGCTCGAGGTCGGCGCGCCCGTCGACGACGTGCGCGCCGCGCTGCACTGGGGTGACACGCAGTTCGAGTCCGTCGAGCCCGATGGGTGTCGCGTGCGGATCGAAGGCTCGGGTGACGACGCGCTGCTCCGCGTGGTCACCTGGCTCGCGGGCCGCTACCCCGTCTCGGTCGTCGAACCCGCGTCGGTCGCCACGCTCGTCGACGACCTCAAGGCCCGCCTGCGTTGACCTCCGACTGTTTTGGCGCCCCTACCGCGTCATGGTGACGCGACTGCGGCGCCGAAACGTCCTTGGGTCAGTGGGTGAGGACGCTGCCGTCGGCGAGGACGGCGTGGGGGAGGCACTGCTCGTCGTACTCGGCGATGACGATCGGTGCCGCGTGCTCACCACACGCCGGGCAGTTGGGGTCGCGCCGCACCTTGAAGGTGCGGAACGACGTCTCCAGGGCGTCGTACGCGAGCAGCCGACCGATGAGCGGGTCGCCCAGGTCGAGGAGGAGCTTGATCGCCTCGAGCGCCTGGATCGATCCGACGATGCCGGGGAGGACGCCGAGCACGCCGGCCTCCGAGCAGCTCGGTGCGAGCTCCGGCGGCGGCGGCTCGGGCAGGAGGCACCGGTAGCACGGGCCCACGTACGGCTGGAACACCGAGACCTGACCCTCGAAGCGGAAGATCGACCCGTGCACGACGGGGATGCGCTTGAGCAGCGACGCGTCGTTCACCAGGTAGCGGGTCGGGAAGTTGTCGGTGCCGTCGACGATCACGTCGTAGCCGTCGATGATGTCGAGCACGTTGTCGGCGCCGAGCCGCACGTCGTAGGTCACGACGTCGACATCGGGGTTGAGCGCGGTGAGGGTCTTCTTGGCCGAGTCGACCTTGCGCTCACCGATGCGGTCGGTGTTGTGGAGGATCTGGCGCTGCAAGTTCGACGCGTCGACGACGTCCATGTCGATGATGCCGATCGTGCCGACGCCCGCAGCCGCGAGATAGAGCGCAGCCGGTGAGCCGAGGCCGCCGGCGCCGAGGAGGAGCACTCGGCTGTCGAGCAGCTTCTGCTGGCCCGCCTCGCCGACCTCGGGCAGGAGGATGTGGCGCCCGTAGCGGTCGCGCTGTTCCGGGGTGAGCGACTGGGGGGTGATCCAGGCACGCCCTTCGTTCTTCCAGCGGCCGAAACCGCCGGCCATCGACACCACGTCGGTGAAGCCGAGCTGCTCGAGCGTCTCGGCGGCGAACGCCGAGCGGTTGCCGCCGGCGCAGTACACGACGATGGGCTGGTCGCGGTCGAGCAACCTCGTCTCGGCCTGGCTCTCGAGGTGCCCGCGGGGGATGAACACCGACCCGGGGATGGTGCCCTGGTCGTGTTCGTCCTGCTCGCGGACGTCGAGGAAGGTGGCGCCGCCGATGCGGGCCTCGGCTTCCTCGGGTGAGATCTCGGTGATGCGGGACTTGGCGTCGCGCAGCAGGTCGCGGTAGCTGGGCATGTCGTGTGGTCTCCTCGTCGAACCGGTAAATGCTACCGCAGGGGTCGGGTATTCCCAAGCGGCGCTGAAGAAGGGCGGGAAGCTGGCGTCACACCCGGGCCACGAGGTCGGGGAGCACCTCACCGAGGCGGTCGCGGAGCACGAAGTCGGCGGCTTCGTCGAACGGCGTGGGTTCGGCGTTGAGGACGGCGAGGAACGCGCCCGCGCGCAGCGCGTGCTCAGGGAGCGCCGCCGCGGGATAGACGCCGAGCGACGTCCCGACGGCGAGGAACACGTCGGCGGCCTCCGACGCGCGCTGCGCGCGCATCAGATCTTCGGGTACGAGGTTCTGGCCGAACGAGATCGTCGCCGACTTCAACATGCCGCCGCATTCGAGACACGCGGGGTCGGCCTCGCCGGCGCGCACGCGCGCCAGCGTGTCGTCCATCGGACCGCGCCACCCGCACTGCAGGCACTTCGCGTCGTGCACGGTACCGTGGATCTCGATGACGATCTCCGGTGACGACCCTGCCGCCTGGTGCAGCCCGTCGACGTTCTGCGTCACCAACGTGTGGACGTTGGCCTTGCGCTCGAGGTCGGCGAGCGCGACGTGCCCGGCGTTGGGCTGACCCGCGAACAGCTCGCTCCCGGCGCGGTTGCGCCAGACGTCGCGCCGATGGTCGGCGTCGGCGACGTAGTGCTGGATCGTGGCCTTGCGCTCGGCTGCCGGGTCCTTGGTCCAGACGCCTTGTGGGCCCCGGAAGTCGGGGATGCCCGACTCGGTGGAGATACCGGCGCCGGTGAGCACCACGATCTGATCGGCGACGCGCAGGAGCGCAGCAAGACGGTCCAGCTGCTCGGCATCGGCCATGACCCGACGATACGCGAGCGCACGAGCGGCGAGCTGAAGAAGAGCTGAGGCGCGCACGAGCGGCGCGCCTCGGTGATGGTGAAGGAGTGAGGAGGCGCGCACGAGCGGCGCGCCTCGGTGATGGTGAAGGAGTG
>DASXXX010000114.1:0-10211 GCA_036502765.1 Acidimicrobiia bacterium | reverse complement strand
GCAGCTCAAGCAGTTCCGGCTGTTCGTGCTGTACACCGCGTGGGAGATCGACGAGTACAACGACTACAAGCGGGTGCGCAAGGACATCGCCACTGCCAAAGTCGTCATGCCGACGGTGCTGCACGACATCGCCTGGCGGGCAATGCAGGTGCACGGCGCGCTCGGCGTGAGCAACGAGATGCCGTTGGCCGGTCTGGTGCTCGCGGCGGCGTCGATGGGTCTGGCCGACGGCCCCACCGAGGTGCACAAGGTCACCGTGGCCCGGCAGTTGCTCCGCGAGTACAAGGCGACCGATGATCTCTGGCCGACCGAGCATCTGCCCAAGAAGCTGGCTGCGGCCAAGGCGAAGTACGCCGAGTACCTGGAACACGAGGTGGGGAACCTGTGATCGATTTCGACCGGCTCGCAGCATGGATGGACGACGAGGGCTTCGACGGCAAGGGTGAGCCGCTCGAGCACGCGTTCGTCTCCGGTGGCTCGCAGAACGAGATCTACGAGCTGCGCCGCGGAGACTTCCACGGCGTCATCCGGATCCCGCCCGCGGCGGCACCGGTGGATCGCGACAAGGGCATCCTGCGTGAGTGGCGCATCATCGAGGCGCTCGACGGCACCGAGGTGCCGCACACTGCCGCCATCGGGGTGTGCGAGGACCCGTCGGTGCTGGGTCGCACCTTCTATCTGATGGGCTGGGTCGACGGCTGGTCGCCGATGAACACCGACGGGTGGCCGGCGCCGTTCGACACCGACCTCGACGCCCGCAAGGGGCTCGCGTACCAGTTGGTCGAGGGCATCGCCTTGCTCGGCAACGTCGACTGGCAGGCGAAGGGGTTGCAGGACCTCGGCCGACCCGACGGGTTCCACGAGCGTCAGGTCGACCGGTGGACCGCGTTCCTCGAGCGCATCAAGGGCCGCGAGATCCCCGGCTTCGACGAGGCGTCGGCCTGGTTGCGCGCGCACAAGCCGATCGACTTCGTGCCCGGGCTCATGCACGGCGACTACCAGTTCGCCAACGTGATGTTCGAGGAGGGCGCGCCGGCCCGGCTCGCCGCGCTGATCGACTGGGAGATGGGCACCGTCGGCGACCCCAAACTGGATCTCGGGTGGGTGGTGCAGAGCTGGCCCGCCGACACGATGGCGGCGGAAGCCGAGACCGCGGGCTACTCCAACATGTACGGCATGCCGTCGCGCGACGAAGTGGTCGCGCACTACGCGTCGGTGTCGGGGCGTCAGGTCGACGACCTCGACTACTACATCGTGCTGGCCAAGTGGAAGCTCGCGGTGGTGCTGGAGCAGGGTTACCAGCGCCGCGGCGACGACGAGAAGCTCGTCGCGTTCGGCCCGATCGTGCTCGACCTCATGCAGGGCGCGGCCGACCTCGCCGCGTCGAGCGACTACGCCGTGACCGAGAGCCGCTAGCCGTGCGCGCCGCGTACGTTCCCGAGCACGGCGCGCCCGAGGTGGTCGTCGTGCAGGACCTGCCCGACGTCGAACCGGGCGCGGGCGAGGTACTGGTCGACATCGCGTACGCGGCGGTGAACTTCCCCGACGTGCTCATCGTCAACAACGAGTACCAGGTGCAGGTGCCGGCGCCGTTCGTGCCCGGCAGCGAGTTCTCCGGCGTGATCGGCGCCGTGGGTGATGGCGTGAACGGTGTGGCCGTCGGCGACCACGTGTACGGCGCCACCTTCGTCGGCGCGTACGCGGAGCAGATCGTCGTCAACGCCGCGAGCGTGACCGTGATCCCCGCGTCGGTCGACCTGCGCGACGCGGCGGCGTTCAGCGTGGCGCACACCACCGCGATGCACACGCTGCGCACCATTGCCGAGCTGCAACCGGGCGAGAGCGTGTTGGTGCTCGGTGCTGCCGGCGGTGTGGGTCTGGCGTCGGTGGAGTTGGCGACCCTCATGGGTGGCGAAGTGGTCGCGGCGGCGTCGTCGCCCGAGAAGCTCGAGCTGTGCGCGAAGTACGGCGCAGTCGCCGGCATCGACTACACGAAGGAAGACCTCAAGACGCGCGCCAAGGAGCTCACCGGTGGTGGCGCGGGGGTGGTCGTCGATCCGGTCGGCGGTCCGTACTCCGAGCAGGCGTTGCGTGCGACGAAGTGGGGGAGCCGGTTCGTGGTGGTGGGCTTCGCGGCGGGCGAGATCCCGCGCATCCCGCTCAACCTCATCCTGCTGAAGGGCGTCATCGTGCGGGGGATGGAGATGCGCAGCATCGCCGAGAACGTGCCCGACCTCGTGGCGCGCGACCAGCGTGAGCTCAAGGAGCTGTTCGTGGGCGGCAAGATCCACCCCCACGTGTCCGCGGTCTACCCGCTCGCCGACACCGCGGTCGCCCTCCGCTCCATGCTCGAGCGCACCGCCACCGGCAAGGTCCTCATCGACGTCACCCGATAACGAACGAACCGGCGTCAGTTCGGCGGAACATGTCCGCCCAACTGACGCCGGTTCGGAGTCATTGCGGCGCGAAGAGTTGCTTGAGTGCGGGCTTCTGGATCTTGGCCATGGCGTTGCGAGGGATCTCGTCGACGATCTCGAGCTGCTCGGGCACCTTCTGCCTGGCGAGGCCCAGCTCGCGGCAGTGCTCGGCGACCTCGACCAGCGTGAGCGACGTGACGCCGTCGACCAACGTGACCACCGCGCACGCGCGCTCGCCGGTGCGTGGGTCGGGGAGTCCGATCACCGCGACGTCGGCGATCGACGGGTGGCGCTGGAGGATCTCCTCGACCTCGCTCGCCGAGATGTTCTCGGCGTTGCGGATGATGATGTCCTTCAAGCGTCCGGTGATCCTCACGTGGCCGGTGTCGGCGACGATGCCGAGGTCGCCGGTCTTGAAGTAGCCCTGCTCGTCGAGCGCGTCGGCATCGAGCTCGGAGTTGGCGTAGCCGAGGAACAGGTGCGGACCGCGCAGCCGGAGCTCGCCTTCCTCACCCGGTCCACACTCGGTGCCGTCCGCCGCGACGACGCGCAGCTCGACACCGGGCGACGGTCGCCCTTCGGTCGTCTCGATCTGCTCGGGTGTGTCCTCGACGCTGGCGCTGGTCGCGGTCGGGAACTCGGTGAGCCCCCAGCTGCTCACGACGCCGAGCCCGCCGAGCCCCTCGCGGATCAGGTCGTCGATCCCGGCGGTCTTGGGTGCGCCGCCGCCCACGCACGCGCGCAGCCGTGGGAACAGCGGCTCGTCGCCGTGTGCGCGCTGCGCGGCGAGGTACGCCTGGAACATGGGCAGCGCGGTACCGAGCAGTGTCGCGCCCTGCTCGGCCATGAAGCGCGGCGATCGTTCGGCGTCGAACGCCTCGACCAGCGGCAGGAGGTACCCCACGTGCAGCGCGGCGCCGAGCATGGCGGCACCACCGATGTGCGTGACCGGGAAGCAGATCGGATACACGTCGTCGGGCGTCGGCAGGATCCGGGTGACGAACGCGTACATGCTTGCGATGACCGAGGTGTCGGAGTGCCAGGCACCCTTGGGATCGGAGGTGGAACCCGACGTGTGGTACAGCCACCTCCGCACGCGCTCCGGTTCGGGCGGCGGCGGCAACACCGCCGGGTCGCCGATCGGCAGCGTGTCGCTCGCGAGGACGGTGCACCCGATCTCGCCCGCGATCTCCTCCGCCAGCTCGCCGTACTTGAAGCCGCGCCACTCGGGACGGACGAGGAAGAACTGCGTCTGCGCCTCGTTCGTGATGTAGCGCACCTCGCGCTCGCGCATGATCGGGACGATGGGGTTCTGGATCGCGCCGAGGCGCGTGAGCGCGGCGAGCAGGACGAGGCTGTCTATGGTCGTGGGCAGTTGCCAGCTCACGACGGTGTCGGCGCGCACACCGAGGTCGTGCAGACCGGCGGCGACGCGTTCCGCTTCCTCGCGGTACGCGCCGCACGAGAGCACGCGGCCGTGCTCGTCGCTGAACAGCGGTCGCTCGGGGCTGTCGGCCGCGCGGTGTTCGACCAGGCCCCAGTACGTCGGGGGATGCTGCGGGATCGCGCCGGTCATCTTCGTCACAGCCTCATGATCCAGCCGCCGTCGACGCTGATCGTCTGGCCGTTGATCCAGTCGCCGGCACTCGAAGCCAGGAGCAGGAGCGTGCCGACCAGATCGTCGGGTGGACCTTCCTTCTTGCCGGGCACGGCCGCGAGGATGGCCGTACGCATCGGGCTGTCTTTGCCCAGCGACTCGTACCCGGCCTCGTCGGCGACGAAGCCCGGCGCGATCGCGTTCACGTTGATGCCGCGCGGGCCCAGCTCGGTTGCGAGGTTGGCGGTGAGGCTCACGAGGGCGAGCTTGCTCACGCCGTAGACACCGCCCGGCCTGAACGCACCGCCGGACACCTGGTTGATGATCCGGCCGCCGCCGCGCGCCAGCATCGACGGCACTGCGGCGCGCGTGCACACGAGCGCGCCCGTGAGGTTCACCCGCAGCACGCGTTCCCACCACTCCAGGTCGAGTGTGAGGAGCGACTCCTGAGGGATCTCCTTCATGAGCGCAGCATTGTTCACGAGGATGTCGACGCCGCCGAACGCGTCCGTAGCCGCCTGGACCATCGCCGCGGCTGCGTCGGGGTCGGTGATGTCGACCTGCACTCCGATGGCGTCGCGCCCCTCGGCACTGAGTGTGGCGGCGGCGGCCTGCGCTCGCTCGCCGTCGAGATCGGCGAGCACGACGGCTGCACCCGCGGCGGTCAGCCCCCGTCCGTACTCCGCGCCGCATCCGCCGGCGCCGCCGGTGACGATCGCGACCTTGCCTTGCATCGAGAAGCGGTCGACGCTCACGCGATCCCCCCGCGTTCGGTGTGCCGTCTGGACTGGAAGAGTCGTGACAATACCCGTAGGTTCTCGCGCCATGAAGATCGGTGTGATGCTCGCGGGGGTCAACACGAAGTTCTGGACGGCCGCGGCGCAGGCCGCCGAGGACGCCGGGTTCGAGTCCGTGTGGTTGCCGGAGCACCTGGTGTTCCCGGTGGAGATGCAGGGCAGTCCCCACGACGGCGACTCGCACCCGCCGATCCCGTCGAACACGCCCGCGTTCGACGCGCTGATGGCACTGGCGGCGATCGCCGCGACTACGCAGCGCGTGCGCCTCGGCACCAACGTCTACAACATCGGCCTGCGCCACCCGTTCGTCACCGCACGCGCCATCACCACCCTCGACGTCATCTCCGGCGGACGGGTGGAGTTCGGCGTCGGTGCCAGTTGGCTGCGCGAGGAGTGGGACGCGACCGGCCTCGACTTCTCCACGCGCGGTCGGCGAGTCGACGAGACCATCGACATCTGCCGTCGGCTCTGGACCGACGACGTGGTCGAACACCACGGCGAGTTCTTCGACTTCGCGCCGGTGATGTTCAACCCGAAGCCCGTGCAACAGCCGCAGCCGAGCCTGCTCATCGGCGGCGACGGTGCCGCGGCCAAGCGCCGCGCCGCGCTCGTGGGCGACGGGTGGCTGCCGATGAACCACTCGCTCGAGCAACTGCCGGGCGCGCTGGCCGAGATCAACGAGCTGCGCTCGGCCGCCGGACGCGAGGGCACCACCACGCTCACCGTCGGCGGGAGCATCGACTCGCTCACCGACGTCGACCGCTACCGCGCCGCGAACGTCGACCGCGTGCTGGTCCGCCCCTTCACGTCGTCGCGCGAAGCCCTCGACGGCATCGCCCGCTTCGGCGACGAGATCATCGCCAAGCTCCCCACCTGACCCACACTTTTACGAGGTTGCGTCACCTGAGCGCGATATACGCGCTCGAGTGACGCAACCTGGTTCAGGCAGGGGAGGGCAGCAGGTCGGTGAGCCAGTGGACGTCTTCGAGGCCGCGGAGCACGTCGTTGAGGTGGGTGCACGTGCTCGGGCCGACGAGCTTCGTGCGGGCCTCGGGGCGCAGGTCGTCGACGACCCATCCGACGAGGCGCTGGGAGCTGCCCACCGCTTGCGGGCATTCGACCCACGGGAGCACGCGCGCGTCGGCGTCGCATGCGGTGATCACCATGGTGTCGGGATCGACGGTGGTGGCGACGGTGTACTCGTGCACGACGGTCTCGTTGGCCTCACCGTCGGTGCACGTGTCGCGGAAGAACACGTCGGCGTGAATGCTCCCGCCGTCGGAGTCGGCGTCGCGCCACACGTCGAGCCTACGGATGCGGCGGGTCGCGTACGCGGGGAGCGGGGGGAACGCGATCCAAGCCAGCGGATCGTCGGGATCGGTGAGGTCGGGCGCGTCGGGGCCGAGCAGCACCGGGGGACGGCCGTCCTCCAAGTTGGCGAGCAGCGTGCCGCCCGACTGCCAGCCCGCGCAGATGTCGGCCTGCTGCAGACGGATCTCGGTCTTGTTCACGCGCCCGCGCCACGAGTCGAGGTCGACCGCTCCGTCGTCGGCCGCGATCGACATCGCCATGCCCGACACGAGGGTCGCGCCGGGCACGTCGTCGAGCAGCAGGTAGGGGAGCGACCCGCGCTCGGCCTCGGTCTGCAGGTCGAGCACCTTGCGGAACCCGCCGCCGGCACGCGCGCCCACGAACTGCTCCGCGCCCGGCACCGCGGGAGTGACCGACAGCTCGCGCACGAGCATGCCCTGCGTGTACTCGGTGACGAGATCGGTCTCCGACTCGGCGACGACGGTCGCGTCGCCGGTGGCGGTGGTCACGAGGTCGCGGCCGCGGCCGTGCTGGTGCAGTGCGCCCTGCAATCCGTCAGGTCGCACCGACGTGATCGCGGTGGTGCGACGCACCGATCCGGGTCGGCGCGCGGGTGTGCCCGTGGTGGGGCGGTGCGGCCCCTGGCGCGGGTCGCGGGGTTCGGGCACTGGGTCCTCGTTTCGGCTCGGGCCCACTCGGGTGCCCGGCGCTGGTCGTCACCGTCATCGTACTGCCGGGTGAGTTGTCTGACCTTTCGTCTAGCGTCGCAACCGTGCTGAAGCTGGGACTGCGACTCGAGCTGTACCGCTCGCCGACGGTGCAGGTGCCGTACGACCTCGTGCAGCGCGCCGAGCAGCTCGGCTTCCACTCGGTGTGGACGGCCGAGGCCTACGGCGCCGACGCGCTCACCCCGCTCGCGGCGATCGCGGCGCGCACCGACCGCATCAAGCTCGGCACCGCGGTCGTGCAGCTCGCCGGCCGTCCCCCCGCGATGCTCGGCATGCAGGCGATGACGATCGACGCCATCGCCGGCGGTGGTCGCATGATCGTCGGCATCGGTCTCTCCGGGCCGCAGATCGTCGAGGGCTGGTACGGGCAGCCGTGGGGCAAGCCCAACGCGCGCCTGCGCGACTACGTGGAGATCCTGCGCGACGTCCTGCGCCGCGAAGGACCGGTCACGCACGACGGGCCCGAGATCTCGCTGCCGTACTCCGGGCCCGGCGCGCTCGGACAGGGCAAGCCGCTCAAGTCGATCCTGCACGCGCCGTCCGACATCCCCATCTGGTTGGCGTCGGTCGGCCCGATGAACACCGCGCTCTGCGCCGAGCTGTGCGACGGCTGGCTGCCGATGGGGTTGCCGCCGCGCGGCACCGACGACCCCGACGTGGCGAGCGCGCTCGGTCAGGGCTTCGCTCGCCGCTCCGACGGCGCGGCCGACTTCGACGTGTTCAACGGCCTCACCGTGAAGATCACCGACGACGTGAAGGGCTACCTCGACGGCATCCGCCCGTACCGCGCCACGTACGTCGGTGGCATGGGCAGCGAGTCGCACAACTACCACGTCGAATCGATGGCCAAGCGCGGCTTCGCCGACGACGCCGCGCGCATCCAGGAGCTGTTCCTCGCCGGCCGCCGCGAGGAGGCGATCGCGGCGATGCCCGACGCCGCGCTGCTGCAGGGCACCCTGGTCGGGACGCCCGCCAGCATCCGCCAGCAGTGGGAAGCCGGGGGCGTCGTGCCGCCGGGCGTCACCGGTGCCATCATCGGGGCCGACCGTCCCGACGAGCTCGAGCTCATCGCGGAGCTCACGGGAGCGAGAGACACACAAGATGCCTGACTCGAACGGCACCATGCGCGACGACTGGCAGTCGTCCCTCGACGATCTCGAGCAACGCCGCGCCGCCGGGCGCTCGATGGGCGGCCCCGAGCGCCTGGCCAAGCACCACTCCCAGGGCAAGCTCGACGCCCGGGCGCGCGTCGATGCGCTCGTCGACCCCGGCTCGTTCTTCGAGATGGGCACGCTCACCGGTGGCGACGAAGCGCCGGCCGAGGCCATCGTGCTCGGGTCGGCCAAGGTGAGCGGCCGCCCGGTGATCGTGGCGGCCGAGGACTTCACCGTGATGGCGGGCACCATCAGCCACACCGCGAACTCGAAGCGCTACCGCGCCGCCGAGCTCGCACTGCGCGACCGCATCCCGCTGGTGATGGTGCTCGACGGCGCAGGGTTCCGCGCCGACGGCAAGGCCTACGGGCGCGCGCCCACCGACCTGCTCTCACAGTCGCGCTGTTCGGGCTACGTGCCGCTGATCACCGCGGTGTGCGGATCGTCGGCGGGACACGGCGCGCTGGTCGCGCCCATGTCCGACTTCTCGGTCATGAGCGCACACGCGGCGATCTTCACCGCCGGACCGCCGGTCGTCGCCGAGTCGCTGGGCGAGAAGGTCACCAAGGAGGAGCTCGGCGGACCGGGCACTGCGATTCCGAGTGGTCTGATCCACAACGTCGCGTCCGACGACGCCGCCGCGCTCGAGCTCGTGCGCCTCTACCTCAGCTACTTCCCGTCGTCGGCGTGGTCGTACCCACCCGACTACGTGCACGAGGACACTGCACCGCGCCTGGTCGAGGAGATCCTCGACATCGTGCCGCGCGACGGCAAGCGCGTCTACGACGTGCGCGATGTCATCGACGTCGTCACCGACCAGTCGTCGTGGTTCGAGGTGCAACCCGACTTCGGCAAGTCGGTCGTCACCGCACTCGCGCACCTCGGCGGTCACCCGGTGGCGATCATCGCCAACCAGCCGCAGGTGTTCGCGGGCTCGATCGACGTCGATGGTGCCGACAAGGCGTCGCACTTCATCACCGTCGCCGACTCGTTCCACCTGCCGCTCGTGTTCCTGGCCGACAACCCGGGCGTGCTGCCGGGCACCGCGTCCGAGCGCAAAGGCATCCTGCGCGCCGGCGCCCGCATGTTCGCGGCGCAGACGATGGCGACCTCGCCCAAGTTCGAGGTCACGATGCGCAAGGCCTACGGCTTCGGCTCGATGGTGATGGGCATGATCGGCTTCGACAACCAGTCGGCGGTGTTCGCGTTCCCGGGCGCCACGATGGGCGCGATGGGCGCGGCGGCGATGAGTCGTTCACGCGGCTCCGACGTCGACGAAGCCGAGCTCCTCAAGAAGATGGAGCTCGAGGCGTCGTACCGCTCTGCCATGGGCTTCGGGTTCGACGAACTGATCGACCCGCGCGAGATCCGCAACGTGCTGCTGCACTCGCTCGAGCGCGCGCTGTCGCAGCGTCAGGTCGCGGCCGAGCCCGTGGCCCGCGTCGCCATCACGCCCTGAGTCAGACCTCGAGCATCAACTGGTCGAGCGCGCGGCAGATGTCGTTGTCGTAGCCGAACGGTTCGGGGACCACGCCCATCTCGTGCAGCAGCAGGCCGAGTCGCAGCATCACGACGGTGAAGCGCAGCGCGGCGAACACCAGGAACCAGTGGAGGTCGGCGCCGCTGCGGCCGGTGAGCTCCTCCCAGCGTGCGACCGTGTCCGCCTGCGACGGGAATCCCGGGAGCCGTTCCTGGCCCGCGCTCCGCGTCAGCGCGTCGTCGCAGAACAGCCACCAGCCGAGATCGATGCGCGGGTCGCCCAGTGCCACCATCTCCCAGTCGAGCACCGCGACGACGTCGCCATCGCGGAACATCTGGTTCGCCAACCGCGAGTCACCCCAGGTGATCGTCACCCGCGCGGGATCCGACGCGGGCGGGTGCGCCTGCAGCCACGCCAGCGCAGCACGCGCGCCGTGATGCGGTGTGCCCTGTTCGGCCCACTCCAACGACTCGGCGGCGTAGGTGAGCTGCTGCTCGAGCGCGGGTTCGCCGCGCCCGGCGTCGTCGAGTCGGTCGAGGCCGAGCGCGCGCCAGTCGAGGTTGTGCACCGCGGCCAGCGCGGCGATGCCGTTCCACCAGACCGTGGCCTGCTCGTCGGCGGTCGCGTCGCGCAACCACCCCTCGACGGAGTAGTGGGGTGCATCCGCCGGAGCGATGCCGTCGACGCGCGCCATGATCCAGAACGGGCTGCCGAACCACGACGGGTC
>DASXXX010000113.1:0-3069 GCA_036502765.1 Acidimicrobiia bacterium | reverse complement strand
GTCGATGATGTTGATCTGGCAGTCGGCCCAGTTCGCGGTGGTGGCCGCGGACGTGATGGTGATGCCGCGCTCCTGCTCCTGGATCATGTGGTCCATCACCGCGGCGCCCTCGTGGACCTCACCGATCTTGTAGGTGCGACCGGTGTAGTAGAGGATGCGCTCAGTCGTCGTGGTCTTGCCCGCGTCGATGTGGGCCATGATCCCGATGTTCCGCACGCGCGCGAGCGGGAATTCCCGGCTCACAGGATCACCCCTGCGCTCGAACTGAGTGTCGCTTCTGCAGCCATTGCTTCTTCTCTACTTCTTCTCTTCTCCCCGGGAGGACCGAGGAGCCGAACAGTGATTGAACATTCGGAATCGACCCGTTGTTCCAGGCACCTGAACAGGGAACCCACCAGGACGCCGGAGGCAGCCGGTGGCTGATCGGGAGGTAGGCCCCGCCGGGAGAGACCCGGCTCGAAGAGCCCGGCGCCGACGAAGGAGGCGCCGGTAGGGGCTCACCCGGAGGAAGGGGCCGTTCCCGAGCGGGCGCCGGCAGTCACCGGCGGCCGGGACCCGATCAGGGTCAGACGCTTAAGTACGTGAGCACATCCGGAGTCAACCGCATCACCACCGGTAGTGCGCGAAGGCCTTGTTCGACTCGGCCATCTTCTGCAGATCGTCCTTGCGCTTGATCGACGCGCCGATCCCGTTGCTGGCGTCCATCAGCTCGTTGGCCAGCCGCTCGGCCATGCTCTTCTCACGCCGCTGCCGGGAGTACCCGACGATCCAGCGGATGGCGAGCGTGGTGGCGCGCCGCGGGCGCACCTCGACCGGCACCTGGTACGTGGCACCACCGACGCGGCGGCTGCGCACCTCGAGTGCGGGACGAACGTTCTCGACCGCGCGCTTGAGCACCGCGACGGGGTCGCCGCCGGAGCGCTTCTCGATGTCGGCGAGGGCGTCGTAGACGATCTTCTCGGCGATCGAGCGCTTGCCCTCTTGGAGGATCTTGTTGACGACCTGGGTGACGACGACCGATCGGTAGACCGGGTCGGGCATCAGATCGCGACGAGGTGCGGGTCCCTTGCGCGGCATCTCAGGCGTCCTTCTTGGCGCCGTAGCGGCTGCGGGCCTGCTTGCGGTTGGCGACGCCACTGGCGTCGAGCGCACCGCGCACGATCTTGTAGCGCACACCCGGGAGGTCCTTCACACGACCACCACGCACGAGCACGATGGAGTGCTCCTGGAGGTTGTGGCCGATGCCGGGGATGTAGGCCGTGACCTCGATGCCCGAGGTGAGGCGCACACGGGCGACCTTGCGGAGCGCGGAGTTGGGCTTCTTGGGCGTGTGCGTGAACACGCGCGTGCACACGCCACGGCGCTGGGGCGAACCCTTCAGCGCGGGCGTCTTCGACTTCTCGGGCTTCGTCTCTCGTCCCTTGCGGACGAGCTGCTGGATCGTGGGCACAGAACTCCTACGCGCGTCGAACAGACTTCAAAAACTCGGTGAGCGGACATCGGGCCAGGTCAGAGCCGGTTCAGCGGTGGAACCCACTCCGGGCCGACCTGCCATGTTAGCGGACGCCCAGCCCGCCACGCCAGGCGGCGGATCCGGTCAGTGCGAGCGCTGACCGCGCCGGACGAACGGCCCGTTGACCGCCCAGGTGTAGAGGGCGGCCGTGACGACTCCGAACACGGCGAACCCGGCGAGCCCGAGCAGGATCGCCCAGACCGTTCCCGGCTCGGGATCGATCCTGGCGACGGCCAGGTAGTAGCCCGTGGTCACGACGAGACCGAGCACCGTGGCTCCGACGCCGGCCACGAAACGGCCGATGCGAGTCATCTCTACCGGTCCCGGACCACGGGAAAGGGTACTTCCCCGGCACTCGTTGCGTGCCGAGCAGGTATGTCTCTGATAGCCCGTTGCCCATGACCGAACCCGACACCACGGTGCTCGACAACGCGGTGTGGCACTCGCTCCTCCACGCACACCAGGAGTTCGCCGAGCGCGAGGGGCAAGCGGCGCGGTACGACCCCGACGTCTCGATCTTCGGGAGCCTGGGCGACGCCGACATCGACAAGGACGGCGCCGCCGGGTGGCGCGACCTCGAGACGGTGGTCGGCAGCAGCGGCATCGCGGTGCTCTTCCGCGGGGAGATGCCGCAACTCCCCGCCGGGTGGACCCGGCTCGACGGCGGCCGCGGGCACCAGATGGTGCTGCGCGAGCTCGCGACCGTCGACGTCCCGCCGGGGGTCCGCCCCCTCGGACCCGCCGACGTGGGCGAGATGCTCGCGCTCGTCGAGCTCACCCAACCGGGTCCCTTCGCGGCGCGCACGGTCGAGCTCGGCGGCTACGTCGGCGTGTTCGACGGCAACCGTCTGGTGGCCATGGCCGGGCAGCGGCTCGCGCCTCCGGGGTTCCGCGAGGTCAGCGCGGTGTGCACGCATCCCGACTTCCGTGGCCGCGGGCTCGCCGCCGGGCTCACTGCACTCGTCGCGCGCGGCATCCTCGAACGCGGCGAACGACCGTTCCTCCACCACGCGCCCGACAACGACGCCGCGCGCCGTGTCTACGAGTCGCTCGGCTTCGCGTTCCGTCGCCAGGTCGTGTTCGCCGCCCTCGGCGCGCCCTGACCGGCGACGACCGCGGCCACCCCGGCGAACACCGGGACGACCGCGGTCGTCACACGCTTGTGGTGCGGAGGCACCGACGTACCAGCGTTACGAAGCGCTGGCGTCGCCGACGTCGGCATTGAAGTCGGTGGTCGGGGCCTCGACCGCAGCTTCCGCCGCGGCGGGGTCGCCGATCACCGCACCGAAGCCGGCCACCGAGAGCGCCTCGGGCGCCGGTGCGCTGGTGTCGGCCAGCCACGCCGCCAGGTCGAGGTCGTTCTCCATGTCGGTGTCCGACGAGTAGAACGGCAACGGCTGGTAGTCGGGCGCGACGGTGGAGATGTCGCGGTAGCGCGGCATGCCCGTACCCGCCGGGATCAACTTGCCGATGATCACGTTCTCCTTGAGACCGTGGAGCCCGTCCTTGCGACCTTCGATGGCCGCCTCGGTGAGCACCCGGGTGGTCTCCTGGAA
>DASXXX010000112.1:0-3946 GCA_036502765.1 Acidimicrobiia bacterium | reverse complement strand
CTCCATCGGCGTGTTCCGGTCGAGGCGGTGGATCTGGTACAGGTCGATGAAGTCGGTGCCCAGGCGCTGCAGGCTGTGGTCGACCTCGGCGAGGATCGCCTTGCGCGACAGCCCGACGCTGTTCGGGCCCTTGCGCATCGGCCCGTTCACCTTGGTGGCGACGACGACCTCGTCGCGGTTCACGCCGAGGTCGCGCAGTGCGCGCCCGAGGAACTCCTCGCTCGTCCCGCCCGAGTAGACGTTGGCGGAGTCGAAGAAGTTGATGCCGGCGTCGAGCGCCTGCACGTAGAACGCGCGCGACGTGTCCTCGTCGAGTGCCCACGGATGACCACCGCGCGCGGCCTCCCCGTAGCTCATGCACCCGAGGCAGATGCGGGACACGTCGAGACCGGTGCGACCGAGCTTCACGTACTGCATCGCGCCTTTCTACCCCTGCACGTGGCGAGGGTGGAGCGAGCGGAGCGAGCGAGGGTGGAGAGGGGCTCCTGACGGCGCGTCAGATACGCTCCCGGGCCGATGGACCTCAGGTACACGGCCGCCGAGCAGCAGTTCCGGGCCGAGCTCCGCGAGTGGTTGGGCGATGTGCTCCCGACCCTCGGGCCCGAGCCCGACCGCGAGGACTGGGACGCCCGCCGCGCGTGGGACACCGGGTGGCAGCGGATGCTGTACGACGCCGGGTACGCCGGGATCAACTGGCCGAAGGAGTTCGGCGGGCGCGGCGCCACACCGGCCGAGCACCTCGTCTTCATCGAGGAGACCGAGCGCGCCCGCGCCCCCTACGTCGGCATGAACTTCGTCGGCCTCCTGCACGCGGGCCCGACGCTCATCGCCGAGGCGTCCGACGAGCAGAAGGCGTTCCACCTGCCCGGGATCCTCAAGGGCGAGCACGTGTGGTGCCAGGGCTTCTCCGAGCCCAACGCCGGCTCCGACCTCGCCAGCCTCCGCTGCCGCGCGGTGCGCGACGGCGACGACTACGTGATCAACGGCCAGAAGATCTGGACCAGCTACGGCCACATGGCCGACTACTGCGAGATGCTCGTGCGCACCGACACCGAGGTGCCGAAGCACAAGGGCATCAGCTGGTTGATCGTGCCGATGAAGACGCCGGGCATCGACATCCGCCCGCTCGAGACCATGGAGGGCACCGCCGAATTCTGCGAGGTGTTCTTCGACGACGTGCGCATCCCGGTGGCGAACCGGGTCGGTGACGAGAACGACGGTTGGCGCGTCACCATGGTCACGCTCAGCTTCGAACGCGGCACCGCGTTCGTGTCCGACGTGCTCGAGTCGATGGAGCTCGTGCGCGACCTCGCCGAGCTCGCCAAGACGATCACGAGCAACGGCGCCACGCGCTGGGAAGACGCGGGGCTGCGGCGCGAGATCGGACGCATCGCCGCCGAGTTCGACGCGCTGTGGGCGCTCACCAAGCGCAACATCTCGCAGGCGCAGCGCACCGGCCTCGTCGGTGTGGGCGGCAACGTGTTCAAGATCGCGTGGTCCGACCTGCGCCAGCACCTCGGCGACGTCACCATGCGCCTCCTCGACCGCGCGTCGCTGTCGCTCGACGACGTGAGCGAGCTCCCGACCGGGCGTCACGTGCACGCGCGCTTCTACGCGATCTCGATGACCATTGCCGCGGGCACGTCCCAGGTGAACCGCAACATCGTGGGCGAGCGCGTGCTCGGCCTTCCGAAGGATCGTTGACGGGCCATGGACTTCGAGCTCACCGACGATCAGGTCTCACTGCAAGAGGGCGTGCGTGCGTTCCTCGACGGTCGCTTCCCTCTCGACACCGTGCGCGAGATCGAAGCCGCCGGTCACCTCGACCGCGCCCGCTGGCAGGAGTTGGGTGAGACGGGCGTGTTCTCCATCACGCTCCCCGAGGCCGACGGTGGCCTCGAGCTCGGCGTGTCGGAGGCGGCATTGGTGTTCGAGGAGCTCGGGCGCGCGCTCGTGCCCGGCCCGCTCGTGGCCACCTTCCTCGCCGCGCCGTGGATCGACGGCGCCGCCACCGGCGAAGCGATCGTCGGGCGCTTCGAGCCGGGTACGCCCGTGTCGATGCTCGAACACCCCGCCGACCTCGACGCGCTCTACACGCTCGCCGACGACGGCGTGCACCGCATCGACCTCGCGGCGGTCACGACCCGCCCGGTCGAACGTCCCGTCGACGCGCTCACCCCGCTCGCGATCGTCGAGGGTGACGTCGCCGCGGGCGACCTGATCGCCGACGCCGCCGCAGCGGAGCGCGCCCGCCTCGTCGGCATCGTGCTCACCAGTGCACTACAACTCGGCGTCGCGCTCCGCGCCACCGAGCTCGCCACCGCGTACGCCAAGGAACGCGAGCAGTTCGGCAAGGTGATCGGCTCGTTCCAGGCGGTCAAGCACCTGTGTGCCGACATGCTCGTGCGCGCCGAGGTGGCGCGCGCAGCGGTGTACGCGGCCGCGGTCGCGCTCGACGGCCGCAGCGACGACGACCCCGTGCGCGCGGCCGCCGCGGCCAAGATCCTGGCCGGCGACGCCGCCATCGCCAACGGGAAGTCGGGCATCCAGGTGCACGGTGGCATCGGGTTCACGTGGGAGGTCGACGCCCAGCGCTTCTGGAAGCGCGCGGTGGTGCTCGACACCCACTTCGGCAACAGCGACGAGCACGCCGAGGCCGTCGCCGCGATGCTCTGACCGCTCTCTGACGGGGGAACCATGGGGATCTGCGACGGACGCGTGGTGATCGTGACCGGCGGTGGGCGAGGGCTGGGCCGCGCCCACTCGTTGGCGTTCGCGGCCGAGGGCGCCAAGGTGGTCGTGAACGACCTGGGCGCGTCGTTGACCGGTGACGCCACCGACGAGTCGCCGGGGCAGGACGTCGTGAACGAGATCGTCGCCGCGGGTGGTGAGGCCGTCGTCAACGGCGACGACGTCAGCGATTGGGACGGCGCCGGTCGTCTCGTCGCACAGGCGATCGACACGTTCGGCGGCCTCGACACCCTCGTGTGCAACGCCGGCATCGTGCGCGACCGCATGCTCGTGAACATGTCGGTGGACGAGTGGGACGCGGTCATCCGCGTGCACCTCCGCGGTGTCTTCTGTCCCGTGCGCCACGCGATCGGCTACTGGCGCGACGAGAGCAAGGCCGAGCGGACGCGCGCGGCGCGCATCGTCACCACGTCGTCGGGCGCGGGGCTGCGCGGATCCATCGCACAGTCGAACTACGTCGCCGCCAAAGCTGGTATCGCCGCGCTCACGATCAACGCGGCGGCCGAGCTCGGTCGCTACGGGGTGCTCGCCAACACGATCGCGCCGTCGGCGCGCAGCCGCATGACCGAGCAGGGGATGCCGGAGATGATGAAGAAGCCGGAGACCGGCTTCGACGTGATGGACCCCGCCAACGTGTCGCCCTTCGTGGTGTGGCTGGGCAGCGGCGACTGCGACGTCACCGGCCGCGCGTTCGAGATGGCGGGTGGCGACGTGTGCGTCATGAACGGCTGGAGCCGCGGTCCGTCGGTCGACGAGGGGCGCCGTCTCGCCCCGGCCGAAGTGGGCGCGGTGCTGCGCCGGCTGGTGTCCGAAGCCCCGGTACCGGAAGCGGTCCACGGCACCTGACAGGTCGTCAGAAACTCCCGGACTCCGCTAGCGTCGACGGCCAGTGACCGATGCAGTGACCGAGCCAGCACTTGCCTCCGACGGCCGGATCATCGGTGCGCGCGCGCACAAGACGCGCCGCCGGCTGCTCGACGCCACCGCCCGGCTGCTCGAGGAACGGGGCGCGCTCGGCCTGCGCGTCGTCGACATCACACGTGAGGTCGGCACGTCGCCCGCGACCTTCTACCAGTACTTCCCCGACGTCGAGGAGGCGATCCTCGTCCTCGCCGACGAGGCCACCGACGACATCGAGGCGCTGCACCCCTACATCGGGACGCCGTGGAACGACGAGGACGGCGTCGTGCACGTG
>DASXXX010000111.1:0-7658 GCA_036502765.1 Acidimicrobiia bacterium | reverse complement strand
TCGAGGGGAAGGACTACGAGGTCGTCGACGGCGACGTCCTCGAGATCCGCTTCAACGTGTGACGGAGCGCGCTGGATGTCATGGCTCGTGCGCGACGGTGACGTGCTGGCGGCAGTCGAGCTGGCCGACACGGCGCGCGCGCGTCGGCGCGGGTTGCTCGGGCGCGACGCGTTCGACGGCGCGCTCGTGCTGCGCCCGTGTCGCAACGTGCACACCGCGCGCATGCGCTTCGCGATCGACGTCGCGTTCTGCGACACTGAGGGTGTCGTGCTGCGGACGGTGAGCCTCCCGCCGTGGCGGGTGTCGCCGTACGTGCACCGCGCCGCGTTCGCGATCGAGGCGCACGCGGGCGCGTTCGAACGCTGGCAGCTGCGCACCGGCGACCGGGTGGAACTGCGAACGTGAGCGAGCGGCAGCGAGCGAGCCATCAAGACGTGAACGACGATCAGGCCGGCCAACTGGTGCTCGTCGCCACGCCCATCGGCAACCTCGGTGATCTGTCGACGCGCGCCCTCGATGCCCTGCGCGACGCCGACGTGATCGCGGCCGAGGACACGCGCCGCACGCGCGCGCTGCTCACCCACTCGGCCATTCCTGCCGCGGGACGGCTGCGTTCGGTGCACGCGCACAACGAGCAGGAGAGCGCCGACTGGGTCGTCGATGCGGTGCGCAACGGACGGTGCGTCGCGTACGTCACCGACGCGGGGACGCCGGGGATCTCGGACCCGGGCCAGCGGTTGGTGCGCGCGTGTCTCGACGCCAGGCTGACCGTCGACGTCGTGCCCGGTCCGAGTGCGGTGCTGATGGCGCTGGTGCTGTCCGGATTCCCGACCGACCGCTTCGTGTTCGAAGGGTTCCTCCCGCGGCGCGGCGGCGAGCGGCGAGACCGCATCGCCGCGCTCGTGCCCGAGGCACGCACGGTGGTCCTCTACGAGTCGCCCCGGCGCGTCCACGCCACCCTCACCCAACTGCTCTCCGCGTGCGGGCCGCTGCGTGAGGTCGCCGTTGCCCGCGAGCTCACCAAGGTCCACCAGGAGGTGTGGCGCGGGCCGCTCGAGCAGGCCGTCGGACACGTCGAGCTCACCGAACCGCGCGGCGAGCACGTGATCGTCCTGGCCACGGCACCTCCGGCGCCCGAGGCAAACGACGACGAGGTCGACGCCCACGTCACCGCCGCGCTGGCCGAGGGCCTGTCGACGCGCGACGCCGCGGCACGCGTCGCCCGCGACCTCCGCGTCCCTCGTCGCCGCACCTACGACGCCGCCACCCGCCTCAAGCCCAAGCGCCCCTGACCCCCTCGAGGTTGCGTCACCTGACCGCGTTATACGCGGCTGAGTGACGCAACCTGGCGAAATAGGGTGGACGACACCATGTCGACGCCGTTCTACGTCACCACGCCCATCTACTACGTGAACGACGCGCCCCACATCGGGCACGCGTACACGACGGTCGCGGCCGACGTCCTGGCCCGGTGGCGACGGCTCTGGGGCGACGACGTCGTGTTCCTCACCGGCACCGACGAGCACGGCCTCAAGATCCAACGGGCCGCCGAGGCACACGACACCACCCCGCTGGAGTGGGCCGACCGCAACAGCGCGCTCTTCCGCGCCGCGTGGGACGAGCTCGACATCACCTACGACGACTACATCCGCACCACCGAGCTGCGACACAAGCGGGCGGTGCAGGAGTTCCTCCAGCGGGTCTACGACTCCGGCGACATCGAGCTCGACAGCTACGAGGGCCTCTACTGCGTGGGCTGCGAGCTCTACTACAAGGAGGACGAGCTCGACGACGGCCAGCGCTGCCCCATCCACGGCACGGTCGTCGAACACGTCACCGAGGAGAACTACTTCTTCCGCCTCTCGCGCTACGAGGACCGGCTGCTCGCGCACTACGAGGAGCATCCCGAGGCGGTGCTGCCGGGGGGGAAGCGCAACGAGGTCCTCGGCCTGATCAAGCAGGGGCTGCTCGACTTCTCGATCAGCCGCACGTCGATCTCATGGGGCATCCCGCTGCCGTGGGACGAACGTCACGTCGCCTACGTGTGGTTCGACGCGCTGATCAACTACTGCACCGCGGTCGGCTATCCCGACGACCGCGAGCAGTTCGACCGCTACTGGCCGGCGAACTACCACCTCATCGGCAAGGACATCCTCCGGCAGCACGCGGTGTACTGGCCCGCGATGCTGCTGGCCGCGGGCGAGGCGCCGCCGCAGTCGGTGTTCGCGCACGGCTACCTCCTCGTCGGCGGCGAGAAGATGAGCAAGACGCGCCTCAACCAGATCGCGCCCGCCGACCTGGTTGCCGAGTTCGGCGTCGACGGCTTCCGCTACCACTTCCTCGTCGACCAGCGCTTCGGTCCCGACGGCGACTTCAGCTACGAGGCGATGGTCGCGCGCTACAACGCGGATCTCGCCAACAACTTCGGCAACCTCGCCAACCGCGTCCTCAACATGGCCGTCAACTATTGCGACGGTGTCGTGCCCAGCGCGCGCGCCGACGGACCGCTCGTGGAGCAGGCAGCCACCGCGTTCGGCACGTTGACCGCGCGCATGGGAGAGCTCGACTACGCGAGCGGGTTCGGCGCGGTGTGGGAGCTCATCCGTCACACCAACTCCTACATCGAGGACCAGCAGCCGTGGGCGCTCCACAAGGCGGGCGACGCCGCCGCGGTCGCGGCGGTGCTGGGCGACTGCCTGGAGGCGCTGCGCGTGGTCGCGCTGCTGGCGTCGCCGTTGATCCCGCGTGCGGCCGGCGAGCTGTGGCGACGCCTCGGCCTCACCGGCACGCCCGAGGAGCAGCGGCTCCCGGAGGCGGCGGCATGGGGCGGCCTGACCGCCGGGGCCCCGCTGGAGAAGGGCGCCCCGCTCTTCCCCCGGATCGAGGCCAGTGCTCCCGCCGAGCAGTGACGAGCCCCTCGTGACCGGGCCCGTCTGGGTCGACAGCCACTGCCACCTGGGGTGGGTTGGGGCGGACGGTCAGGGCACCGACAACTCCGCCGAGCCCGTCGAGGACCCCGAGACGGCCATCGCCGATGCCCATGCCGCCGGAGTCGAGGCCCTGATCTGCGTGGGGACCGACCTCGAGAGCTCCCGCCGGGCGGTCGAGGTCGCCCAGCGCCACCCCGAGGTGCGGGCCACCGTCGGGCTCCACCCCCACGACGCCTCCCACCTGGCTGAGCAGTGGGACGAGCTCGTGGCCCTCGCCCGGGACCACGCCGACGTGGTGGCCGGCATCGGCGAAGCCGGCTTCGACTTCTTCTACGAGCACTCGGCGCGCGACGAGCAAAGGGTCGCGTTCCGCGCGCAGATCGACCTCGCCCACGAACTCGACCGCGCGCTCGTGATCCACTCACGCGACGCGTGGGACGACACCTTCGCGGCGCTCGAGGACGCGGGCGTACCCGCGCGCACCGTCTTCCACTGCTTCACCGGTGGCCCCGATGAAGCGCGGCGCGCGCTCGACCTCGGCGCGCACCTCTCCTTCAGCGGGATCGTGACGTTCAAGAACGCCGACGACGTGCGCGCCGCGGCCGCGCTCGCGCCACTCGACCGCGTGCTGGTGGAGACCGATGCGCCGTTCCTCGCGCCGGTGCCCCACCGCGGCAAGCCGAACCGTCCCGCGTGGGTGGTCGACGTGGGGGTCGCCCTCGCGGCCGCGATGGACCGCCCCGTCGAGGAGGTCGCGGCGGCCACGAGTCGAAACGCCGCCGCCGTCTTCCGCCTCGGCTGACTCCGCGGCCCGATCACCGCAGGTCAGGGGCGGGATCGGGCGCCCGCCGGGCGTCGTTGACTACCGTGGTCTCTCGTCTCCGAAGCGGGTGGAAGCGCTACTCGGGCGACCCAGACCGATCGACGCCGACGCAGAGGGCTGATCACATCACCGAGCAGCTACAGCGTCCTCCCGGCCGTGGGCCGGGTGGACGGGCGAACTCATCACGGCAACGTCCCGCGTTGCCCGCGCACGTCGCGCGCTCGATCGGACCGTCGCCCGCGCGCGCGGAACCGCACGACGCGTCGGCGTGGTTCCCCGTGCCCGATCCCGACGGCCTCCCGTCGATCGAGGTGCTGCTCGACGGTGGCGGCATCGTCGCCCCGGCGCCGGCATCCGAAGCCCAGCCCGACGACATCGACCTGCCCGCGATCGAGGCGTCCCTCGAAGCGACACTCGAAGCGACACTCGAAGGGCTGGTGTCGCAGTCGCCCGCCCGCGCCGAACCCCACGACGCCGCCGCGTGGCTGCCGCTGCCCGATGTCGAAGGCCTCCCGTCGGTCCACGCCCTCCTCGACCCACACCCTGAACACCAGGCCGCGGTTGTGGCCGAGGCGGAAGCGGTCGTGGCCGAGGCGCTCGCGGTGGCCGAGGCCAGTTCGGCCCCGTCGCCGGCCCGGGCCGAACCCCACGACGCTGCCACCTGGTTGCCGCTCCCCAGCCTCGAGGAGCTCCCGCCGGTCACCGAGCTGCTGGAGGAGGGGCCGCCCGCCGGCACCCCGCCCCGGCGCCGGCGCCGCACCCGCTTCCTCCCGGCGCCCCGCGTGCTCGGGGTCGCCGTCCTGGTGGTGCTCACCGCGCTCGGGGGCGCCTGGATCGCCCAGCAGGCCACCGCGCCGTCGGGTTCCCAGGTCACGCTCGTGGTCGACGGCACCCGCGAGCAGGTGCGCACCGACGCCGACTCGGTCGGTGCACTGCTCACCGCTGCGCACGTGGAGCTCGGCCAGGGCGACGTCGTCGTCCCCGCCGCGGCGAGCGCGCTGCACGACGGTATCCACGTCGACGTGGTGCGCGCGTTCCCCGTCACCGTCGACATCAACGGGAGCGTGCGCAACATCCGCACCGTCGAGACCAGCGCCGACAAGCTGGCCAAGCAGCTGCACCTCAACAAGCTCACCGCGGTGCGCAACCAACCCGGTCGCCTCGCGGCCGGCGCCACGGTCGTGTACCGCACGCGTGTCAGCGGCTCGCTCACCATCGACGACCAGAAGGTCACGTTCGACTCGCCGTCGCGCACCGTCGACGAACTGCTGCAGTCGTACAACGTGAAGCTGGTGGGCGACGACTACGCGATCCCGTCGCCCGACACCGTGCTCCACGACGGCGACCAGGTCGCGGTCGTGCGCGTCGGCGCCGAGACGTCGAAGACCACGCGGCCGATCGAGTTCGACACCGTGCAGCAGGACGATCCGACCCTGCCCATCGGTCAGACCCGTGTGATCCAGGACGGCGCGAACGGCACCATGACCGTCACCTACCGCCAGCTGGTCGAGAACGGCCAGAAGGGCGACAAGCAGGTGGTGTCGGAGGTGCCGACGGTCGAGCCGACGCCGAAGATCATCGGCATCGGCAGCTACGCCAACCCGAAGTGGGACGAGCTGGCCACGTGCGAGTCGGGCGGACGCTGGGACACCGTGGACAGCGCTCCTGCCTCGAACGCGTTCGACGGCGGGCTCGGCATCTTCCGGGGCACCTGGAAGGGCTACGGCGGTGACGAGTTCGCCCCCAACGCCGGCCTCGCCACCCGCGAGCAGCAGATCATCGTGGGCATGCGCATCTACAAGGATCTCGGTTGGGACCCGTGGGGATGTGCGAACAACGTGCTCCACTGGCCGCAGTGGAGCATGTGATTCGTACGGGACGGCTGACGCCGACCTTGTAGGTTCCACCTTCCATGGCTCTGCTCACACCGGCGACGGTGCACGCGCTGCTCGACGCGCACGGGCTCCACCCCAAGCGGAGCCTCGGCCAGAACTTCCTCGTCGACCCCAACACCGCGCGCCGGGTCGTCGCCCTCGCCGATCTCCCCGCGGCCGCGCCGGTCCTCGAGATCGGGCCCGGGCTCGGATCGCTCACCCTGGCGTTGCTCGACGCAGGTCACGACGTCGTCGCACTCGAGCTCGACGACCGCCTCGCCGCCGTGCTGCGGACCGTCGTCGCCGACGAAGGTCCTGACGTCGAGCGTCGTGTGCGGGTCGAGCACGGCGACGCCATGACCGCGGATCTCACCGCGCTGCTCGCGCCGGCACCGTCGCCTCGTGCGTGTGTGTCGAACCTGCCCTACAACGTGGCGGTGCCCGTGGTCGTGCGCCTGCTCGAGGAAGCCGACGCGGTCGAGCGCATCCTGGTGATGGTGCAGCGCGAGGTGGGGGAGCGGCTCGCCGCCGGCCCGGGCGACGCCCAGTACGGCGCGGTGTCGGTGAAGGTGGCGTACTTCGCGGAAGCGCAGGTCGTGGGCCTGGTGCCGCCGACGGTGTTCGTGCCCAAGCCCAAGGTCGACTCCGCGCTGGTGCGACTGCGCCGGCGCTCGGAGCCGCCGGTGAGCGTGCCGTCGGCCGACGACCTGTTCACGCTCGTGCGGGCCGGGTTCGGCCAGCGCCGCAAGATGCTGCGTCGCTCGCTCGCGCCGGTGCTCGGCGACGCCGCGCCCGACGTGTTGGAAGCTGCGGGCGTCGCGCCGACGGCGCGGGCCGAGGCGCTCGGCCTCGACGACTGGGCCGCCGTGGCCCGCAGCGCGGCGGAGGCCGAAGCCGCGTGATGAGACTGGCCCGCGTCCGCGCCACGGCGTATCCGAAGCTCAACCTCACGCTGCGCGTGCTGGGTCGCCGGCGCGACGGGTACCACGAGCTCGAGTCGCTCGTGATCTCCCTGGGCCAGCCCCACGACGTGGTCGAGGTCTTCGCGGTACCGGCGCCGGGTGGCGTGCAGGTGGAGGTGTCGGGCGTCGAGGTGGGCGAGGACGTGCCGTCGGACCACCGCAACCTCGCGTTCATCGCGGCCGAGAAGCTGATGGTGCGCGCCGGACGGTCGGGTCACGGCGTGCGGCTCGTGCTGCGCAAGCACATCCCGGCCGGTGGTGGCCTCGGTGGCGGGTCGGCCGACGCCGCCGCCGCGCTGCTCGCGGTGCGCCAGCTCCTCGACATCGACGTCGACGACGCGGGCGTGCTCGCGCTCGCGGCCGAGGTCGGGTCCGATGTGCCGTTCTGCCTGCAGGGCGGCGCGGCGTGGATGCGCGGGCGGGGCGAGATCATCGAGCCGGTGGCGGTGCCGACGGGCCTCGCCTTCGTCGTGGCCATCCCGCCGTTCCGCCTGTCGACCCCCGACGTCTACAAGGCGTGGGACAAGCTCGGCGGTCCGCAGTCACAGCGGGTGGTGCCCGCGCCCCGACGGCTGGCCCCGGTGATCGAGGAACTGGTCAACGACCTCGAGCCCGCGGCCGAGGCGCTCGAGCCGCGCCTGGTCGAGTTCCGGAACGCGCTGGAGGCGGCCACCGGTGCCCCCGCGCTGCTCGCGGGCAGCGGCTCGGCCTACGTGGTGCCCGTCGCCGACGCGCGGAGACTTCCGGCGTTGGTCGACGCGGTCAGCCGTCGCCTGCGCGTGCCGGTGGTCGGCACGACGAGCGTCAGCCGCGGCGTCCGCCTGTCGAGCTGACCCTCACCCAATCCAACGTTTCGGCGTGGCTACCCCGCGATTATCGCGGGCCGTCCACGCCAAAAGCGAGAAGGAAGGGTTAGCGGCCCTGCTGACGGCGCTGCCAGCGCGTCTTCTTGAGAAGCTTCTTGTGCTTCTTCTTCCGCATGCGCTTGCGGCGCTTCTTGATCAGTGAGCCCATGGCAGGGCGCAAGTTAGTCGGGCACGGGCGCGACCCGCACATCAGGTACCTTCGT
>DASXXX010000110.1:0-31634 GCA_036502765.1 Acidimicrobiia bacterium | reverse complement strand
GCGTTCGTGTTCAAGACCATCGTCGACCCCTACGTCGGGCACGTGAACCTGTTCAAGGTGCTGCAGGGCACGGTCAAGGCCGACGCCACCCTGGTCAACGGCCGCACGATGCACGACGAGCGGCTCCACCAGCTCTCGGTGATGCGGGGCAAGGAACAGGAGTCGGTGTCGGAGGTGCCCGCGGGCGACATCGCCGCCGTCGCCAAGCTCGCCGACACCACCACCGGCGACGTGCTCGGCGCGCGCGGCGCCGAGTTCGAGGTGGAGCGGTTCGAGCCGCCGGCACCGGTGCTCGCGGTCGCCATCCGCGCCAGGTCGAAGAGCGACGAGGACAAGCTCGCGAACGCGCTCCACCGTCTGCTCGACGAGGACCCCGCACTGCAGCTGGAGCGCAACCCCGAGACCCATCAGACCTTGCTGTGGGGTCAGGGAGAGACGCACCTCGGCATCGCGCTCGCGCGTCTGCACTCGAAGCTCGGCGTGGAGGTCGAGACCGAGGACGTGAAGGTCGCCTACCGCGAGACGATCACCCACGAGGCGGAAGCCGAGGGCAAGTACAAGAAGCAGACCGGCGGCCACGGGCAGTTCGGCGTGGCGTTCGTGAAGGTCGAGCCGCTCGGGCGCGGCGGCGGCTTCGAGTTCGTCGACCACATCGTGGGCGGCGCGATCCCCCGCCAGTTCATCCCCGCGGTCGAGAAGGGCGTCATCGAGACGATGGAGCACGGCGGCGTGTTCGGGTTCCCCGTCGTCGACGTGCGCGTCACGTGCTTCGACGGCAAGTACCACTCGGTCGACTCGTCGGAGATGAGCTTCAAGATGGCCGGGTCGATCGGCTTCAAGGAGGCGATGGCCAAGGCCGAGCCGATCCTGCTGGAGCCGGTGAGCGAACTGGTGGTGCTCGCGCCCGAGTCGCACCAGGGCGACATCATGGGCGACCTCAACTCCAAGCGGGGTCGCATCCAGGGTTCGAGCGCGGCGGGCAACGGCGAGGTGGAGGTGGTGGCGCTGGTGCCGACGTCGGAGGTCCTGCGCTACACGATCGACCTGCGGTCGATGACCGGCGGGCGGGGCCGGTTCCAGGCGTCGCACTCGCACTACGACCCGGTGCCGTCGCATCTGGTGGCGAAGGTGCAGGCGAGCCTCTCCGGGTAGCAGCTTTCGGAGTCGCGCCAGGGTGGAATAGGAGTGGCGTGGGTCACGTTGTGACTCGTAGGCCCGCCGTGGCGGGCGTCGAAGAACGGGAGTCCCTGCCCCTCCCCGCCCTCCGCCTGCCCAGCGGGCCGCTCAGGTCTCCACCTCGAGGAGCCCTCGCGGCCGAGGACCGTCAGTCCGCGAACGCGGTGTCCTCGAGGCCGTACTTCGACCAGTCTTCGGGGTTCGGCTCTGTGTACTCGCCCATGACCGCGCCGTCGACCGCATCGACCTGCACGAGGCCGCGCATGGTGGGCGGTTCGTCGGCGCTGTAGAGGAGGATGCGCCACACCGGACGCGAGCGCAGGCCGTGCCACGCGAGCTGCGCGCTCGAGTGACCGACCGCGAAGCCCACGGCGCGCGACGCGATCAGGAGGGCTTCGGTCTGGTCGATGTCGAGCGGCCACGCGCACACATAGTGGTACGCGGCGATGAGTGCGAGGACGATCGCGGCGGCGAGCAGCCCGACGTTCGACGACAGCGCGTACCCGCCCAGGCACAGGAGGGCGAGAACGAGGTACATGGTGGCCGGGATGCGTCGGCGGCGCATGGGCGGAAAGAGGTACGGACCGACGTAGCCGGTGACGTCGAGATCGGCCGGCAGCTCGTCGCGGTAGTCGTCGGACTGGTCGTCGGCCATCGGATCACCGTAGCGACTGCGGCCCGCAGGACGAGCTCCCTGGGCAGCGTGACATCGGCGACACCCGAACCGACCAACCTCCTCGCCACCGGCCCGAATGTGTGTTCTGTCCCCCTTGCCACCGGCCCGAATGTGTGTTCTGTTAGGTCGTATCTCGCCCGCCATGGCGCCCATGCGACGCAACAGTTGACGGTGTGGCGGTCGCGATCGGAGCTCCGTGAGCGAAGATCCAGTCGATGTGGCCCCGGACTTCGAGGCCATCTTCCGGTCCCTGCCCGCTCGCTGTCTGATCCTCGATCCCTCCTGGAACATCGTCGCGGCGACGGACCTGTACCTCGAGTCCACCATGACCGTCCGGGACGAGATCGTCGGTCGTCATGTGTTCGATGTCTTCCCCGACAACCCGGACGATCCGGCATCGAACAGCGGTCAGACGATGCGAGCCTCGCTGATGCGGGTGGCCGCCGGGCGCGTCACCGACCAGATGGCGCTCGCTCGGCACGACGTGCGGCGACCGGACGGCGAGTTCGAGGAGCGGTACTGGAGTCCGGCGAACATCCCGGTCATCGCCGACGACGGTTCACTGCAGTTCATCCTGCACCAGGTCGAGAACGTGACCGCGTTCGTGAAGCTCAGCCACGCCGACACCGCGGAAGTCCGAGCACCTTCCGGCAACGACCTCGAGCGGTTGGCCGGTGAGATCGTGCAACGCCGGACAGAAGTCGCAGAAGCAAGCCGGCATCTCAAGGAGACCAACGTCGCCCTCGAGGTCGAGCTCGAGCAGGCCCGCCGCGTCGAGAGCCTGGGCCAGCTCGCCGGTGGGGTCGCGCACGACTTCAACAACCTGCTCGGCGTCATCATGAACTATGCGGCGTTCGTGCGAGAGGTGCTCGCGAACGCGACCGACGGGCCGGACGCCACCCAGTGGGAATCCGCGCGGCGAGACATCGCGCAGATCGAGCGCGCCTCTGAACGCGCGGCCCAGCTCGTGCGCCAGTTGCTCCTGTTCGCCCGTCGGGAGATGGTCCAGCCCCGACGCCTGAACGTGAACGAGATCGTCGCCGACATCGAGGCGCTCCTCACCCGCACGATCGGCGAGGACATCGAGCTGCACACCGATCTCGATCCCGAACTGTGGATCGTCTCGGTCGACCCCGGGCACGTCGAGCAGGTGCTCGTGAACCTCGCCGTCAACGCTCGTGCCGCGATGCCGAACGGCGGAACGTTGCGCATCGTGACCCGCAACGAGACCGTCGCCGAGGAACAGCTCGACGCCCATCCTGGACTCGAACCCGGCCGCTACGTGCGCATCAGCGTCAGCGACAACGGCACCGGCATGGACCAGGCGGTCAAGGACCACGCGTTCGATCCGTTCTTCACGACCCAGGCCGCCGGCGAAGGCTCCGGGCTGGGGCTCGCGACAGTGCGCGGCATCGTCACCCAGGCGCGCGGCCACACCTCCATCTCCTCCGAGGTGGGATTCGGCACCATGGTGAGCGCGCTGCTTCCCGCTGTCGACGGCGAAGCGGTGTCGTCGCGATCGGCGCCGATCCGGGTCGCCGAAGGAGGCCACGAGGGGATCCTGGTCGTCGAAGACGACGAGGCGATGCGGGAGCTCACGCGTCGAATCCTCGTGCGGGGCGGATACGCGGTCCACACGGCGGCGACCGCCGGCGAGGCGTGCGCACTGATGAGCGAGCACGGTGGCGACGTCGATCTGCTGCTCACCGACGTCGTCATGCCCCAGATCGCGGGCAGCGAGCTCGCCGAGAAGTTGCGCTCGAGCAACCCGGATCTGCTCGTGCTCTTCATGTCGGGACACGCGAGACCGGCGCTGAGCGCCCGCGGTGTGACCGACGACGGCATCGAGCTCGTCCAGAAGCCCTTCTCGGAGCCGGCGCTCCTGGCCCGGATCCGAGAGGTTCTCGACCGCTGACGGACGCGTCAGGCCCCGCTGCTCGCCGTGGCGGCAGGACGCGGATCCCTGCCGGGAACTCCGGGCGCGGCGAGTGTCCGACGCGCTGAGGCGATCACGTGGTCGGCGGCGTCGTCGTCGGAGTCGGGCTCGGAGACGACGATTTGATCGCGCCCACCGCGCTTCGCGCGCAGGAGCGCCCGGTCGGCCCGCGCCACGATCTCGGTGAACGGGACGCCGGGTTCGGCACCGGCGAGGCCGATGCTGACGGTGAACGGCGGCGTGTCGCCCTTCCCGAGGACCCGGGCGAGACGATCACGGAGGCGCTCCGCCACGAGGTGGGCGTCGGCGAGGCCACACTCCGGAAGCAGCACGACGAACTCTTCCCCGCCCCATCGGGCTGGAACGTCGTCGGGCCTGATGGTGTCCCGCAGCGCGCGCGCGAAGATTCGCAGGGCCCGGTCACCCGTCTCGTGACCGTGGGCCGTGTTGAGCGCCTTGAAGTGGTCGAGATCGGCGAACGCCACCGCATACGCGGTGCCCTCTTCGCCGAAGCGGCGAGCCCGATTCTCGAGGCTGCGACGGTTCAAGAGCCCGGTGAGCGGGTCGGTTCGCGCTTCCACCTCGGTCCGGGCGAAGGCCCGGAGCATGCCGATGCGCTCTCCCGCCTTGCGGGCGACGAGCTCGAGGTGCCCCACCGTCGTGTCATCGGGTGGGTCGCCGTCGGCCGCGACGACGTGGAGGACTCCGATCGAACGCCCGCCGATGCCGACGGGCACACACACCGACGAGCAGGCACCATCCGGACGGTCCCGTAGCTGCGGGCATGCGTCGATCCGTGCGCTGCTCGGGAAGACGTGCGTCTGCCCGCTGTTCGTGGCCGGACAGTCGCCCGGTCCCGCGACGCCGCACCCGGGCCCTTGGCCGTCACCGCCGGTCGCCGACGCCTGACGGAAGTGCGCCCGGCTCGAATCGGCGACCAGGAACTCTCCGATCGGTGACGGCTCGGAGCAGGCCCGGAGTGCCTCGGCGATCACCGTGTACGCGGCCTCCTCGCTCCGGGCCATCTCGAGTGCGCGTTGCATCTGCGTCTCGAGATGCGCGCGGCGCGTGTCGGCCTCGCGCTCCTCCATCGACGCGCGCAGCACCCGTTCCTCGGCGACCGCCCCGCGCATCGTGATGTACACGATGGGGACCCAGAGCAGCGTGAGGAGCCCGAACACGACGAGCATGACGAAGGTCATGCTGCCGAAGCCCGCGTCGACGCTCGCGAGCAACGCGACCTGCCGATGATGGTAGAGCGCGCGAATCGTCTCCATCGGCACCAGCCGGGCGCGGTTGCCTTCCGCGAGCGTTGCCTCTGCGGCGACGATTGCCGCGGAGTCCGACGAGTCGACGCTCAGGAGCGGCGCGACGCTGGTGGCTTGCTGCGCGCTGAGTGTCCCGACCCGGTGCCTGAGCGCCGGTTCCCCGGCGAGGTCGAGTGACGCCTGCTCGTACTGCTGCCAGTATCTCGCGGCGCGGTCGTTGCTCGACGCGGAACGACCGATGAGCGTCGCCCGCGTCGTGGCGTCGGGACTCGCAAGCGCGAGGCGCAGGTTGTCGGACGCCGCCGCGAGCGCCTGATGCGAATGGGAGAGCGCATCGATCACGACCGAAGTGTGGTGCCGGATCGCCGCGAGGTCACGGTTCGGCTCGGCCATCCTCACCATTGCCGTCCCCACGAGCACGGCGCCACACAACATGCCAGTGACGATGGCGAGGAGCAGCCGGCGCGACGGTCGCAGCCGGGAGCCGAACCCGGTGAACTCCTGACCCGGGGTCGACAGGTCGCGTTCGTGGGCCTCCGTCATCGTCGGCCGACCTCAGACCGCGCAGAGCGGCTTCGGACACCACGACGAACTGTCGCGGGAGGGGAGGGTCCCGGTCGCGAGCAGTGCTTCCGCGGCGCCGGGAGGCACGGCGGGCGCCCAGAGGAAGCCTTGGCCCTCGTGCGCACAGAGCTCGCGCATCCGCGCCGCTTGTTCGGCGGTCTCGATGCCTTCCGCGACGATGCGCGCGCCGAGGACGTTCCCCAGCTCGACCAACGCGCGGATGAACGAGCGCCCGACCTCGGACTCCGATCCGACGACGAACGCTCGGTCGATCTTGAGCACGTCGAACGGGAGCGAATTGAGCCGCGAGAAGGTGCTGTGCTGCGAGCCGAAGTCGTCGAGCGCGATCTCCACCCCCAACACGTGGAGCCCGTCGGCGCTGCGCCGGGCGGCCTCGATGTCGACGATCTGGCAGCTCTCCGTGACCTCGATGACGAGCCCGCGTGCATCGACGCCGCTCTCGTCGATCGCTCCGGCGACGCGCTCGACCAGGCGGACCCCGTCCATCTCCGATCCCGAGACGTTCACCGCCAAGCGAAAACCGGGAGTGACCAGGACATCCTCCTGCCAGGCCGCCAGCCGCCGGGTCGCCGTCCGCAGCACCCAGTCGTCGAGCGCCCGGATCAGCCCACACGACTCGGCCACGGTGACCAGCGTCGACGCACACACCAACCCGAACTCGGGGTGCGGCCAGCGCACCAGGGCTTCGAAGCCCGAGAGCGTCTCATCCGTGAGGCTGACGATGGGCTGGTAGTACAGCGCGAGCTCGTCGGTCACGATCGCCCGGGCGAGGTCGTCCGCCGACACGACGGCGGGCGGGGAGCCACTCTCCTGGAAGGGCGTTTCGGTCATGGAGCCATCTTGGGGCCCGACCGACGGTTCTCCAAGCCATGGGTGAGTAGTGTTGCCGTGACCAACCTGTGTCACTCAGCGTGGTCTTCCCCGCGCTGAGAGACGCTTGTGGGGGTGAGGCTGCCCTGAGCGGAGGTGTCAACTCACCCTCGTCCAGTGCCGATGTGTGTTCGGGCATGCGATGCGCCGAGGGCGGCAGGGCGGCGGGGAGGCAACCGAGTGGCGACCGACCGGGACTGCCGGACACGAGTACTCATCTGCGACGACCACGACTTGGTCGCCGAGACCCTGCGCCGATCGCTCGCGGGCGAGCCCGACATGGTCGTCGTCGGATGCGTGGGCTCGGTCGCGGCGGCGGTGGAGGAGGCTCGGCGGCAGCATCCTGACGTGATGGTCATGGATTTCCGCCTCCCCGACGGCACCGGCGCCGAGGCGACCGAACGCATCCGGGCCGAGCATCCCGCGACCGAAGTCGTGATGCTGACCGGACAGTCGAGCGGCGCAACCCTCGCCCAGGCACTCGAGGCCGGCTGCTCCGGTTTCGTGGCCAAGGAGGGCCGGTTCGACGAGCTGATCGAGACGATCCGCGCCGTCGTGCGGGGCGAGGTCCGCGTCCCCCGAACCCTGGTCGACGACCTGGCCCGACACCTCCGCCCACGCGCGGCGTCGCTCGGCAGCGACCTCACCGCCCGCGAGAAGGAAGTCCTCGCGCTGCTGGCGGCAGGGCATTCGACCTCCCAGATGGTCGACGAGCTCTTCGTGAGCGTGCACACCGTTCGGAACCACATCCGCAACATCCTCACGAAGCTCCAGGCGAACTCGCGGCTCGAGGCCGTAGCAGTGGCAACCCGCCTCAACTTGATCGACCAGGGTCTGACACGCTGACAATTCCGGCTCGAGCGCCTGCCCGCGAATTGCCCACCGGTCATGGGACAGTCAGGTGCACCGGTGAGTGAACCACCGCGCGTCGCCAGTCACCATGCGCTCCTCGACGCCGCACCCGACGCCATCTTCGTCGTCGACGACGAGGGCGCGATCGTGTTCGTCAACGCACAGGCCGAACGACTCTTCGGCTATCCGCGCGAAGAGCTCGTGGGCCAGGCGATCGAGGTCCTCGTCCCCGCCGCGGCCCGGGGCGCACATCCGGCGCACCGCGCGCGCTACTTCGCCGATCCCGAGCCTCGCCCGATGGGCGCCGGCCTCGAGCTGGCGGGTCGGCGCAAGGACGGCAGCGAGTTCCCCGCCGAGATCTCGCTGTCGGCCATCGACACGGTGGACGGGCATCTGTTCGCGGCCGCGGTCCGTGACGCCACCGATCGCCACCGCGCCGAGACCAAGTTCCGCGGATTGCTCGAGGCCGCACCCGACGCGATCGTCGGCGTCGGTCGCGACGGGATCATCGCGCTCGTCAACGCCCAGGCCGAAGCGCTGTTCGGGTACCACCGGGACGAGCTGATCGGACAGCCGGTCGAGATCCTGGTGCCCGCGGCGGTCCGTTCGGTACATCCCGGACACCGCGACCGGTACTTCGCGGACCCTCGTCCCCGCCCGATGGGAGCGGGCATGGAACTCGCCGCCCGCCGGAAGGACGGCAGCGAGTTCCCCGCCGAGATCTCGCTGTCGGCCATCGAGACCGAGGACGGGCGGCTCGTGTCGGCCGCGATCCGCGACGGCACCGAACGCCAGCGGGCCGCGATCGTGAGCTCTTCGGTGGACGCGATCATCTCGAAACGACTGGACGGAACCATCACGAGTTGGAACCCGGGCGCGGAGCAGATGTACGGCTACGCGGCGAGCGCCGTCCTCGGCCGGAACATCGAGGTCCTGGTACCCGCCGAGCTGCGGGACGAAGAGCGCTCGGTCATCGAGCGAGCCGCCCGCGGTGAGCGCGTCCACGAATACGAGACGGTGCGACTACGAGCCGACGGAACGCCGATCCATGTCGCCTGGACGGTCTCGCCGATCCACGACTCCACCGGGTCCGTCACCGGCGTGTCGACCATCGCCCGCGACATCAGCGAGAGGATCCGCATCGCCGCCGAGCGGAAGGCACTCGAGGACCGGCTCCACCAGTCGCAGCGGCTCGAAGGGCTCGGGCAACTCGCCGGCGGGATCGCACACGACTTCAACAACCTGTTCGCCGTGATCCTCAACTACGCGAGCTTCGTCATGGACGCGGTTCCCGACGAGAGTGTGCGGGCCGACGTCGATCAGATCCGGATCGCGGCCGAACGCGCCGCCGACCTCACCCGACAGTTGCTGATCTTCGGACGTCGCGGGACGGTCCGACCGGAACCCCTCGATCTGAACGAGGTCGTCGCCAACGTGCGGACGCTGCTGTCAAGAACGCTCGGCGCCGAGGTCACGATGGCGGTACGCAACGCTCCGGATCTGCCGAACATCCGCGCCGACCGCGGCCAGCTGGAACTGGTGCTCCTCAACCTCGCGGTCAACGCGCGCGACTCCATGGCGCACGGGGGAACGCTGACGATCGAGACCGGAGTGACGATCGTCGACGAACGCACCGATCCGCTCGGTTCCACGCTCGAGGCGGGGCCTTACGTCACGCTGTCGGCGAGCGACACTGGAGCCGGCATGACCCCCGAGGTGCTCGCGCACGCCTTCGAACCCTTCTACACGACGAAGGCCACCGGAAAGGGTGCCGGCTTCGGGCTGGCGACGGTCTACGCGATCGTCACCGAAGCGGGCGGCATGGTGCAGCTCACTTCGGACCCGGCGCTCGGCACGACGGCGCGCGTGTACTTCCCCGCGTTCGGGCCGGTCCGCGCCACGAGCGAAGCGGAACCGCCCACGAAGGTGAAGCCGGGCGGCGGGGAGACGATCCTCGTCGTGGAGGACGAGCCGGCGGTGCGCTCCGCCGCGGTCCGGATGCTCCGTCGCAACGGGTTCCGGGTGCTCGAGGCGGCGACCGGGCTCGAGGCGTTGTCATTGCTCGGAGACCACACGTGTGATGTCTTGTTCACCGACGTCGTCATGCCACAGATGTCGGGACGCGAGCTCGTCGATCGGGTGCACGAACGCCTACCCGGCCTGCCCGTGGTCTACGTCTCGGGGTACACCGGAGGCATGCTCGAGACGAGCGGAGCGCCCGACGAGGGCGTGACCCTGCTCCAGAAGCCGTTCGGTGAACAGGAACTCGTCGACCAGGTTCGTGCCGTGCTCGACGCAAAGGGTGCGACACCGCCGCGCGACCGCGGAATCGGGAGCAACTGAGCCGAGGGCTCGAGCGCGATCACGGGCGGCTCGTCGCCCTTTCCCGGCGGGTGAGCAACCGGCGTCGTGCAACGGTGAGGGTCGCCGCGGCCGCCGCGACCACCGCCACCAGGGCGAGCACCGCGTCCCACTCCCGATTGCCTCTGGCGGCGCCCGAGGACGCGGCCGCGGCGCGGCGCGCCAGGACTGCGGCTCCGGCCGGGAGGAGGTCGGAATGCGAGGCGCAGACCGTGGGCGTCGTCGCATCCTCGGCGGCTGCGCACGCGACGACCGCGAGTCGTCGGAGGCGACCGGGTGTCGATCCGAGTTCCATCGTGGTGTGGACCGTGACGTGATCCGCGGCGGGGACGTCGACCGACCAGACCACTTCGCCGCCAACCCTCGCTCCGCCCGCATCGGCCGATCCGAGGGTGAGCCCGGTCGGCACGGTCTGGGTGACGCGAAGCCCAGTCACCGCGTCGGCGCCCACGTTGTCGACGACGACGGTGTAGGTGAGCGTGTCACCCGCCCGCGCCGCGGTGTGTCCGTTGTCGACGCTGATGCTCAGCTGAGGCGTCGTCGGCTCCGCCGACGCCACTGCGGGGACGAGCACCCCGAGGGCCACGCCGCTCGCGACCACGACGCCCGCCAGGCGCGCCAGCTGTTGCCGCGCGGTCACGTCGCACTCGCGATGTACTCGAGGGTCGTCGAGTAGGTGTCCGGCCGGACGAACGGGATGTGCACCCGGTAGTCGCTGCTGACCGCGTCGCCGCCGGCGGACGACGGGCCGTGCTGCACGTGCACGGTGCTGGAGGTCCCCGCCAGGAGCTGTTGGAAGGTCGTCGTGCCCGTCTCCCGCACTCGCAGGCGATCGATGGCGATCTTCTCGGTGTTCTCCGGTGTCGCGCTCGTCAGCCAGGACGACTGCGCGAGGACGCTCACCGCGTACCCGCTCGTGCTGTTCGTCGTGACCGTCATCGTCACCGCGCCTTCGGCGTCGACCGTGCTGTTCGGCGGCCCGCTCAGCGTGAACGACGGCGTCAGGCCGCTGAGGGTGATACTGCGCGCCGCAACAGGAGTGGACGTGGTGCACCGGGGATCGCTGCCACCGGCACCGCAGTTGGAGCCGACCGAGGTCGAGGCGACGTGGTTGACCAGGATCGCGTTCCCGGTGTCGTCGACGTCCGCGGTCACGGAATAGTCGATCCCAGCCGTCGCACCGACGGGAAGTGCGCCGGACCACGTCAGCACGCCGCTCGCGTACGAGACCGCACCCGTGTCGGCGACCGCGTCGTGGCCGTATGCCGCGTCGTCGAGCACGCCGGTCAGCGAGTCGGTGAGGGTTGCGGCCGGAAAGTTCGCCTCGCCGGTGTTGGTGGCAGTGATCGTGTACCGCAAGGGACCACCCGCGACCACCTCGCTGGCGTCCGCGGTCTTGGTGATCTCGAGCGCCGGTACGAGGACGGCGACCGAACTGGTGCAGCCGTCCGAGCACGAGGCGCCGAGTGACGTCGACGCCACGGTGCTCGTGAGGGCGTGGTTACCGGTTGCCGGGAAGAAGGTCGTGACCGTGTAGGTGACGGTGGCGGTGTCACCCTGGGCGAGCGCGCCGGTCCACACGAGCGTGTCGGTGTCGAAGGACACCGACCCCACGCTGGCGACCGCGTCGTGCTCGTAGTCGGCGTCGTCGAGCACGCCGGTCAGCGGTTCGCTGAACCTGGCCGGCGCGTAGTCGGTCTGTCCGGTGTTCGTCAGCGTGACCGTGTACTCCACCGAGCCGCCGGCGGTGACGGTGGCGCGGTCCGCGGTCTGGGAGATCGTGAGCTCGGGCAGGAGCACCCGTACGAGCACCGAACAGGCCGGTGCTCCCCCACCTGGCGGGCACGTGCTCCCCGGAGCCGACGACGTCACCGCGTTGGTCATGGCCTTGTCGCCGGTGTCGGGATCGTTGACGGTGACCGAATAGGTGATGGTGACGGTGGCGCCGACCGCGAGGTCGCCGGACCAGGTCAACACCGGTGCGCCGTAGTCGAGCACGCCGGTGGTCGCGGTCGCATCGGCGTTGTAGACGGAGTCGGGGAACACACCGCTCAGGGAGTCCGCGATCGCCGCGCCGGTGTACGGGGTCTCGCCGGTGTTGGTGAGCACGATGGTGTACTGGACCGTGCCGCCCGGCGTCGTCGTGGGTGCATCGGCCGACTTGCCGATCGTCAACGCGGGGATCAGGACGTCCACGGTCGCGGTGCAGTCCGAACTCGTGCCGTCGACCGGGCAGCTGCTGCCTACGGCTGCGGCCTCCACGGTCGACACCAGGACCTTGTTGCCGGTGTCGGGATTCTCCACGGTGACGCGGTAGGTGATCGTCGCGGTCGCGCCGACCGGCAGCGTCCCGGTCCAGGACACGGTCGGCGCGGTGTACTCGGCGACGCCGCTCGAGGCGCTCACCGACCCGTCGACGGTCGCGTCGTCGAGCATCCGCGTCAGATCGGTGCTGACGACCGTGCCCACGTACGGCGTCTCGCCGGTGTTGGCGACGGTGACGGTGAAGACGACATCGTCACCCGGAGTGGCGGTGGCGCGATCGGCGACGGTGGAGACGGCGAGGCCCGGGATGAGCACGGCGACGGTGTTGGTGCACGGCGTGCCGCTGGTGCAGGCGCTCCCCGGTGCCGACGACGAGACCGAGGCCGCGAGCGAGTGGTTCCCGGTGTCGGGGTCGTCGACCGTCACCGTGAACGTGACCGTCGTGGTGTCGCCGATCCCGACGTCGCCGGTCCACGTGAGGGTGGGCGAGGTGAAGCTCACGTCGCCGCTGGTCGCGTCGGCGTCGTGGTCGTAGTGCGTGTCGTCGAGCACACCCGAGAGCTCCGTGGCGACGAGGGCGCCCGCAGCCGGCGTCTGGCCGGCGTTGTGCACGGTGATCGTGTACCCGACGGTCTCGCCGGGCCGTGTCGACGCTTGGTCCGTGCTGATCGACACTTCGAGGCGAGGCACCAGCACGAACACGAGGGTCGAGCAGGCTGGCTCGAACCCGGTCGGACAGGTCGAGCCGAGGTCGCTCGAGATGGCGTGGTTCTCGACGAGCTTGTCACCCAGGTCGGGGTCGTCGACGGTGATGCTGTAGCTGATCGTCGCGGTCGCACCGACCGTCAGATCGCCGGTCCACGTCAGGTCGGGAGCGGAGTAGCTCACGTCACCGACGGTCGCGGTCGCGTCATGGTTGTAGTGCGTGTCGTCGAGGATCCCGCCGAGCGCATCCCGCACCGAGGCGTCGGTGTACGGCGTCTCACCGGTGTTCGCGACCGTGATCGTGTAGCCGATGGTCGAGCCCGGTCCCGCGACCACCTGGTCGGCCGACTTGGTGATCGTCAGCTCCGGGGTGAGCACATGCACGTCGATCGAACACGACGGATCGGCGCCGTCGATCGGGCAGTTGCTCGCCGCTGCGGTCGTGGTCACGGCCGAGATGAGTTGCTTGTCGCCGGTGTCGGGGTTGTTGACGGTCAGCGAGCCGGTGACGGTGACCGATGCTCCCACCGCGAGATCACCCGTCCACGTGATCGAGGCGTTCTCGCCGAAGAGGAGGCTGCCGTCGCTGGTGGCCGCGTCGCCGTTGTACGTCGCGTCGTCGATGAACCCGGCGAAGGTGGCGACGATGTCGATCCCGACGTACGGGACCTGGCCGGTGTTGGTGAACGTGAGAGTCGGGTGCGCCACGTCCGTCGGCTTCGCCGTGGTCGCGTCCACACCGCCGACCGTCACGCCCTCCGCGATGTGGAGGCTCGCGATCGGGACCGACGTGGTGCACCGTGGGTCGGTGCCGCCCGACGGACAGGTGCTGCCCGCGGTCGCGGAGGTCACGGTCTGCTGGAGCCGGAAGTCCCCGGTGCCGGGCACAGGGTCGTCGACGGTCACCGCGTAGGTGATCGTTGCCTGCGAAGCCGTGCTCAGTGCGCCGGTCCAGGTGAGCACCCCACCGGTCACGCCGACCGCGCCCGAGGTGGCCGAGGCCGAGCCGCTCGAGTACGTCGCGTCATCGAGCACGCCGGCCAGCGGCACGCTGAACGTGGCGGCACCGAACGGCACCTGTCCGGCGTTCGTCGCAGTGACCGTGTAGGTGACCGTCGCGCCGGGCACGGTCGTCGCCGCGTTCGCCGACGACGTCACGGAGAAGATCGGCGTGAGCACGACCACGGTGGCGCGGCACGCGGTGTTCCCGCTCGCCGGCGGACAGGTGCTGCCGTCCACGTCCGAGCTCACGGGGTTGATCATCGTCTTGTCGGCGGTGGCGGGGCTGTGCGCGGTGACCGAGTACGTGATCGTCGCCGAGGCGCCGACGGCGAGGTCGCCGGTCCAGGTGAGCACGGGACTCGAGTACGACACGGAGCCGGCGGTCGCCGACGCGTCGCCGTTGTAGGTGGCGTCGTCCAGGACTCCCAGGAGAGTGTCGGCGACCGTCGCGTCGGTGTACGCGGTCTCACCGGTGTTGTGCACCGCGATCGTGTAGGTGGCCGTCCCACCAGGAACGACGAACGGGGTGTTGGCGGTCTTGGTGATCGTCAGCTCGGGGATCACGACGGTGACGAGGAAGGAGCAGAGCGGGTCGCTGGTGCCTGTCGGACAGTTGTTCCCCGGCGCGCTCGACTGGATCGTCGCCCGGATCAGCTTGTTCCCGGGATCGGGCTTCTGCACCCGGAGCGTGCGCAGCATGGTGACCGATCCGCCGACCGGGATGTCTCCGGTCCACGTCACAAACGTCGACGTGCGCACGATGCTGCCCGACGTCGCGGTCTGGTCGCCGGTCGGGATCGTGTCGTCGGAGGTGTCGGCGCGTGGGCTCACGACCGAGATCCCGGTGTACGGCACTTGGCCGGTGTTGGTGTACGTCGCCGTCAGGTGCACGATCGAACCGGGCGTCGCGGTGGTCTCGGCCGCACTCTGGTGGAGGAGCAACGCCGCCACCGGGACGGTGTCGGTGCACCGGGGATCGCCGCTGTCGGCCAGGCAGTTGTTGCTCGTCGCGGGTGAAGTCGAGGTGATCGTGCCGACGAGGAGCTGGTTGCCGGTCATCGGCGCGTTGACCGTCACCGAATAGGTCACGGTGACCGAGGCGGATGCGGGCACGGTGCCGGTCCAGGCGATGTCGGTGCCGCTGTCGTCGACGTCACCGGCGCTCGCCACCACGTCGCTGTTGTAGGTGGCGTCGTCGAGGATGCCCGGGAGCGGATCGGTGAAGTCGGCCCCGATCGGCGCACCGGTGGCGTTGGCCGCGGTGACCGTGTACTGGACCACTCCGCCGGCCACGGTCGAGGCGACGTCGGCCGTCTTCGTGAACGTCAGCGCGGCGGCGTTCGTGACGTCGACGTGCGCCTCGCAGCGCGGATCGACCGAGCTGGAGGCGCAGTTGCTCCCGGTCGACGTCGACGTCACGGTGTTGTCAAGGCCACCGTCTCCAGTGTCAGGGGTGTCGATCGTCACCGAGTACGTGATCGTCGCCGAGGCGGCGGGCGCCAGCGCGCCGGTCCAGGTGAGCGTCGAGCCGGAGTAGCCCACGGTCCCGGTGCTCGCCGCGGCATCGCCGTTGTATGTCGCGTCGTCGAGGACGTCGGTCAGGGAGTCGGTGAAGGTCGCCGCCGCGAAGGACGTCAGCCCGACGTTGCTCGCGGTCACGGTGTAGGTGACCGTGCTGCCGAGGGTCGCGTTGGTGACATCCGCGGTCTTCTCGATGGTGAGCGACGGCACGCGGATGTCCACCGTGACGCGGCACGCCGTGTTGCCGCTGGCCGGCGGGCAGGTGCTCCCGACGTCCGACGACGTCACCGCGTTGAACAGGGTGAGGTCGCCGGTAGGCGCGGCGTCGACCGTCACCGTGTACTCGATGGTCGCACTGGCCCCGACGGCCAGGTTCCCGCTCCACGTCAGGATGTGGCCGCTCAGGGACACGCTCCCACTCGTGGCGGTGGCATTGCCGTCGTAGCTCGCCCGATCGATCACGCCGGTCAGCGAGTCGGCGACGGTTGCGCCGACGTACGGCGTCTCACCTGTGTTGTGCACCGTGATCGTGTATCCGACGGTGTCTCCGGGCTCGGCCGCAGCGGTGTCGGCCGACTTGCTGATCGTGAGCTCGGGCACCTTGACCGCGATCAGCGCGGTGCAGCGACCGTCGGTGCTCGCGGGGAGGCAGTTGTTGCCCGGCGCCGCCGAGACCAGGGTTCCCGTGATCGCCCTGTCCCCGGGATCCGGGTTCTTCACCGTGAGCGTGCCGGTGACCGTGATGGTGCCGCCGACGGGGATGTCGCCGGTCCAGGTGATCGCGGTCGAGCTCAACACCAGCGCGCCCTTGCTCGCGACCTGGTCACCGGTCGGGATGGCGTCGTCGACGGTGTTGGCGCTCGGGCTCGAGATCGTGACGCCGGTGTACGGCACCTGGCCGGTGTTGGTGAAACTGGCGTTCAGGCGGATCACCGAACCCGGTGTGGTGGTGGGATCCGAGTACGCCTGCTCGATCACGAGCCGGGCGACCTTGACCGTGGTCGTGCACCGGGGATCGGAGTTGCCCACGACGCAGTTGTTGCCGCGCGTGCTCGAGGTGACGGTGTTGTGCAGCTGGTTGTTCCCGCCGTCGGCAGCGTGCACCGTGACGGAGTACGTGATGGTCGCGACCGCCCCGATGGCGAGGTTGCCGTTCCACACCAGGTTCGGCGACGTGAACGACACCGTGCCGGTCGTCGCGCCTGCGTCGCCGTTGTAGGTCGCGTCGTCGAGCAAGCCGGTCAGCGCGTCGGAGAAAGCGGCCCCGTCGTAGGCGACTGCGCCGGAGTTGGTCGCGGTCACGGTGTAGTGCACGACGGACCCGGCTGTCGTCGTGGCGACATCCGCGGTCTTCGCGATCGTCAACGCGGGGACGAGCACGAGGACGGTCGCGGTGCAGCCGGGATCGGTGCTGCCCGTTCGGCAGTTGTTGCCGGCCGTCGGCGACACCACCGTGTTGACCAGCCGCTTGTCGCCGGGGTCCGGGTCGCGCACGTCGACGGAGTAGGTGATCGTCGCGGTGGCGCCCGGGGCCAAGGCGCCCACCCAGGACAGCATCGGCGCGTCGTACGACACGGTGCCACTCGTCGCGTCGGCGTCTCCGTTCGAGGTCGCGTCGGTGAGGACGCCGGCCAGGTCGTCGGTGAACCTCGCCGCCGGATAGGTGGTCTCGCCTGTGTTCGCCACCGTGATCTGGTACTCGACCGTGTCGCCGGGTGTCGCGGTCGCGAGGTTCGCCGTCTTCGTGATCGTCAGCCCGGGGACGAGCACCGTGGCCACGGCGACGCAGTCGTGGTCCGCCGAGCCGATCGCGCACGGGCTTCCGGGCGCAGTGGACACCGCCACGACATGCAGCACCTTGTCGCCCAAGTCCGGATCGTTCACGGTCAGCGAGATCGTTCCAGTGGCGCTGGCGCCGGGCGCGAGGTCGAGCACCCAGTCGACGGTGCCGTCGGGGTTCGTGACGAGGTCGCCGGTCGTGATGGTCGCGTCGTAGTTGTAGAACGAGTCGTCGGCCGTGTCGTCGAGGTTGAGGGTGACCCTGAGGCCGGAGTACGGCGTCTGGCCGTCGTTGTGCACGGTGAGCGAGTAGTGGAGGGCGTCCCCGGGCCGGGCGTCGGCCGGCGAGAGCGAGCTCGCGAAGTGCAAGCTGGGGATCAGGACCGTCACCGGGCTCGCGCAGCGAGCATCGGTGCCTCCGGTCGGGCAGTTGCTGCCGGTCGTCGACGATGCGACGCGGCCGGTGAGCGACTTGTCACCGGGATCAGGCTGCTTCACCGTCACCGAGTACGTGATGGTCGCAGTCGCGCCGATCGCCAGTGCGCCGGTCCAACTCACGGTCGACCCGCTGAAAGAGACTGCGCCCGTGGTCGCGGCGACGTTGCTGTTGTACGTGGCGTCGTCGAGCGTCCCGCTCAGGGCATCGGCGAAGGACGCCGCTGCGTACGCGGTCTGGCCGGTGTTCGTCGCAGTGATCGTGTAGTGCACGACCGAGCCCGGAACGGTCGTCGCCCCGTCGGCCACCTTGGTGAGCGTGAGGCCAGGCACCAGCACCGAGACCTCGGTGACGCAGGTCGTGCTCGATCCCCCGACCGGGCAGCTGCTGCCCGACGCGGGCGAGGTCACCACGGTCTTGAGGTTCAGGTTGCCCGGGTCCGGGTTCTTCACCGTGACGGACGCGGTGACCGTGACCGTCGCACCGATCGCCAGGTTGCCGGACCACACCAGCGAATCGGTGCCCGCGTCGAAGGTCGCGGTGCCTGCCGTCGCGCTGGCATCGGTGTTGTAGGTGGCGTCGTCGAGCACGCCCGACAGGCCCAGCTTCGCGCTCGTGCCCGTGTATGCGGTCTGGCCGGTGTTCGACAGCACCATCGTGTAGGAGACGGTGCTGCCAGGCGTGGAGTTGCTCACACTCGCACTCGTCGTGATCGCGAGTGCCGGCACGAGCACGGTGACCGTGGTCGCGCACGACGACGCCGGATTGCCACTCGGACACGGGCTGCCCGCGGACGCCGACACGATGGTGCCGGTCAGCGACCGGTTGCCGGGATCGGGGTCAGCGACGGTGACCGAGTAGGTGAGCGTCGCGCTGGCCCCGACGCCGAGGTTGCCGACCCAAGTGAGCGACGGGCTCGTGTAGGAGACGTTGCCGGAGGTCGCGGTGCCGTCCGCGTTGTAGGCGCCGTCGTCGAGCGCGCCGGCGAGGCTGTCGGTGAACGTGGCCCCGGGATACGACACCGGACCGGTGTTCGTGACCACCACGCTGAAGTGGACGGTGCTCCCGGGCGTCGTCGTCGCTACGTCGGCCGACTTGACGATGGTGAGCCCGGCGATGTTCACCGTCGTGGAACAGCGGGCGTCGCCGCTGCCGGCCGCGCAGTTGGTGCCCAGCGTGGTCGAGCTCACGGTGTCGGTGAGGACCTTGTTGCCGACGTCCGGGTTGTTCACCGTGACCGAGTAGCCGATCGTGACGCTTGCCCCGGCCGCGATGTTCCCGCTCCAGGTGACGGCAGGCGCGGCGTACGACACCGTGCCGCCGCTGGCGGTCGCGTTCGCGTTGTACGTCGCGTCGTCGAGCACACCCGTGAGGGGATCGGTCAGTGTTGCACCCGTCCACGTGGTCGGCCCGGTGTTCGTGACCGTGATCGTGTAGGCGACGGTGCCACCTGCGACGCTCGACGACCCGCTCGCACTCTTGGTGATCACGAGCGGTCCGGCGCCGATCACGAGCGTCACCGACTTGCTCGCGGTCAGGCCGTTGGCGTCGATCACCGAGACCGTGAACGACGAGCTGCCCACGGTGGTGGGCGTGCCGGAGAGCGTGCCGGTACCAGTGTTGAGCGAGAGCCCGGACGGAAGGCTCCCGGCCGTCAGCGACCAGGCGAGCGGTGCGACGCCGCCGGTCACGTCGAGGGTGCCGGTGTACGCGACGCCGACCTGACCGCCCGGGGGCGCAGCGGGCGCAAACGCAGGGGCGGCGATCACCACGATCGTGGCGGTCCGGCTCGCGACCTGGGCGAAGGAGTCGGTGGCGGCGACGGTGAAGCTGGAGCTCCCCGCGGTGGTCGGGGATCCACTGACCAACCCGGTGGTCGCGTTGAGCGTGACCCCAGCGGGCAGGCTGCCGGCGCTGATCGACCACGCGAACGGGCCGGTCCCACCCGTCAGCGCGGGCTGCTGGCTGTACCCGAACCCGACCTCACCGGAGGGGGGCGTGAACGTCAGCGTGGGTGTTGCGGCGATCGTCACCGTGACCGCCTTGGTGGCGACCCCCGTGCTCGCGTCGGCGACCCGGACGGTGAAGGAGTAGGACCCCGCGACCGTCGGGGTGCCGGAGAGCAGTCCGGTCGACGCGTTCAGCGTCACGCCGATCGGGAGGACACCCGTGCTCACCGACCACGCGACGGGCGCCGTGCCGTCGTTCACGGTCAGTTGTCGGCTGTACGCGACCCCGACCTCGCCGTTCGGCGGCGCCGGGAAGGTCAGGCTGGGTGAGACGTTGGGGGTCACCGCCGACGACTTGGCCGACGCCGGCCCGGTGCCGGCCAGGTTCTGCGCCGCGACGGTGAACGTGTAGGCGACCCCTGCGGTGAGGCCGGTGGCGGTCTGGGTCGTGGCGCCGCCGCTGAACGTCTGCGTCGGTTGGGCGACCAACCCGATGTACGGCGTCACCACGTAGCCGGTGATGGCGCTGCCGCCGTTGCTCGGCGTCGTCCAGGTGACCGTCGCGGCGACGTCGCCGGCACTCACCGCGGTGATGCTGGGCGTTCCGGGCACGGTGTAGGGCACGACCGCGACCGACTGTGCGCTCGCGGTCGACGTCCCGTAGGTGTTCACTGCGGCGACGGTGAAGGTGTACGACGCCGCCGGCGTGAGTCCGGTGAGGGTCCGGGTCGTCGTGCTGGCGTTATAGGTGATCGGCGTCTGCGCGACGGTGTTCAGGTACGGCGTGACGATGTAGTTGCTGATCGTGCCACCGTTGCCGGCGGGCGCGACCCACGTGACGTTCGCGCTCGTGATGCCCGGTGTCGCCGTGGGGGCGGCCGGGGTCGCAGGCTTGTCGGCGTAGACGTAGCTGGCGGCGGCGGCGATGCCCTGGGTGACGACGGTGACGGACACGGTGGCGGCGCTCGCGCGCGCCGGCATCGACGAGATCACGAGGGTGCTGCCGCTCACGGTGAAGCACCCGGCCGCCGCCGCGCCGGGGCACGGCAGCAGGGTCACCGGGGTGCCGCCCTGCTGTTCGCTCGTGGTACCGATCTCGATCGCGTTCGCGCCGGTGATGTTGGAACCGCTCACCGTCAACGCCCCGCCGCCGGCGATGAGCCCGAGGGTGGGGCTGACGGCGACACCGGTCGGCGCGGTCGCCACCGTGCCCGCGGCGGCCGTCGCCGCGGTACCCGGGCTGGCGTCGGACGAAGACACCTGCGCACTCGAGCCGCTCTGCACCGACGCCGCGGTGATGGTGGTCGTGGCGATCGCCACGACCTTGATCGGGGACAGCACGGTGCCGTTGGTGAAGGACGACGCGGTGGTCGTGCAAGTCACCGATCTCCCGATTGGCGCCGCGCACGCCCAGCCCGTGCCGAACGCGCCGACCGGCACGACCCCCGTCGGCGTGGTCTGGGTGACCGAGATCGGCACCGTCTCGTCGGAGCCCGCCAGGACACTCGGAACGACGTTGTAGGTGACCGGGTCGCCGGCCACCGACGTCGCTGCGCTCGAGCTGGTCGTCGTCACCGAGAGCTGCGGCACCGGATTGAACGTGAGCGCCTTGACGTTCGAGACCTCATGGACGTCGGTGACCGATCCGGTCGAACCCACGATGCCGAACACCAGTTGCTTCGGCACGCCGCTGGCGTTCAACCACGTCGACGACGGATAGACGCCGCCGGCGACCGTCGGCAGGGCGCCGGTGAGCGTCTTCGTCGCCTGGCCGACGGGTGTCACCACGACCTTGTAGCTGCCGGCGGCCACCGACACGCCGGAGTCGCCGGTGAACGCGGACGCGGTCGGGTTGATGAGCACCTCGACAGGGACGACCGAGGCCGCGCGGGTCGTGGCCCGCAGCGTGAGCTTCGACGCCGGGGTGCCGTTGTAGGTGGTCGCCAGCGCGCAGTACCCGGCCTTCAGGTTGCCGGGCCCCCGCACGACCACCACCCCCGGCGTGGCGGTGCCGAAGTTGGCGATGCTGGTGCAGCCCGTGCCCACGTAGGTCGAGTTGCTGAAGTTGCCGAACACGTCGAGACCGACCCCGAGGTAGGCGTTGGTCAAGCCGTTGACGCCGGGGGCGGTGGAGTAGCCCAGCGCACCGCCCGATGGGCCGATCGCCGCGGGCGGCACCGGGTTCGCGGGATCGACCGCCGAGAGCATGAACGCGATGCCGTCGGCACTCGTTCCCCCCCACTGGTACGAGTTGAAGGTGACGTCGAGGCCGTTCGACGTCGGGAAACTGGTCTGGCCGAACACCCCGCCGACCTTGCCGGTGGTCGCCGGGGTCAGCTGGAGCTTGCCGCTGCCCTGTGCGTCGGTCGCTCCCGCGCAGCTGAGCAAGGGCGGCGTGGCGGTGTTGCCCACCGCGCTGAGACACGCGACGTTCGGCCCACTCGTCGGGGTCGGGATCGTGACCGTGCCGTTGCCGTCGACGGTCCGGTCGTTGAAGACGTTGTCGAAGAGCACGGTGCCGGCGGCAGATGCCGTCGTCGGGTCCCCGGCCACCACGAAGATCGTCGCCAGCAGCGCGGCGACCATGACCAGCGCACGGACGCGCACGCGCGGCGCAGCGGTTCGGGGGCTACGCATCTCCGCCGCTGACGGGCGCCTGGAGCGCAAGGGCCGCACGGGTGACGTGGGCGTGGTAGCGCCGGCGCAGGAGCCAGACCGCGAGCGCGAGCAGGATCACGCCGCCGACGACGATGACGACGAGTTTCACCGGCACGACGATCACCTGGACGGTGGCGGTGTGCACAGTGCCGTCGGCGTCGACGAACGACACCTTCGGGTGGCAGATGCAGAAGAGCGGCGGCTTCCACGTCGTGGTGACGTCGCGCGACGAACCGCGCATGACGGTGAAGTCCGGGAAGGGAGCGGCCGTGCCGGGGCCCGTGACCCGCAACGGTGTCGCGCCCCGGAAGTCGCGGTGCACGGTGCCCGTGTTGTGCATCGAGGCGGTGATGGCGACGTCGCCACCGGACGAGAAGCCGGGAGCCGCGAGGTGGTCGAGGGAGGTCGAGTCGTCGACCGGGCCCTTCACGGTGACGAACACCGGCGAGCCGATCCCGCGGTTGATCTTGATGTTGGCCTCGGTCTCACCGGCAGGCACGAGGAAGACGAGCGCGACCTGGTGGTCGCCGGGCTCGGGAGCAGCCGGAACCGCGATGCCCACGGTCACGATCTGGGTGGTGCCGGGCGCGAGGACGAAGTCACTCGGCGCAACGGTCAGCCAGTCCGACGCCGAGTAGCGCGCGGTCGGCTGGAACTTGAGCGTGCCGTCGGCCTGGCCGACGAAGTTGCGCTTCTGCACGGTGACGTGCTCGGGGGATGAGCTCCCGTTGATCACCTTCATCTGCTGCATGGTCCCGGCGTCGTCGGGTCCGATGACCAGTCGCGTCGGGCTGATGCTCAGTGAGAAGTCCGTCGCCGGCGGGGCCGCGGCTGACGCCGCGGACCCGCTCGACAACGCAACCGAACAGAACGAGAAGGCGACGCACGATGCAAGTGCTGCGACCTTGAGCTTCATCGCCATCGTGAACCCCTCCCCCGTGTCGGCTGTGGCTACAGGCTGGTCGCGACGTAGTCGAGAGTCGCCGTGTAGGTGTCGGCGTTCTTGACCGGGATCAGCATCTGGTACTCGCTACCGAGGGCGTCGCCACCGTCGGCCGAACGCTCGGCCTGCGTGTGCACCAGCGTCGTGGACGCGTCGCTCACACCGACGAAGTTGCCGGAGCTGTTCTTCACCTTGAGTGTCCCGATCGGGATCACGTCGGTGTTGAGACCGGTGCCGACGAGGTCGGCGTCCTGCGACTGCACGGTGACCGTGTAGCCGGCGACGTTGTTGGTCTCGACGTTGTAGCTCACCGAGGTGTCACCGTCGACCACACCCGGGATGCCACTGAGGGTGAAGCCGGAGCTGAGTCCGGTCATCGTGATGCCCTCGGCAACCGCGACGTGCGCGTCAGTGCTCTGGCCGCTGTCCTGGCCCGTGGTGGCGAATGCTGCCCCGGCGGAACCGCCGACGAGTGCCGCCGCCAGTGCGAAACCGATGACGCCGCGTCGCGCGTGATGCCCCATGCTCCCCGTGGAGAGCCCCTGCTTCACTTGCTGTGTCATGTCCGTCCTTTGTTTGGTGTCCCCAGCTAGCCCCACGCAGTCCATCGGCGGACGGATCCCTGACCCCATGACACAGGTGGATCAAACGCGCGCAGTCCATTCGTGCGCGGGAGCACACCGCGCGACGTGCTTCGGACGCCGTTCGCGGCGCGCCGCGGGCCCGACGTCGAAAGTCGGTGAACCTCTAGCTGAGGATCAGACCGGCCATGCGGCGCGGAGCTTGTCGAAGCTCTTCGTGAGCGGCTCGGGGAGCACGCGCGCCTCGGCGATCACGGTCATGAAGTTGGTGTCGCCGCTCCAGCGCGGGAGCACGTGCACGTGCACGTGGCCGGGAACGCCCGCGCCCGCGGCGCGCCCGATGTTGGCGCCGACGTTGATGCCGTCGGGCGTGTACGCCGCGAGCACCGCGGCGTTGGCGTCCTGCACGAGCTCCATCACCGCCGCCGCTTCGTCACGCGAGAGCCCGGCGAGGGTCGACTCGTGGCGGAGCGGCGCGACCATCAGGTGCCCCGACGTGTACGGGTAGGCATTCATCACCGCGAACGCGTGCTCGTTGCGGGCGAGCACGAGCGACTCGTCGTCGGGTTCGAGCGCGAGACGCTCGAAGAGGCAGTCGTCCGCACCCTCGGGCGGCGGCTGGTTCGCCACTCCGTCGATGTAGGTGGTGCGCCACCCCGCCCAGAGGCGATCGAGGGTCACGCCGCCGCCATGACGCGTGCGCTCACGCTCACGCGTGGACGTGACTGTCGACGTCGGCGCGCAGGCGCGCGACGAAGTCGTCGAGCGCGACGCCGCGTTCGGGGGCGTCGCTCCCCCGCTCGTTCACGCCCACGGTGCGGTGCTCGACGTCGTCGTCGCCGACCACGAGGATGTAGGGCACCTTCTGCATCTTCGCGTTGCGAATGCGCGCGCCGAGCGTGTCGGCGTGCGCCGACAACACGTCGACGCGTCGGCCGTCGGCCTTCAACAGTGCGACGACCTCGGCGGCGTAGTCCTCGTGGCGGTCGGCGACGGGGACGACCGACACCTGCACCGGCGCGAGCCAGGCGGGGAACGCCCCGGCGTAGTGCTCGGTGAGGATGGCGAAGAAGCGCTCGATGGTGCCGAAGAGCGCGCGATGGATCATCACCGGGCGGTGACGTTCGTTGTCGGCGCCGACGTACTCGAGTTCGAAACGCTGCGGAAGCTGCAGGTCGAGCTGGATGGTGGACATCTGCCAGGTGCGGCCGATGGCGTCGCGCGCCTGCACCGAGATCTTGGGGCCGTAGAACGCGCCGCCACCTTCGTCCATCACCAGTTCGTGGTCGTCGGCCTCGGCGACGACACGCAAGGCCTCGGTGGCTTCCTCCCACTCGGCGTCGGTGCCCACCGCCTTGCCCTCGGGCTTGGTGGACAGCTCCAGGTAGAAGTCGTCGAGGCCGTAGTCGCGCAGCACGCTGATCACGAACTCGAGCGCTCGCGTGAGCTCGGGGACGATCTGGTCGCGCGTGCAGAAGATGTGCGCGTCGTCCTGCGTCATGCCGCGCACGCGGGTGAGGCCGTGGACGACACCGGACTTCTCGTAGCGGTACACCGTGCCGAACTCGAACAACCGCAGGGGCAGCTCGCGGTACGAACGCATGCTGCTGCGGTAGATCAAGATGTGGAACGGGCAGTTCATCGGCTTGAGGTAGTAGTCGGTGCCGCCGTCGAGCTCCATCGGCGGGTACATGCCGTCGGCGAACCAGTCGAGATGCCCGGAGATCTCGAACAGGTGTGACTTCGTGATGTGCGGGGAATTGACGAACTCGTAGCCGGCTTCCTCGTGCCGCCGGCGCGAGTAGTCCTCCATCACGCGGCGGATCGCGCCACCCTTCGGATGGAAGACGGCGAGACCAGAGCCGATCTCGTCGGGGAAGGAGAACAGGTCGAGCTCGGCGCCGAGCTTGCGGTGATCGCGCTTCTCGGCCTCCTCGATGCGGTGGAGGTGCTCCTCGAGCGCAGCCTTCGACTCCCACGCGGTGCCGTAGATCCGCTGGAGCATCGGGCGCTTCTCGTCGCCGCGCCAGTACGCGCCCGCGACCTTGGTGAGCTTGAACGCGCCGAGGCGCTTGGTGGACGGGACGTGCGGGCCGCGGCAGAGGTCGACGAACTCCGGCGAGCCGCCGTACCGCGGATCGGGCGCATGCGGGTTGCGGTACACCGAGATGACGTTGCCTTCACCGATCTCGCCGGAGTCCTCGGGATCGACGCGCTCGATGATCTCGACCTTGTAGGGCTGCTCCGCGAACGTGGCGATGGCGTGCTCGCGGTCGAGCTCCTCGCGCACGAACGGCTCGTCGGCCTTGACGATCTCGCGCATGCGGGCCTCGATGCGCTCGAGGTCGTCGTCGGAGAAGTGCTGGCCGTCTGGGAGCTCGAAGTCGTAGTAGAAGCCGTCGCTGATCGCAGGGCCGATCGCGTACTTGGCGCCGGGGAACAGGTCGCTCACGGCCTGCGCCATCACGTGCGCGGTGGAGTGGCGCAGCACCTCACGGCCGTCGTCGGACTCGGGGGTGATGATCGCGACGCGCGCGTCGTGGTCGATCGGGCGGTTCAGGTCGAACCAGTCGTCGTCTCCATCACCGAAGGCCACCTTCGCCGCGAGCGCGGCCTTGGCCAGGCCTCGACCGATCGACGCCGCGACTTCGCCCGCAGTGACGCCCGGCTCGTGCTCGCGCGTCGAACCGTCGGGCAGCGTGATGGTGATCATCATGGGCCGCCGACGTTACCAGTGGCGTTTGGGCCGCTTCTCAGGGATTCGAGGGGTCGCGCGGCGCGTCGAGTGGACGGTCGAGGTCGATCCCCAACAGCCCACCGAGCTCACGGAGCACGGCGGGCGCCGTCGTGTCGCTGCCGCCGGAGAGCACCGCGCTGGCGAGGTCGTCGAGCGCTTCGAGCGCGCGCGGGGCGTCGAGGTCGTCGTCGATGGCCGCGCGCACGCGGTCGGCGAACGGACGCGGGTCGGCGCCGTCGGGACGTTCCGACGCCGCGAGCAGGCGGTGCAGGAGCGCAGTGCCGTCGTCGAGGTCGGTGTCGTGCCATTCGAAGCCGGCGCGGTAGTGGTGCTGCATGAGCGCGAGTCGGATGGCTCGCGGATCTGCCGTCTTCAGGAGATCGCTCACGAAGACGAGGTTGCCGAGCGACTTCGACATCTTCTCGCCCTCGTAGCTCACCATCGCCGAGTGCACCCAGTGGCGGGAGAACGGCTCGCCGGTGATGCTCTCGCTCTGCGCGACCTCGCACTCGTGGTGCGGGAAGATGAGGTCGGTGCCGCCGCCGTGGAGGTCGAGGGTGGGGCCGAGCTCGTGCATCGCCATCACCGAGCACTCGACGTGCCAGCCGGGGCGACCGACACCGAAGGGTGCATCCCACGACGGTTCGTCGGGGAGCGACGGCTGCCAGAGCACGAAGTCGAGCGGGGCGCGCCGGTGCGGATCGTCGGGGTTGCCGCCGCGCTCGCGTGCGAGGTGCACCATCTCGTCGCGCGAGTAGTGCGACAGCTCGCCGTAGCGCGGGAAGGTGGAGACGTCGAAGTACACGGTGCCGTGCGCCTCGTACGCGTGGCCGTCGTCGATGAGACGACCGACCATGTCGACCATGCCGTCGATCGACTCGGTGGCGCGGGGCTCGGCGAGGGGCGGGCGGGTGTCGAGCGCGTCCATGTCGGAGCGGAAGCGGGCGAGCTCGGCCTCGGCCAGCTCGAGGTAGGGCACGCCGAGCTCGCGGGCCTTGGGGAGGATGGAGTCGTCGACGTCGGTGACGTTGCGCACCATGCGCACCTCGTGGCCGAGCTCCTCGAGCCGGCGGATAAGGAGGTCGTAGGTGAGGTAGGTGGCGGCGTGGCCCAGGTGGGTGGAGTCGTAGGGCGTGATGCCGCACACGTACATGCGGACCACCGGACCGACCTCGAAGGGGACGATGCTGCGTTGCGCGGTGTCGAAGAGCTCGATCGTCATGGCGGGTTCGTCATGTCGTGCGGGGTCCGACGCCTTCGATCCGAAGCGATGCCTCGCCCTTGTGGCGGAGGTTGACGGTCAGCAGCGCGGCCGAGAACGTCTCGAGCCCGATCGCGTTCTCGAGCGACCCGGCGTCGAAGGCCCGGAGGTTGGGGATGGCGTCGACCAGGTCGAGGACGGTCGGGCGGCCTTCCTCGTCACCGACGACGAGGACGTCGCCGGTGAGCGGCTGGCTGATGTCGCCGAGCGCGGCCGCGGGCACCAGGTGGAAGGCGGCCACCACCAGGGCGTCGGGCGCCACCGCCTTCACCTCGGCCGCGATCGAGCCCCGCGGCGCGACGACCGGCACGAACTGACGGCCTTCCTTGCGCAGCCCGTTGGCCATCGAGATCACGACCTTGCCCGCGAGCTGCTTCGCGTGGGCTTCGGCGGTGGCGACGGCGGCGTCCCACACGGTGGCGAGCACGACGAGGTCGGCGTCGGCGGCGTCGTGGTTGGTCCCCGGCTCCAGGTCGGCGACCCGGTCACCCCAGCGCTCACGGACCTCGTCGACGACCTGCACGGCCCGTGTCCGGTCCCGGGACCCCATGGTCACCCGGTGACCTGACGCCGCGAGCCGGGTGGCGATCCCCCGCCCCGCCGGTCCGGTACCGCCCAACACGCCGATGTGCATGTCCGAGAGCTTCGCACACGGCCGCGACCACCGAACATCTCAGGGTTCAAGAGGTCATGGCACAGCCGACTCCGAGATGCTCGGGGAGGGCGTGACTGTCACACCCCGGTGCGACGCTCCGACCATGTCCGATTCGCGGCTTGCTCCGTACGCTCGTGCACAGCTGGGCCTCGTGACGCGCCACCAGGCGCAAGGGGCGATGTCACGCCACACGCTCGCCGACTGGGTGAGCTCGCGGCGCCTCGAACCGGTCCGGCGCGGGGTCTACCGAATCGCCGGCGCGCCGGAGAGTTGGGAACAGGTACTCCTGGCGGCGTGCCTCGTCGGCGGACCGACCACGTTCGTTTCGTTCCTGGCCGGCGCAGCAGTGCACGGACTCGAGGGATTCGCACGCGACGGGTTGGAAGTGACGCAGTTCGGCCGGCGTCCTTCGGAGATCGAAGGTGTCGTCGTTCACGAAAGCTCCGTGTTCGGCCCCGCCCACATCACGAGAGAGTCGGGTCCTTGCCGGTCACGTCTGTGGCTCGGACGTTGTGCGATCTCACGGCCGTCGAGAAATCGGGACGGGTGGAACGCGCCGTCGACGAGGCCTTGCGGAGGAAGATCGTCACGCTTCGTTCGCTCGAGCGAGTCGCAGTCGAACTCGAGGGACGAGGTCGACGCAAGTGCACGATGATGCGCGAGATCCTCGAGCATCGCGCTCCGGGTTATGAGCCGGGTGACAGCGAGCCGGAGAAGCGGATCGCAGATCTCCTCGTCCGAGCCGGGCTTCCGGAGCCGACACGACAACATGCGGTCGTGGTCGGCGGACGGCGCTACCGCATAGATCTCTGCTACCCCGACGCGATGATCGCGATCGAGTACGACGGGTGGGACTTCCATCGAGGTCGACAAGCGTTCGACAAGGACCGAGCGCGAGCAAACGATCTCGTCGTGCTCGGGTTCCAGGTTCTCCGCTTCACCTCGCGGTCGACGGACATGGTCATCGTCGACACTGTTCGCGCCGCCCGTCAACGAGCATCTGCGAGTTGACAGGGGAATGACCCCGTCAACTCCGAGATGTTCGTGGTTGCTAGGTGATGCAGTCGGCGCCGAGGAGGATGCGGAGCTCGGCGTAGAGGCCGGTGCCGGCGTCGACGAGGTGGTCGTCGCCGAGGCGGAGGACGGTGGTCTTCTCAGGGCTCTCGAGGTGGACGTAGACCGGGCTGTCGCCGGGGTGCTCGGACAGGATGTCCTTGAGCCGGCCGACCTTGGAGTCGGAGAGCACGTTGAGCTTCACCTTCACCCGCACCGGCGGCCCGGTGTCGACCGAGAGCTCCGGCCGCACGACCTCCATGGCGATGATCTTGGGCGTGTCCTCACGGACGTCGAGGCGACCCTTGATCACGACGATGGCGTCGTCCTCGAGGAGGTGGCCGTACTGCTCCATCGTCTTGGGGAAGACCATCACCTCGAGCGCGGCGCCGAGATCCTCGAGCGTGAAGGTGGCCATGAGGTCGCCGCGCTTGGTGTAGCGGCGGTTGAGCGTGGTGACGATGCCGCCGACCGTGCGCATGTCGCCCTCACGGCTGTCGCGCAGCTCCGCGAGCGTGCCGTCGGTGTACTTCCGCAGCGCGCGCTCGGCACCCATCATCGGGTGGTCGCTCACGTAGAGCCCGAGCATCTCCTTCTCGAACGCGAGCCGCTGCGACTTCGGGAACTCGGTGTCGGGGATCTCGGTGCGCTGCCCGACCACCGACTCGGGCGCGGGGTCGTCGACCGCGGAGAACAGGTCGAACTGGCCCTCGGCCTCGTTGCGCCGCCGGCCGAGCACGGTCTCGATGATCGTCTCGTGCACGAACACGAGCCCCTGGCGCGGGTGGCCGACGGAATCGAACGCGCCCGCCTTGGCCAGTGACTCGATGCAGCGCTTGTTGAGCACCGACGGGTCGACGCGGTCGCAGAAGTCGTAGAAGTCGGTGAACGGTCCGCCCTCTTCACGCGCCGCGACGATGTGCGCGACCACGCCCTCGCCGACATTGCGGACGGCGGAGAGCCCGAACCGGATCGCGCTGCTTCCGTCGGGGTCGGCGCGCACCGAGAAGTCGGAGAACGACTCGTTGACGTCGGGGACGAGCACCTCGATGCCCATCTGCCGGCACTCGTTGAGGAAGACGGCGGTCTGGTCCTTGTTGGTCTTGACCGACGTGAGCAGGGCGGCGAAGTACTCGGGCGGGAAGTTCGCCTTGAGCCACGCGGTCTGGTACGTGACGTAGCCGTAGCCGAACGAGTGCGACTTGTTGAACGAGTAGTCGGCGAAGGGCTCGATCATGTCGAAGAAGTCGTTGCCGAACGCTTCGGTGTGCCCGTTGGTGACGCAGCCCTCGACGAACTTGGTGCGTTCCTGGGCGATGAGCGCGCGGATCTTCTTGCCCGTGGCCTTGCGGAGGTTGTCGGCCTCCTCGAGCGAGTAGCCGGCGAGCCGCTGCGCGACGCGCATCAGCTGCTCCTGGTAGATCATCAGCCCGTAGGTGGGCTCGAGCACCTCCCGCAGGTCTTCGTGCGGGTAGCTGACCGGCTTGCGACCGTTCTTGCGGTCGGCGTACTCGTTGTGCCAGTTCTGTGCCATCGGGCCCGGGCGGTACAGGGCGATGAGCGCGGCGACGTCCTCGAACTCGGTGGGCGCGAGCGAACGCAGCAGCGCGCGCATCGGTCCGCCTTCGAGCTGGAACACGCCGACCGTGTCGCCGCGGCGCAGCAGCTCGAACGTGGCCGGGTCGTCGAGCGGGACGCGGTCGATGTCGGGGCGTGAGCCGGTGCTCTCGGCGATGAGGTCGAGGGCGATCTCGAGGACGTCGAGGTTGCGCAGCCCTAGGAAGTCCATCTTGAGGAGGCCGAGGTCTTCGACGCCGTGCATCTCGTACTGGGTGACGATCGGCGCGTCCTCGATGCGCCCGCCGGCCTCCGGCTTGCGCTGGATCGGCAGGTACTCGGTGAGCGGGTCGCGCGTGATGACGACCGCGGCGGCGTGGATGCCGTCTTGGCGGCGCAGCCCCTCGAGACCGCGGGCGACGTCGATGACGCGCTTGGCGTCGGGATCCGCCTCGTAGAGCGTGCGCAGCTCGGTGGCCATCTTGTAGCCGTCTTCGTGGCCGGTGACCTTCTCGAAGCACGCGCGCAGCGGGGTGTCGCGACCCATGATGAGCGGCGGCATGAGCTTGGCGATCCGGTCGCCCATGAGATACGGGTAGCCGAGCACGCGCGCGGAGTCGCGCACCGCGGCCCGTGCCTTGATGGTGGAGAAGGTGACGATCTGCGCGACGTGGTCCCACCCGTAGCGCTCGGCGGCGTACTTGATCATCTCGCCGCGGTAGCGGGAGTCGAAGTCCATGTCGATGTCGGGCATCTGCTTGCGGCCCGGGTTGAGGAACCGCTCGAACAGCAGGTCGTACTTGATCGG
>DASXXX010000109.1:0-6063 GCA_036502765.1 Acidimicrobiia bacterium | reverse complement strand
GGGTCGAGCTTCTGCATCGTGACCCGGAGGCCACGGGACTTGAGGAGTCGTCCGAGCGAGGAGGCGGTGAGGCCCTTCCCGAGGCTGGAGGCAACACCACCGGTCACGAAGATGTGCTTCGCCAAGACCTTCTCTTTCGTCCGTCGCGCGAAATCCCGACGGAAGGCGACCGTACCAGACGACCTGCGAAGAGCCGCGCACCGGTGGGCGCCCTGGTCGATCGCTCATCGTTGGATACGGTGCCGGGATGCCTGCTGCGGGTGTGACGGGGCTCGAGACCGCGGACGCTCCCCCGGTCTCATCGAGCCGCGTCGCGCACTGGCGGACCGACGCGCTGGTCCTCGCGATCGCCACGATCGTGATCCGGATCCCGGCGTTCTTCGCCGAGAAGTCACTGGTCTTCGACGATGGCGTGTTCGCGTCGTCGGCGCGCGCCATGCGCAACGGCGAGCTCCCGTTCCGCGACATCTTCTCCAGCCAGGGCCCGGTGTTCCTGCCCCTGGTGTGGATCGCCGACCTGGTCGGGTTCCGCACGATGGACGCGCCCCGGCTGCTCTCGGTCGCGGCCGGTGTGCTGCTCACCGTCGCGGTGTACTCGTGCGCGCGCCACGTCACGACCCGCGGCAACGCGCTCCTCGCCGCGGGACTGGTCACCACGAGCGGCTCCGTGTTGTGGGTCACGGTGCCGGTGAACGCCGACGGACCGGCGCTCGCACTCTCCGTGCTCGCAGTTGCCTTCGCGTTGCGCTATCGCGAGGAGCCTCGGCTGCGGACCGCGGTGTGGATGGGACTCGCGGCAGGCGGCGCAGTGTCGATCAAGGCGCTCTCCGTGCCGGCGCTGGTGATCGCGGGGCTGGTCGTGCTGCTGTCGAGCCGACACACGAAGGCTGGGCTGCGCACCGGCGTGCGCGACGCCGCGGTGGCCGGTGGGATCGCAGTCGGGGTGTACGTGGTGACCGCACTGCCCTTCGGGATCGCGGACGTGTGGGATCAGTCGTACTCGTACCACCAGAACTCGCGGCGCGTCGCGACCCACGAGGGCGCGTTCCGGAAGGTGCTCGACACCCTCTGGGACCGCGACAAGCTCGTGGTGGTCGCGCTCGCGCTCGCCCTGATCACGTGGCTCGTGCGCTTCATCGTGCGTCGCCGGGAGGGACGCCTCGCCAAGGGCTCGGGCGACCGCGCCATGACGGTGGTCGTGGCATTCCTCGTGCTGTGGGTCGTGATGGTGGTCGGGTTGCTGGTCTGGGAGCCGGCGATGTGGCGCGCGCACGTCGTGCACCTCGTGCCCCCGCTCGCGCTGCTCGCGGCGCTGAAGCCGCCGCCGTGGAAGGTGCTGCTGGTCGCGGGCGTGCTCACGGTGCCGTTCGCGATCGCCAGCAACACGTCGATCCTCTGGCCCGGCGGGTACACGGGTCAGCAGGCGGCCCTGGAGCGCCACCTCGAGACCTTCCCGTCCGACGCGCAGTTCATCAGCGACGAGCCGGGACTGGTGTGGCGCTCGGGCCACGACACGCCCGGCAACTTCGCCGACACGTCGTACCAGCGGCTCGACGACGGCAGCATCACCCAGCGGTCGTTGGTGAAGGCAGCCTCCGCCGAGGACGTGTGCGGCGTGATCGTCACGTCACCCGTCCACTTCGGGCGACTCGGCGGGCTCCCCGATGCGCTCGCGCTGCACGACTACCACCCGGTGGAGTTCGGCGACACCATCACGCTCTACGAGCGCGACACCCCGTTCTGCACCTGATCAGTGGGCCCGGCGACTACCCCACCGGTCGAACCACCGAAGGGGTGGTACCGCGTCGATCACGCGTGAGAACGAGAACAGCTCGGCGCCGATGTTGAGCGCGAGCAACACGAGCATCACCGTCAACCGGATGCTCTCCCTGGAGCCGAGTACGACCGCGAGTCCGAGCACCGCGCCGATCACGTTGGCGCCCGTGTCACCGAGCATGAGCCGCTCGCGCAGGTCGTCGGGCAGCAGGCCGAGCGCGGCGCCCATGACCGGCGCGGCGGCGATGCCGATCGGCGCACTGCCGACCGCGATCGCGATCGGCACGTAGGCGACGAGACCGAACTTGATCGTGCGGCCGGGCGCCCGGTCGAGCAGGTTGCCGAGGTTGGCCGCCAGCGCGATCAGCGCGGCGTCGACGATCAGGGTGCGACCCGACTTGAAGCCCGGTGTCGCGACGATGACGATCGCCACCGCGGCGCCGCCGAGGAGCTTGAGCAGACCGGTGGTGACGCGGCCCTCGCGCAACGCGCCGAGGTGACCTTTGAAGCCGCGGTCCTCCCCCACCGCCGCGAGGTCGTCGACCAGGCCGAGGAACCCGAAGCCGAACACCGCGAACAACACCGCCAGGCGCGCCTGGGTGAGTCCGGCCTCGGAACCGACGCCGATCGCGCCGAGCACCGAGCGGCCGGCGTCGATCACGAGCACGGTGAGGATGATGAAGAGCCCACCCGCGGTCGCGAGCCGGTGGCCTCGGTAGTTGGTGCGTTCGAGCGCGGGCGAGGAGAGGATCTCTCCGCTCACCATGCGCAGGAAGCGCACGGTGACGAGACCGACGAGGAACGCGACGACAACGGTCATGGAACACCGCTCAAAGGACGCCGCTCACCGGTCGGGCTGCGCCGTCTGGTCGGGCTCCGCCGTCTGGTCGGGCTCCGCGGTCTGGTCGGGCTGCGCCGTCTCGGATGGTGGCTGTGCGAACACCACCCGGGCCAGGAGGATCACGACCGTAGCTTCGGCGACTGCGGCCATCATGCTGGGGATGGTGATGCCGGAGTCGTTGAGCGCGAAGCCGAGCACCGCGACGATCCCGAGCGCCAACGCAGTCACGTGCGCAGTCGACACGCGAGCGAACAGCGCGCGCAGCGAACGTGGTCGCACCCACCAGAGGTAGGCGACGAGCACCGCGAGGGCGACCAGGCAGAAGAGCAGGAGCGAGTGGCCGAGCGTCGAGAAGTTCTCCGCCGCCTTGCGTCGCAGCACGAGGGTCGCGCCACCGAAGTCGGTGCCGACCTTCTCGAAGAACTTGCCCACGTGGGTGCGCTGGTCGGACGGGCGCAGCACGTCGACGACCCCCACCACGAGGCCCGCCGCCACCAGGACGCCGGCCAGCACCCACACCGTGCGCCAACGCAGCTCGTGGCCCAGCAGCAACCACGCGAGCAGTGCGAACCCGGGCGCGGCCGCGACGGCACCGCCGAAGTCGTTGCCCCAGAACGGCGCGCCCATCACGATCACGGTGACCGCGAGCAGCGCGACTGCGACGCGCACTCCTCGCTTCGTGGGTACCTGCCACGCCAGCAAGCCCGCGAAGAGGACGACCGCCGCGGTGAGCTGCGAGAACGTCATGTTCCCCTGGCCGACGAAGCGGATGCCGATGGTCGCCGAGTAGCCGAACACGGTGTTCCACTCGAGGTGGGCGCCGGTGACCAGGTCGATCAGGTGCAGCGCGACCACCGTGCCGAGTGCGGCGAGCACCGCGAGCACCGGTCGTCGACGCGTCGCCAGCATGCAGACGCCCGCGATCACCGCGCCCACCGCCACGACGAACGTCCAGAACGCGAACACGCCGCCGTTGCGCTCGAAGTGGAACGGCCCGGCCAGGTACGTGGCGTCGAGGAAGCCGAGCAGCCACAGCGCGGCGAACACGAGCAGACCGACCGCCCCGCGAGCACGCAGGCGCACCCAGCGGTCGAGCCCGATCGCCGCGCCTGCGAGCACGAGCGCGAGCACCATCACGACACTCATCGACGGGCCGACGAGTCGGTCGCGGAGGAGACCGTCCTCGTTGACGTTCACGAGGAACTCTCTGCGCTCGGCCACCGTGCCCCCGGCCTCACCGGTCTCCATGCGCCGGCCCTCCATCGCGTCGGGCCGCTCGAGCCCGAAGTACGTGAGGACGGTCGGGGCGACATCGGTGAGGTTGACGAAGCCGTTGCGTTGCGTCGTGGTGGAACGCAGGAGACCGGGCTCGAAGCCCGGACCACGCACGGCCGCGACGCTCAGCGCGTCGCGCTCCTGCGGCGGCGTGGGGCCGACGACCATGACCAGGTCGCCCGGCTCCACGTGGTCGAGGAGTCGCCCGACGATGCGGTCGGTGTCCTCCAGCGCGCGGGCGCGCATCTTGACCGCCTGCTCGTCGGACGCGAATCGGGCTTGGATGTCTGCCCGCACGAGGTCAGAGCCTTCGACCAGCACCACCGAACCCGGTTGCCACGCGTCGGTGAACGCGCGCTCGACCCGGTCGGGATCGAGACGCACGCCGAACGGCGCGGCCGCATCCTGACGCAGCAGGCCGGCGTCGACGCGTCCCCCGGGCACCTTGCCCGCACTCGTCATCAACCCGGCCACCGCGGCGCGCCGCCACGGCGTGGAACGCGTGTCGGGCGTGCTGGGGTCGGTGCCGTCACCGTTGGCGATCACCGCGCGCGCGATCCCCGCGTTGGCCAGCTCGTCGCCGAGCAGGCCGGGCTCGGCACCGAAGAGCTCTGCGTCGTTGAGATCGATGGTGTCGACGATCGGCATGTACACCAGGCCGTCGCCCGCGGAGATGCCGGTGCGGGTGGTGAACACCACGCCGGCGCGGTCGCGCCCGAAGTCCTCGTCGACGCCGAAGCCCTGGCTGCCGGTCGAGCCGTTGGCGATGGCGCGCGCGCCGGCGCCGATGGTCACGTACCCACTGGGCAGCGGCGTGGGTCGTTCCACGCCGTTGGTGACCATGGCGCCGATCGCAGCCGACGCGAACAGCTTGTCGAGGTTGGGCGTCGACGCATGCTCGAAGTCGGCCCACTCGGTGTCGGGGAGCGACACGATGAGCACTCGCCCCTGCTTCGGCGTGGCCGCCCCCGCGGGCGCGACCGCCAGCCCGGCCAGCACGACGACCACGATCGCGAGCGCACCTGCGGCCGCCCGCGCCCCCCGACTCCGGCCGCTCACGTGCCGACTGTCGCCGGCGGATCGGGAAGGGGTTGGGTGCCGTCGCCGTAGCCGTAGTGCCCGACGACCGGTCCGGCCGGCTTGGGGATGAACAGGTCCGAGAGCGCGAGGATCACCGTGGTCGGGCCCTCGGCGAGGTCGAGGTCGTCGACCGTCGACACCGTCTCGGCGAGCTGGTCGTCGCGGATCGGCTGCACGGCATGGGCGCGGTCGGGACCGTCGGCCACCTCCACCCACGCGCTCGCCACCACCAACGGCACTTCGGCCGCGTGCAGCGCCTTCGCCGTTGGCAGCGCCACCAGCGAGGGATCGACCGATCCGCCGTTGCCGACCACGAGCACCACCCCCGCGCCGATGCCCGGGAAGTCGGCGATCGTCGAGTCACGCACCGCGTCGTAGCCGAGGAAGCCGGCCTGCTGGAGGACGGCGAGGAGGTCCTGGTCGCCCCCTGTCCGCGTGCCGGAACCGCCGAGCCGCTGCGCAAGCTGCTGCAGACCCTCGGTGCGCAGCGTCGCCTTGTTCTTCGTCGTGGTGCCCAGCGCATCCTGCAGCGCCTTCACGGCGTCGGCGTCGGCGAGCGCCCACTTGCCCTCGAGCCAGAGCGTGCCGGTCGTGGTGGCGCCGGCCTGCTGGGCGGCGGTGACGACGGCCGCAACCCGGTCGCTGTCGACGCCGCGCACCGCGACGACGCCGACGTCATCGCCGGGCAGCCGCCCGTCGACGGCGAACGGTTGGAGGAGGCCGATCGCGTCGCCCATCTGGTTGCTGCGGGCAGTGAGGGCGTCGTTCTCGCTCTTGATGCGATCGGAGTTCCGTTCGACCGTGTTCAAGCGGTTGTCGAGCGCATCGACGACGCCACGGTCGATGACGCCGGCGCCGATCACCACGCCGAGGGCGAGGGCGAGGAAGATCGCGATCAGTGAGACCACATGGAAGCGGAAGTTGATCATCCGGAGAAGAAATCTTTCAGAGTGACCCAGAGGCCGCGCGCGAACACGTGGATGGGTTCGGCGACGATGCCGACGACGAGCATCGCGATGAGCGCGGCGCCGACGAGCAGGAAGATGTCGATGCGGCGCACGCGGCCCTCGTAGAGGCGGCTCACGCCCTTC
>DASXXX010000108.1:0-4554 GCA_036502765.1 Acidimicrobiia bacterium | reverse complement strand
CAAGCTCTGCCTCTTCGAGTTCGTCTACTTCGCCCGTCCCGACACCAACCTCTACGGCAAGAGCGTCCACGCCGCGCGCCAGCGCATGGGCGAGGCACTCGCCCGTCAGGCGATGGTCGAAGCCGACATGGTGATGCCGGTTCCCGAGTCGGGCATTCCTGCCGCGCAGGGCTTCGCGCGCGAGTCGGGGATCCCGTACGGCGACGGCCTGGTGAAGAACCGCTACGTCGGTCGCACGTTCATCCAGCCCAACCAGAAGCAGCGCGGCAACAGCGTGCGCCTCAAGCTCAACCCGCTGCCGGAGAACATCCGGGGCAAGAAGCTCGTGGTCGTCGACGACTCCATCGTGCGCGGCACCACCACGCGCCAGGTCGTGCAGATGCTGCGCGAAGCCGGCGCCGCCGAGGTGCACTTCCGCGTGTCGTCGCCGCCCTACAAGTGGCCGTGCTTCTACGGCATGGACACCGGCAGTCGTTCCGACCTCCTCGCCGCCGACATGTCGGTCGGTGAGATCCGCGACTACCTCGGCGTCGACTCGCTCGCCTACCTCGAGCTCGACCGCCTCACCGCCGCCACCGGCGCGTCGGCCAACTCGTTCTGCACCGCGTGTCTCTCGGGCCACTACCCGGTGCCGGTTCCGCTCACCGACTCGAAGCTCGCGCTCGAGGCCGACAGCACGAACCCCGACAGCACCAACCCCGGCAGCACGAACCAGGGCGTCGACGAGGTCGCGATCGACGACATCGATCACGCCGCTCGATGACTCCACCGCAGGACGACGACGCCCGGCCGCTCACGTACGCGGGTGCCGGCGTCGACATCGCCGCCGGCGAACAGGCGGTCGAGCTCATCAAGGCGCACGTGCGCTCGACGTTCCGGCCCGAGGTCGTCGGCGACATCGGCGGCTTCGGCGGTCTGTTCGCGTTCGACCCCAAGCGCTTCGACCACCCGCTGCTCGTGTCGTCGACCGACGGCGTCGGCACCAAGTCGATGATCGCCCGGCTCACCGGTCGCTACGACACCATCGGCATCGACCTGGTCGCGATGTCGGTCGACGACATCGCGGTGCAAGGGGCGGAGCCGCTCTTCTTCCTCGACTACATCTCGATCGGCAAGCTCGTGCCCGAGATCGTCGACGACATCGTCGGCGGCGTCGCACACGGCTGCGTGCAGGCGGGGTGCGCACTGCTCGGCGGCGAGATGTCGGAGCATCCCGACCTCATGGAACCCGGCGAATTCGACCTCGTCGGCTTCGCGGTCGGGGTGGTCGATCGGGCTCGCATCCTGCCGAGCAGCGTGCAGCCCGGCGACGTGATCGTGGGCTTCGCCAGTCCCGGCCTCCGCTGCAACGGCTACTCGCTGGCCCGGCGCGCGCTGCTCGATCGGGCCGGACGCCGCCTCGACGACCCGGCCTGGGCCGGCGCGCACCACTCCCTCGCCGACGAGCTGATCCGGCCCAGCGTGATCTACGCCCCGGCGATGCGGAAGCTCCGCGAGAAGGTCGAGGTGCACGCCTTCGCGCACGTCACCGGCGGCGGCCTGCCCGACAACATCGCCCGGATCCTGCCGAGCCACACCGACGCGGTGGTGCGCCGCGGCGAGTGGGACGAGCCCCGGATCTTCGCCGAGATCCAGGCCGCGGGCGACGTCGCCGACGACGAGATGACGCACGTCTTCAACCTGGGGCTCGGAATGGTGGCAATTGTCGCCCCCGGGGACCGCTTCGATACCCTCGACGCCATACGCGCGGCAGGTCAGGAAGCCTGGATCGTCGGAGAGGTGTCAGAAGGCCGCGGTCGGGTAAGTATCACCCGCAAGTGATTCCGGGAGCAGGGCATCCGGGGCGAATGCGCACGGATGCTGCTACTCTGGGCAAACGGGAACGATCCCCCCGAGCCCCCCGGTGAGGATCCGAACGACTGCGAGGACCGTATGCCCCAGAACCCCGCTCCCGAACCCGAGCAACTGCTCACCCCGTCCGAAGTCGCCGCCATGTTCCGCGTGAACCCCAAAACGGTTACCCGTTGGGCGCGCGCCGGCAAGATCTCGGCCATCCGGACCCTCGGTGGTCATCGCCGGTTCAAGGCGTCCGAGATCCGGAAGTTCCTCGAACAGGTCGACGAGGCGAACGAGGTCGAGTGACCTGCGTCACTTCTTGCCCTTGAGCGCGGCCGCGATCATCTTCGCCTGAGCCTGCATCCCCGCGGCGTTGGGGTGGAACGAGACCGCCGGTGAAGCCGGCTCGGCTCCTTCGACCCACCGCTGCGCGGGTGCCGCGCAGGCGTCGTGGCCCTTCGGCACGTAGCTGTCGACGAACTTCACCTTCGCCCGGGCGGCCGCGTGCTTGATCGCGGTGTGGAGCTTGTCGCTGGAACCGGTGAGGTAGTACAGCGTCGGCGTGTTCATCGGCACGCTCGGCGGGCACGGCACCGGAACCGCGGGGAACACGCGCAGGTACGGGAGCACCACGACCGTGGCGTTCGGTGCTTTCGCCGTGATCGCCTGCAGGGTCGCATCGAGCTTGGCCGGCAGCGCCGCGAGCTTGGCCTCGAGGTCGTTGGGCTGCACGCTCGTGCCCAGGCAGTCCATGCCCGCGGTCGCATCGGACGAGCACGTGAGGTTGGTGAGGCTGTAGTCGACGTCGTCGCCGCCGATGGTGATCGTCACCAGTTTGGTGTCGGACGTCAGCGCGTCGAGCTGCACCGGGCGCGCACCCTGCGGCGCCGAGAGGACGTTCTCGGTCGTCGCCCCGCCGCACGACACGTCGGTCAGCGACAGCTTCAACGCGCGCGCGACGAGGCTCGGGTAGTCGTTCGTCGAGCGGAGGCACGAGGCATCGGCGACCTCGGGGATCATCGGACCCGACGCGAACGAGCTCCCGAGGGCGACGTACTCGTCGCCCGGCTTCAACTTCGACGCCGCCGCACCGGACGCCGCGCCGACGGGTGCTGCGAACACCCCGACGGCGGCGAGCACCAGCGCGAGCAGCGCGACGATCCGGATGTGTCGACTGGCTCGAGTACGCACGACCGCGGACCCTAGGGCCCGGCGCCTAGGGCCCGGCGCCGAAGCGGCACGACGAAGCCCCCGGCCTGGGGCCGGGGGCTTGGGTGTGGCCGGGACCGGCGTCGATCCGGTGACCCCGCGCTTTTCAGGCGCGTGCTCTGCCGACTGAGCTACCCGGCCTTGCGAGACCGACGCCGCAGCGCCGGCCCCTGGCGGTCCTGACGGGATTTGAACCCGCGGCCTCCGCCTTGACAGGGCGGCGTGCACTCCAAACTGCACCACAGGACCTCGGTGCCCCCAGGGGAGTTCGAATCCCCGTTACCGCCTTGAAAGGGCGGCGTCCTAGGCCACTAGACGATGGGGGCTCGCTCACCTGAGGGAGCGCATGGTAGCAGCACGACTGCGAGCAGGATCCAGTCGTTGGCGGGCGGTTCGGCGGGAGTCAGCGCCGGCTCAGTGCGGGACCGAATGGTCCTCGGCCTGGCGACATCCGCGACCACCGCAGCGACGCAACTGCGAGATCCGTCGGCTGAGCTGGTGCTCGACTGCCGGTCGGATGCCGGCGAGGTTGTGGACCTCGTCGGGGTCGTGGCGCAGGTCGTAGAGCTCGCGCTCGCCGGTCGCGTACTGCACGTACGCGTACCGGCTGGTGCGCACGCCGTCGTAGTCGGGGATCTCGGCGCCGCGGTTGAGGAGCATGGCGTCACGGATCTCGCGGTGACGGGGCTGCCCGTCGGCCCCGGCCTGGTCGGGATCGGGCGGTTCCAGCGTCGACCCCTTGGGCGGTATGACGCGCGCCGGCTGGGTCATGCCCGTCTCGTTACGGTGCTCGAGCAGGTAGGAGGTGCGCCAGTGCGCGGGCCGGTCGCCGCGCAGCAGGGGGAGCAGCGATCGACCGTCGCTGAACGAGGGAGAGCGCACCCCGGCCATGGCCTCGAACGTCGGGGCGAGATCGGTGTTGCCCGCGAGCTGCCTGACGTGCGCGCCGGCGCGCACACCGGGACCGCGCACGAGCAACGGCACGTGGATGTCGGTCTCGTACGGCGTCTGCTTCCCGGCCGGCATGCGGTGCTGGCCGAGGTGGAACCCGTTGTCCGACGCGAAGACGATGTACGTGTTCGCGAGCTGCTTCGTCGCGCGCAACGTGTGCACCAGCCGCGCGACGCCGCGGTCGAGCGCCTGCAAGGAACGGAGCCGCTTGCGGTACACCACGTTGATGGCGTGCGACTCCGTGGGGCTGAACTGGGGCAGGTCGCGCACGTACCCGGGCGCATGACTCACGTCAGCCTGGTTGAAGCTCGGGGTGTGCGGCGCGCGTGTGTGACGGAACCTCCGGCGATCGACGCGCGCGGCCGTCGCCGGCTGGTGGGGTGCATACACGGAGAGGTAGGCGAAGAACGGGCGGTGCGCGCGGCTCGCACCGCGGATGAAGCGGTCGGTGAGGCCCACGTACACGTCGGTCCCGTAGTCCTGGGGCCGGTGCTGGTACACGTGGTACGCCTGGTTCTGGTTCAGCACGTAGCCGTACTCCGAGTAGGGGTTGCCGTA
>DASXXX010000107.1:0-4948 GCA_036502765.1 Acidimicrobiia bacterium | reverse complement strand
CGCCACCGCGGCCGACCGCACGTCCGACGAGCTGGCGCTGATGTTCCAGCAGTTCCTCGGCTTCCACGGCTTCTCGTTCGACGCGCAGGTGTCGGGCGTCGCCATCGCGTCCGGTGTCCCGCGCGTCACCGCGGCGCTGCGCGCGATGACCGAGCGCTACTTCGGCTACGAGGCAATGGTCGTGGAGCCCGGGGTCCGCACCGGCATGCCGATCCTCTACGACGAGCCCAAGAACGTCGGCGCCGACCGCATCGCCAACGCGGTGGGCGCGTACGACCTGTTCGGTGGCCCCACGATCGTCGTCGACTTCGGCACCGCCAACACCGTCGACGCGGTGAGCGCGAAGGGCGAGTACCTCGGCGGTGCGATCTTCCCGGGCATCGAGATCTCGATGGACGCGCTGTTCGAACGCGCCGCCGCGCTGCGGAGCGTGGAGCTGGTTGCACCGAAGAACGTCATCGGCAAGTCGACGATCGAAGCGATCCAGTCCGGTGCCGTGTACGGCTACAGCGGTCAGGTCGACGCGATCGTGCACCGCTTCGAAGGCGAGCTCGGGCCGTCGTCGGTCGTCGCCACCGGCGGCCTCGCCGAGTTGATCATGCCGCACTCCGAGACGATCCAGCACTACGAGCCGTGGCTCACCCTGCAGGGGCTGCGCATCATCCACGAGAGGAATGCCTGACGTGGCCGACGAGGTGAACGCATCGTTCCTGTTGGCGGGCGAGCCCGCGCCGCACGTCGCGGCCTGGCGTGCCACGCCACCGCCCTTCCTCGACGACTACAAGCGCGTCGACGAGTCGTACGAGTCGCTCGTGTACGAGTCGAACGTCACCAGCGCCTTCATGAAGGTGGCGATGTTCGGCATGGGCAAGACGCTCTACCGGCTCACGTTCACGTTCCGCTCCGACGACAGCGCCACCAAGGTGACCGTGCTCGGCCAGGCCCCCGAGGGGGCGCGGGCCGCGATGGAGCAGTGGGCCGCCGCCAACGTTCCCCGATGACAACGAGGTTGCGTCGCAAAGACGTGTAGGACACGGAGGAGCGACGCAACCTGGCGTGGGTCTCGCGCGGGTCAGAGGTCGGAGAGGATCTCGGCCTTCTTGGTCTCGAACTCCTCGTCGCTGACGAGGCCGGCGTCCTTGAGCTGGCTCAGCTTCTTGAGCCGCTCGGCCGGGTCGTTCGCTGCCACCTTGGCCGCGGCTTCCGCGTCGGCATCGGCCTTGTCGGCGATGTACTGACGCCCTGCCGCGTCGGCAGTGCCGGAGTAGGTGTTCTGGATGCCCTGCATGGCGACGGCCATGTCGCCACCCGACGCCGCGATCGAGCCCTTGAGCGCGTCCCACTGCACCGCGACCGCGTTGGGGTCGTCGTCCATGACCTTGACCGGCACCTCCATGCCCACCGAGAGCATGGTCTTCATGCGCGCGGTGGCGAAGACGTACTGCACCTTGTATGGGTCGCCGCCGGCCGGCGGGAAGACGTCGAGCTCGACGCCCATCGAGAACTTGTCGACCTGCATCGGGAACCCGAGCACGCGCGCCTTGGTGGGCGTGCCGTGCTTCAGGATGTCGCCCTGGCCCTTGTCGTCGGTCAGCGCCTTGATGTCCTTGAAGGAGCCCTTGATCGACGGCGTGCCGCCGTGGTAGTCACCCAGCTCCTTGGCGCCCTTGATCGCACCGAAGCCGTCCTTGAAGATGTCCATCTCCGCTACCAGCTCTGCAGGACGGCCGACGTCGGCATGTCCGGGTCGTACTTCACCGTGCAGGGCTTGCCCTCGGCCATCGTCTCGAGCTGGAAGGGCAACAGGCTCTGCTCGATGGTGGTCTCGATCGGGTCGGCGCCCTCGGGGCGGTAGGTGACGGCGATCGCGTGCATGGTGGCGCCGCTGATGTCAGGCGTCCCGGCGGCCGTGATCGTGTGGATCACACCCGGTGCCTCGAGGCCCGACTGCGCGAGCTTGTTCACCTTGGCGGAGTAGGCGGCCATCGCCGCCATGTCCTGGCCACCCATGCCGGGCATGTCGGCACCCATGGGCACGCCTGCACCTTGTTGCATCGCGCCGGCCTGCGCCATCGCGTCGGCTGCGCTCTGTTTGGCCTGCTTGGCCTTGTCGAAGAGTCCCATGGACCTGCCTCCTACTCGGGGGACGAAACCCCGACGGTACGCCGATCCGAGATGCACTTCAACGAAGTGTGACGCCTTTCGCGACCGCGTGGTCGAGGCTCACCGTTTCGCCCTCACCGTTTCGCCCTCACCGTTTGCGATGCACGAGCCCGTCGACGAGGCGACCCAGCGTGCGGCACACGTCGGGGTCGAGGCCGTCGGCGCCGTCGAGGGCGTCGCGTGCCTTCACCGCGTGGTCGCGGGCAACGCCGAGCGCGACCTCGACCGCGGTGGAGCCCGCGGCGAGCGGACCGAGCGCGAGGGCGCGGGCGGTGTCGAGCTGCTCGGGGTCGAGCGGACCACCGAGGAGCTCGCGCAGCTCCTCGGACTCGCGCACCATGTAGATCACGGGCAGCGTGTAGATCCCCTCGAGCAGGTCCTGCCCCGCGTGCTTGCCGAGCGCGTCGTCGGTCGACGAGAGGTCGAGCACGTCGTCGACGATCTGGAAGCACATGCCGAGGTGACGGCCGAAGCGCGTGAGCGCGTCGAGGGTGGCGTCGCCGACACCCGACACCATGCCGCCGATGCGACACGACGTCGCGAACAACGCGGCGGTCTTGCCCTCGATGGCCGACGCGTAGTCCTCTTCGGATCGGTCGACGTCGAAGAGATGCTGCAGCTCGAGCACCTGGCCGCGACACAGCTCGCCGATGGTCGCCGCGAGCAGCGACGCGACGTCGGCGCCGAGCGACGCCGCCAGTGACGACGCCCGCGCCAGCAGGAAGTCACCCGCGAGGATGGCGACGATGTTGCTCCAGCGCGCGTTCACGCTGGGCACGCCGCGGCGCGTCTCGGCCTCGTCGATCACGTCGTCGTGGTAGAGCGATCCGAGGTGCACGAGCTCGCACGCCACCGAACCGGTGAGGGCTTCGTGGGTGGCCGCAGCTGCGGCGCTCGCGGTCGCGGACGCAGCCGTGCTCGCATACGCGGAGACCAGCGTGAGCGTGGGCCGCAGCCGCTTGCCGCCGGCGCCGATGAGATGGGTGGCGACCTCGGCGAGGAACGGATCGGGCGTTTGCACCGATTCCCGCAGCGCGGCGTCGACCCGGACGAGATCGTCGGGGAGCGCGGGCAGATCGACGGCCAATTCCTCGGGTCCGGGCGGCCGTAGCGGTTCTCCCGGCCCCGTCATGTGCCCACGGTAGGCAGCGACGGGAACATTCTCCAAGCTGGCCGGGGTTGCACCTTCACGGCCCGTCCCCCCTGTGCCGATGCGCGGGAGGGCCCCCAGCGGCGCCGATTACACTGAAAACACGTCCATCCTCACCAGGGACGGGCGTGGAGAGAAACCGACGAGAGGCGGATCCCCACCGTGTTCGAACGCTTCACCGATCGAGCCCGCCGAGTGGTGGTGCTGGCGCAAGAAGAGGCGCGCCTGCTCAACCACAACTACATCGGCACCGAGCACATCCTGCTCGGCCTGATCCACGAGGGTGAGGGTGTCGCCGCCAAGGCACTCGAATCGCTCGGCATCTCGCTCGAAGCCGTGCGCGCCCAGGTCGAGGAGATCATCGGCCACGGCGGTACCGCACCCTCGGGCCACATCCCCTTCACCCCCCGCGCCAAGAAGGTCCTCGAGCTCTCGCTCCGCGAGGCGCTGCAGCTCGGACACAACTACATCGGCACCGAGCACATCCTCCTCGGGCTCATCCGCGAGGGCGAGGGCGTCGCCGCGCAGGTGCTCGTGAAGTTGGGCGCCGATCTGTCGCGCGTGCGCCAGCAGGTCATCCAGCTCCTGTCCGGCTACGCCGGTGCGAAGGAAGGCGCGCCCCAGGGCGGCGCCGCCGCCACCGAGACCGCGCAGGGCGGTTCGCTCGTGCTCGACCAGTTCGGTCGCAACCTCACGCAACTCGCGCGCGACAAGAAGCTCGACCCCGTGATCGGGCGCGAGAAGGAGATCGAGCGCGTCATGCAGGTGCTGTCGCGCCGCACCAAGAACAACCCGGTGCTGATCGGCGAGCCCGGCGTCGGCAAGACCGCCATCGTCGAGGGCCTGGCCACCGACATCGTCGGCGGCGAGGTGCCCGAGACGCTGCAGGGCAAGCAGCTCTACACGCTCGACCTCGGCGCGCTGGTGGCGGGCTCCCGCTACCGCGGCGACTTCGAGGAGCGCCTCAAGAAGGTGCTGAAGGAGATCCGCACGCGCGGCGACATCATCCTGTTCATCGACGAGCTGCACACGCTCGTCGGCGCGGGCGCCGCGGAAGGCGCGATCGACGCCGCCAGCATCCTCAAGCCGATGCTCGCCCGCGGTGAGCTCCAGACCATCGGTGCCACGACGCTCGACGAGTACCGCAAGCACCTCGAGAAGGACGCCGCGCTCGAGCGGCGCTTCCAGCCGATCAAGGTCGAGGAGCCCACCGTCGCGCACACCATCGAGATCCTGAAGGGTCTGCGCGACCGCTACGAGCAGCACCACCGGGTCACCATCACCGACCAGGCGCTCGTGGCCGCGGCCAACCTCGCCGACCGCTACATCTCCGACCGTCACCTTCCCGACAAGGCGATCGACCTCATCGACGAAGCCGGTTCGCGCCTGCGCATCCGTCGCATGCAGGCACCGCCGGATTACCGCGAGCTCGAAGACCAGATCGCGACCACCCGCAAGGAGAAGGAAGCGGCCATCGAGGCGCAGCAGTTCGAGCGCGCCGCGAAGCTGCGCGACGACGAGAAGGCGCTCCTCGAACAGCGGGAGGCCAAGGAGACCGAGTGGCGCGCCGAGGGCGTCGACCTGTTCAACGAGGTCACCGAGGAGTCGATCGCCGAGGTGCTGGCGCTGTGGACG
>DASXXX010000106.1:0-8306 GCA_036502765.1 Acidimicrobiia bacterium | reverse complement strand
GCCATCACGCACACGGGGCGACCGCCGACGGTGCCGACGCCGGTGATCACGCCGTCAGCGGGCAGGTCGCCCGCGAGCGCGTTGGCCAGCAGCGAGCTCTCGACGAAGGATCCCTCGTCGAGCAGCAGGGCGAGCCGGTCGCGCACGAACAGCTTCCCCTGCCGCTCCAGCTTGGCCGCCTCCTTCTCGAGGTTGCCCTGGAGCGCACGCTCGGAGGCCGCTCGGAGCTCGTCGCTCACCGCATCACCTCCTCGATCATCTGGACTCGATCACAGGACCGATCCTGCCACGCTCCTGGCTGCGGGCTAGCGTCCATTCTTGATATTTTGTACCGACCGTTCAAAGAGGCCACGGAGGCGGGGCCGGCGGTCTGCACACTCCCGGGGGGAATCTTGCGACGCTCACGTGTCCTGTCCGCGCTGCTCGCGGTCTGCATCACCGCGCTGGCCCTGGTCTCGGTGGGCACTGTGTCCGCCGGCGCCCAGAGCTCGAAGCCGAAGGCCGACGACGTCGGCATCACGGCCACCGAGATCCACGTCGCGGTGATCGCCGACGTCGACAACTCGCTCGCGCCCGGCGTGTTCAAGGCGTCGGTCGACGCCATGAAGGCGTGGGCGCAGGTCGTGAACAAGGACGGCGGCCTCGCCGGTCGGAACGTCGTGATCGACTTCATCGACTCGAAGCTGAACCCGAACGAGACCCGCAACGCCACCATCAAGGCCTGCGCCGACGACTTCGCGATGGTCGGTGGCGAGGCGCTGTTCATGAGCAACGTCGACGACATGGTCGCGTGCCAGGACAAGTCCGGTCAGGCGATCGGATTGCCCGACATGCCCGGCCTCGCGCTCGACCCCACGCAGTCGTGCTCGCCGGTCAGCTACCCGATCATCGGGTACGGCCCGTACTGCACCACCAAGGACCAGAACCCGCAGACGTACCTCGCGTCGCAGGGTGACTCTCGCTACTACCTGTCACAGAACAAGGACCTCCACGGCGTCTGGCTGGTGCCCGCCGACCTGAAGTCGACCAAGAACTCACTGTTGCCGAGCTACAACGCGATGGTCGACCTCGGGATCAAGAAGGACGGCGACGGCTTCTACGACACCTTCCAGCCCGACCCGCAGAGCGCGTTGACGCCGGTGATCCAGCAGATCAAGAGCAGCAACTCCACCTTCGCGTACAGCGGCAGCGACAAGATGGCCGGCCTGCGCAAGGAAGCCACGCTGCAGGGCGTCACCTCGGTGAAGGTGTGGGGCTGCACGCAAGCGTGCTACTCGGCGAAGTTCCTCGACGCAGGTGGGGCCGACGTCGAGGGCACCCAGAGCGTGATCACCACGCTGCCCTTCTACACGGAGTACAAGCTCAACCCGACGCTGAAGAAGTTGGTCGCGGCAGTCGGCGGCATCGACAAGGTCGACAGCAACGCGGTTGCTTCGTGGCTCGCGGCGCTCCTGTTCCAGGACGCGGTCGGCAAGGCGACGGCCAACGGCGGCACGCTCAACCGCCAGACCCTGTTCGACGCGCTGAAGCAGGAGACCAAGTTCGACGCCGCCGGGATCATGGGCGCCACGAACGTGGCCGAGCACCTGCAGCCCACCTGCATCGTGATGACGCAAGTGAAGAGCGGCAAGTTGGTCCGCACCTTCCCGAAGAAGGCCGGCACCTTCAACTGCAGCCCGAAGAACGTCGTCGAGATCAAGCTCGACCTCAGCTGACCGACTCCACGTGTCGAACCGGCGTCATGCGAGTGGATCTCACCCCATTTGGTGACGCCGGTTCGACGCGTCAGGCGAAGCGCGGGACGATGACGCCGAGGTCGGCGCTGGTGACGAGGCCGGGCGGCGCCTCGCACACCGCGACGACCGCGTTCACCGCCGGATGTGCCGTGAGGCCGGGCGTGACCGAGGCGAGATCATCCAGCTCGACCGAGAACGCGATGTCGACCGTCAGCGGCGCGTCGCCTTCGACCGTCACCCGCCATCCGGTCTCGCCCAGGTGCCAGTCGTGGTCGAGCTCGGTGGAGCAGTACCAGGTGGCCTGGAAGACCAGTCGCTCCTGGTCTCCGTCCATCGCGGCGACGATCGTCCGCTGGGCCGCGACCTTGCCCTTGCCGATCTCACCGGCCGCGATGGTGACGTCGCGCGTCGTCGCCGCGACCACGGCGCGCGCCTCGACGCGGTCGATCGGGATGCCGACGCGTTCCGCGAGTGCCTCGAGCGGTGGTCCGAAGTTGACGCGCATGTGGTGCGCGCGCCGCTCGTCGACCGGGCCGGGCTCGCGACCGAACCCCATCACCTCGAAGAGGAGCTGGGGTGACGGTCGCTGCGACATGTTGGCGAACTCCTCGATCACGACGCGGTCGACCCGCCGTTCGAGCAGGAGCAGCGCGATGGGGATCACCTCGCTGATGAAGCCGGGACTGCTGCCGGTGGCGAACAGCGACGCGTCGCCCTGTGCGCACGCCTGCTCGAGCTGTTCGACCTGCTCGGCCGGGAGGGCCCGGCGGGCCCACAACAGCTCGGAGCAGGTGGTCACGACGTTCTTGCCCGAGGCGAGCAGACGGCACAGCTCGTCGAGATCGAGCCGGCTCGGCATGTACAACACACAGTCGGCGTCGAGCGCGACCAGCGCGTCGACGTCGTCGGTGGCGAGGACGCCGGTGACGGTGTCGGTGTCGGCGAGCACACCGGCGTCGACGCCGATCTTGTCGGCGCCGTACACCCGCAGGCCCACGACGTCGAGGTCGGGATGGCGGATCGACGCCGCCAGCGCGCGCTGGCCGATGTTGCCGGTCGCCCACTGGATGACGCGGTACGGCATCCCACTTCCCCCTCTCGCGGACTTCCCCTCTCGCGGGCGGCCGCTCGCAGTCGGCCCATCGCAGTCGGCCCATCGCAGTCGGCTTGGTACCGTAGCCCGGCCATGGTGACGCTGTCGGAGGTGCTGCGCGACCGCGCCGAGCGCGACGGCGACCGCGTGATGTTCGACTTCGGCGACCGGAGCTACACGTACCGCGAGGTGCAGGCGCGCGCGGAGACGTGGCAGTTGATCCTGTCCGACGCGGGCGCGCAGCCCGGCGTGCGCGTCGTGTTCCTGTCCGCGAACCGGCCCGAGTTCGTGTTCGCGTTGTACGGCGCGCTGCAGCTGGGCGCCGCGGTCGTGCTGTGCAGTCCGGCGTGGAAGGCCGGTGAGATCGTGCACGCGTGCGACGTCGTGACACCGCAGCTCGCGCTGGCCGACGCCGCCGGACGGGCGACGCTCGCCGAAGCCGTACCGGAGCTGCCGACGCTCGCGCTCGAGGACCCACCGGTCCTGTCCGCTCACATCGGGGTCTGGCAGGCCGACGACGTCGACGCCGACGCCGTCCTGGTGTTCAGCTCGGGCACGACCGGCTTCCCGAAGGCGGTGCGCCACACCCATCGCTCGATGGGTCACGGCGTGAAGCACTGGATCACCGCGCTCGGCCTCACCGACACGGATCGCTTCCAGATCGCGACGCCGCCCGTGCACATCCTCGGGCTGCTCAACATCTTCACCGCGGTCGCCGCCGGCGCGCGCTTCCGCCTGCACGCGCGGTTCGATCTCGACGCGTCGTTGCACGCGGTGCAGGACGAGCGCCTCACGCTCGACCAGGCGGTCGCGCCCATCGCGCTCGGGATGGCGAACCACCCGCACCTCGAGGACTTCGACCTGTCGTCGCTGCGCTACGTGATGTGGGGCGCGACCCCCGTCGCCGAGGAGGTCGCGCAGACCGTGACGCGACGGTCGGGCGTTCGCTGGCTCCCCGCGTACGGCACCAGCGAGGTGCCGGTCATCGCGTGCAACCCGGTGCAGGAACCCGATCGGTGGCGCCTCGACACGGTGGGCCTCGCGATCCCGGGTACGCCGGGCGTGCAGGTGCGCATCGTCGATCCCGAGCGCGGCGAGGTGCTGGCTGCGGGCGAGACCGGTGAGATCGAGGTGCTGAGCCCGTCGCGCATGGCCGGCTACCTGCCCGAGTCGGAGACCGCCGCCGCGTTCCGCGACGGCTGGTACCGCACCGGTGACATCGGGTGGCTCGAACCCGGAGGCTGGTTGCACATCACCGACCGGCTCAAGGAGATGGTGAAGGTGCGCGGCTTCCAGGTCGCGCCGGCCGAGATCGAGGCGGTGCTGCACGGCGACGCCCGCGTGCGCGACTGCGCGGTGTTCGGCGTGCCCGATGCGGAGCTCGGCGAGGCGATCGTCGCTGCCGTCGTCGTGGTCGACGGCAAGTCCGTCACCGCCGAAGAGTTGCAAGAGGCGGTGGCGTCACGGCTCGCGGGCTACAAGCGCGTGCGCCACGTCGTGTTCGTCGACGAGATCCCCCGCCTCCCCTCGGGCAAGGCGCTGCGCCGCACCCTCAAGGAGCAGTGGCTGGCTCCCTGATCGCGAGGTTGCGTCACTCGGGCGCGATATACGCGCTCAGGTGACGCAACCTCGGGGATGGGTCAACTCGCCGTCACGTCGTCGGGCAGGGCGGCGAAGTCCTTCTTCGCGTTCTTGTACCACTTCATGCCGGAGATCGGACGCTTCCAGCGACGCTTCATCTCCTGGAGCGCGGGCTCGTGCGCGGCATCGCCGCCCGCGACCATGTCCTTCAGGTGCTGGTCCTGGGCGTTGATCACGTCGTCAGCGGTGGCGCCATGGTGCTCGTGGTCGCAGGGCCCTCCGAGCTGCGTGCACGTCATCGTCTTCATCGATCGGCTCCTGTTCGTCGCTTCGTCAAGTGGGACTGAATGAGAGTATCACTCCCATTTCAAGAGTGCTACTCTCATTTTGTGCAGGAGCAGGCACGGACCCGACTGGCCCGACGAGCCGTGACCGACGCCGCTCGGACCCTGTTCCTCGAACGGGGCTACGCGGCGACGACGGTCGAGGCCATCAGCAAGGCCGCCGACGTCCCCCCGGCGACGCTCTACCGCCTCTTCGCCTCGAAGCTCGGCATCCTGAAGGTGCTGCTCGACACGTCGATCGCCGGGGACGACGAGCCGGTCGCAGTGGCGGCGCGCCCCGAAGTGGCGCCGCTGTTCGACGAGCCGGATCCGGTCGCGCTGCTCGCCGGGTTCGCCGGGGTCACGACCGCCATCAACGAACGCACCAACGACGTGCATCGCGTGCTCCTCGGCGCGGCCAGCTCCGATCCTGCGGCGGGCGAGCTCCTCACCGAGGTCCGTCAACAGCGCGACCGTGGCCAACATCAGATCGTACGCGCCCTCGTACGCCGCAAGCAGTTGCAACGCGGTCTGAAGGCGCGCGCCGCCGAGGATCGCGTCCACGCGCTCATGTCGCCCGAGGTCTACCGACTCCTCGTCGTCGACCGCGGGTGGTCACCCGGGCAGTACCGGATCTGGCTCGCGACGACCCTCGCCCAGCAACTCCTCTGACCACCGACGCAGCTCGCTCAGGCGGTGGGCAGCCCGAGGATCCTCGTGGCGATGATGTTCTTCTGGATCTGGGCGGTGCCGCCCATGACGCTCTGGGCGCGGCTGTAGAGGTACACCTTCAACCAGGTGTCGTCGGCGTCGAGCACGGGGGTGCTGTTGCCGATCGCGAGCGCGGCGTGCCCGACGGCCTGCTCGGTGGCGGTCATGAGCAGCTTGTCGATGGAGCCGTCGGACCCGTGGGTGACGCCGTCGAGACGTTCGGACAACCGCCGGCGCACGTGCAGGCGCAACATCTCCGACTCGACGAACGCCCGCTCGAGCGTCGCCACCTGGTCGCTGCCGTAGCGCGTCGGATCGTCGCGCACCAGCGCTTCGAGCTGCTTCACCGACTTGCTGTAGCGCGCCACGTAGCCGAGCTCCGCGGGTTCGCGCTCATGGCTGACGACGGTCATCGCCAGCGCCCAGCCCTCGCCGGGTTCGCCGATCATGTTCGCTGCGGGCACGCGCGCTCCGTCGAACAGCACCTGCCCGAACTCACTCGAGATGCCGTTGATCATCTTGAGCGGCCGCTGCTCGATGCCGGGCTGGTGCATCGGAACCGCGAACGCGGAGATGCCCTTGTGCTTCGGCACGTCGGGATCGGTGCGCGCCAGCAACATGCACCAGTCGGCCACGTCGGAGTAGCTGGTCCAGACCTTGTGGCCGTCGATCACGTACTCGTCGCCGTCGCGCACCGCGCGCGTGCGCAGCGACGCGAGGTCGGAACCCGCGTCGGGCTCGCTGAACCCCTGGCACCACCGGTCGCGACCGCTGATCAGCGCGGGGAGGAAGCGATCGCAGATCTCGTCGCTCCCGTGACGGGTGATGCCCTGGATGAGGTATCCGAGACCCGGCTTGGGCGGCGCACCCGCGGCCGCGAGCTCCTCGTCGACGATCACCTCGTACACCGGCGGCAGCTCCTGGCCGCCGATCCGCTTCGGCCACGTCAGCGCGAAGAAGCCACCGTCGTAGAGCGCGCAGTGCCACTCGGCCTGCTTGGCCCAGTACTCGTCGTCGGTCGACGACGCCGGAAGCCCCGGATTGTTGTCGACCAACCACGCGCGGAAGCGCGATCGGAACGCCGCTTCCTCGGGCGAATCGTCGAAGTCCACGTCACACTCGCAGTCGCTCGTGCGCGAGCCCGCGCAGGTGGTGGCCCTCGTCGCCCAGCAGCGCGCTCGACAGCAGCGCGCGTCGGAGGTACACGTGCACGAAGCACTCCCAGGTGTTGCCGATCCCGCCGTGCACCTGGATCGCGGTCTCGCACACCGTACGCGCCGCGCGCGCGCAGTATGCCTTGGCCACGGCACCGGCCTGCCCGGCATCAGCGACCGGGAGCGCGTCGACCGCCCACGCCGCGTACTGCGCCACGCTGATCGATCCCTCGACCAGCACCCGGGCTTCTGCGAGCAGGTGCTGCACCGCTTGGAACGACCCGATGGGCACGCCGTACTGCTGCCGTTCCCTGGCGTATTCGGTCGTGGTGTCGAGCACCCCCTCCATCGCACCGAGCAGATCGGCGACGGTGATCGTCAGCGCCAGCGCGCGTGATCGGGCAATCGCGTCCTCGCCCACCGCGGCGCCGTCACCGTCGGGCGCGACGTCGCTGAGCGCGACCGGCGCGACGGCGCGGGTGAGGTCGGTCTCGGGTGCCGGCTCGGGCAATGCCACCTCGACGAGGTGCGCGGCGCCGCTCCCACCGTCAGCGACGAGGGCGAGCCCGCGCACCGACCCCGCGCAGTCGACCGCGACGCCTTCGGTCACGTCCGGTGCAACGGCGAAGTCGAGGAGCGAACGGTCGAACACCGCGCTGGTCGCGGCATCCTCGACCTCGAGCCCGGCGCAACGCGCCAGGTCGACGGCGACGACCGGACCGAGGTACGGCACGTCGGCCGCTCCCCGCCCGAGCTCGCGGGCGATGATCGCCACCTCCACGCCCGACGCCAGTGGACCGTCGCTCTCGCCGGGGCCGCGCAGCTCGTACCAGCCCGAACGCCGGGCCGCATCGGCGAGACGATCCCGCCGGGACCCGTCGTCGAGATCGTCGACCGTCTTCGGCGCGAGGTCGGCGACGAGCGACGCCGCGCTGCGCTGCAGCTCGAGTTGCTCGTCGGAGTACCGGGTGTCCATGACTACGTCGTCCGTTCCGCTGCCTGCCGCGCCGCGGCCCGTGCGCGCAGCGTCTCCTTCTCGACCTTGCCCGCCGCGTTCACCGGGAGCTCGTCGACGAGCTCGACCGCGCGCGGCACCTTGTAGTTGGCCATCGTGTCGCGCGACCACGCGATGAGCTCGTCGGGCGCGAGCGACGCGCCCGGCGTGAGCACCACGAACGCCATGCCCACCTCGCCCATCCGGGCGTCGGGCATGCCCACTACTGCCGCCCGCGCGACCGCGGGGTGACCGAGCAGCAGGTTCTCGATCTCGGCCGGGTACGCGTTGAACCCGCCGACGATGAACATGTCCTTGATCCGCCCGACGATGCGCACGCACCCGCGCTCGTCGAGGGTCGCGAGGTCGCCGGTGTGCAGCCAGCCGTCGGCATCGATCGTGGCCGCGGTCGCGTCCGGGTCGTCGAGGTAGCCGCGCATCACGCTGTAGCCGCGAACGAGCAGCTCACCCGCGTCGCCGACGGGAAGGTCGGTGCCGTCGTCACCCGCCACCCGGATCTCCAGGCCGGGTCGCACCCGGCCCACGGTCGTGGCGATGGTCTCGAAGTCGTCGTCGGGCCCGGTGGCCGTGCCGGCTTCCGTGAGGCCGTAGCCGGTGATGATGAGCGAGAACGGCAGCTCGTCGTGCATGCGCCGGATCAGCTCGACGGGGATGTCCGCCGCGCCGGTCACCGCGAGTCGCAGCGTCGAGAGG
>DASXXX010000105.1:0-1804 GCA_036502765.1 Acidimicrobiia bacterium | reverse complement strand
GAAGTCGTAGTCGATGAGGTGCGCGAAGTGACGTTCGAGCAACTGCACCTTCGCGAACGCTTTCCACGTGGGGACGAGCGCGGTGCCCTTCTTGAACACGTAGTCGCGGGCGAGGATCGTCTCGATCACCGACACGTAGGTCGATGGTCGACCGATGCCGCGCTCCTCGAGCTCCTTCACGAGTGACGCCTCGGTGAAGCGAGCGGGCGGCTGCGTGGTGTGCCCCGCGGGACGCAGCTCCTCACAGCGCACGGTCTGGCGCTCCTCGAGCGGGGGCAGCAACGTCTCGCGGTCTTCGAGCTCGGCCTCGGGGTCGTCGGCGCCTTCGACGTAGGCGCGGAGGTAGCCGGCGAACTCGATCGTGCGACCGCTCGTCTGGAACGTGACCGCCTCACCCGCACTCGACGTGGCGTCGAGCTTCACCGTGACGCGTCGGATGCGGGCGTCGGCCATCTGCGACGCAACGGTGCGCTTCCAGACGAGGTCGTAGAGGCGGCGCTCGTCGTTGGAGCGCAGCTCGTTGCCGACGTCGTCGGGCGTGCGCATGTGCTCGCCCGCGGGCCGGATGGCCTCGTGCGCCTCCTGCGCGTTCTTCACCTTGCTGCGGTACTCGCGCGGCTGCGCGGGGAGGAAGTCGTCACCGTAGAGGCTGGTGATCTGGCGGCGCGCCGCGCTCACCGCCTGCTCCGACAACGTGGTGCTGTCGGTACGCATGTAGGTGATGAGACCGCGCTCGTAGAGGCCCTGGGCGATGCTCATCGTGCGCCCCGCGCTGAAGCCGAGCTTGCGACCCGCCTCCTGCTGCAGGGTCGACGTGATGAACGGCGCCTTCGGCTTCTCGGTGAACGTGCGGGTCTCGACCGACGCCACCGTGAACGGCACGTCGTCGAGGCGGCTCGCGAGCGCGACCGCGCCGGCTTCGTCGAGCAACGCGACGTTCGCGTCGGCGACGAGTTGGCCGGTGTCGGCGTCGAAGTCACGACCGAGCGCGAGGCGACGGCCGTCGAGCTGCACGAGCGTGGCCGGGAACGCCTGGCCCTGCGCGTCGAACGAGCCGTCGATGTCCCAGTAGGTGCCGTTGCGGAACGCCATGCGCGCCCGCTCACGGTCGACGACCAGTCGCGTGGCGACGCTCTGCACGCGTCCGACCGACGTGCCGCGTCCGATCCGGCGGAACGCGACGTTCGACACCTCGTAGCCGACGAGACGGTCGAGGATGCGACGACCTTCCTGCGCCTCGACCAACTTCATGTCGAGGTCACGCCAATTCTCGAGCGCGTCGGCGATGGCGTCGTTGGTGATCTCGTGGAACACCATCCGCTTGACCGGCACCGTCGGCTTGAGCACCTCGAGCAGGTGCCACGAGATGGCCTCGCCCTCGCGGTCCTCGTCGGTCGCGAGGTAGAGCTCGCTCGCGCCTTTGAGCGCAGCTTTGAGGTCGGCGACGACGTGCTTCTTGTTCTCGGGGACGACGTAGACGGGACGGAAGTGGTCGTCGACGTCGATGCCGAGCCGACGGACCTGCGGCTTGGTGACGCTCTTCGGTGCCTGCTTCGCACCCTGGGGGAGGTCGCGGATGTGCCCGACGCTGGGCATCACCGTGTACTGATCGCGACCGAGGAAGCCGGCGATGGTCTCGGCTTTCGCTTTCGACTCGACGATCACGAGCGGTTTTGCCACGAGGGTGTCCTACAGATCCTGGGTGGGGGTGGCCGTCCAGTGTGGTCGGCGAGGGGGGACGGGAGGCGTATCGGCGCCGGAGAGTGGTGTGGCGAGCGGCCCCTGTCAACTCCGGGTCGTTCCC
>DASXXX010000104.1:0-2129 GCA_036502765.1 Acidimicrobiia bacterium | reverse complement strand
GCACCCCACCACACCGTTCATGGCGACGGCGCGGATCGACGCGCTGTGGGTACACGACGGCCTCCTCGACGCGCGCGACTTCAAGAGCGGTCAGGTCTGGAGCGAGCGCGTCGCCGACGACAAGCAGGCGCGCCTGCAGGCGTGGATCCTCGCCCCCCTCGCCGCGGCGCGAGGACTGCGGTTGCGCGTCGCGTTCGAGCACCTCGCACCCGAGGTCGTCGACGACCCCGAACCGTTCGAGCCCGACGCCGACGACCTCGCGGCGATCGAGGACGACGTGCGCCGGGAGGTGGCCGACATCCGCGGCATGTCCGAGTTCGTGGGCGTCAGCGATCCGGAGGTCTGCAAGCACTGCCGGTACCGTTCGATCTGTCCGGACTCCGCGCTCCCCGGAGTGCCGGTGTGGCCGACCGTCGACGCCGAGGACGATGCATGAGCGCAGACCAGTACCCGACGCGCCGCCCGTCTCGACGGCGCATGTTCTGGTGGGGCTTCACCAGGCGGTGCGCCCGCTGCGGGAGCGGCCACCTCTTCAAGCGCTGGTTCACCATCGTGGACGACTGCCCGCGCTGCGGGCTGCACTTCGAACGCGAGCAGGGCTACTGGGCCGGCGCGCTCGCGATCAACATCGGCATCGCCGGCCTTGTCTTCGTGCTCACGTTCGCGATCGGCCTCGCGCTCACGGCGCCCGACATCCCGGTCGGCCCGTTCCTCGCGGTGCTGATCCCACTGATGATCGTCGTGCCGACGTTCGCGTACCCGTTCTCCAAGACCATCTGGGTCGCCGTCGACCGCGCGTTCCTGCAGCACATGGACAGGAACGAAGCCCTCGACGAGCAGTTCCGCGCCCACTGACGGCGTTCCTGATCGCATCGGTGTCAACAGCGGCAGCGACCAGAGGCTGCGGTGCACGCCGACTCCTCGCCCGCATCGACAGTTGCTGCTCGCGCAGGAACCCGCGGCAGCCGCCTGACTCGGAGCCGCCCCTCATGCGGCTCCGCGTCTCCCACGTCGTCGGGGCACACCGACCTGGGCTGCTTCCTCCGGCGTGAGGTCGTCGATGTGCGCGAGGCGCAAGCCGTCGGGACGATTGGGATTGCCGACCAGCGCGTAGGGGCCATGCGGGATCAGCATCGGGTGGTGCACCGAGGCGACCATCGCCAAGTTGGAAGGCTCATCGGTCCCGCCCCAGCTCCGCGGCCGCAAGTGATGCGCGTGCAACCCGTAGGTCAGGTTGCAGTTGCCGCACCGGCAGTGCCCGTCACGCAACAACACCGCGCGGATGATCTTGGGTGACAGCGCGCTCGCGCACCGCCCCACCGCCACCGGGGCGCCGTCGGCGTCGACCAGCACCGGCTCGATGGTCGCCTGTGCTCGCAGCTGCTCGACCATTGCGTCGGGCAACGGGATCCCGGCAATCTCGACCGGTCCCTCGGGCGGCACGTCGACTGCGAACAGCGGCTTCGCCGCCAGGTGTGGCTTCTCAGCCTTCTCGGCGACCTCGACCGCGTCACACATCACCAGCAGCGCATCCGCCGCGCGTCGATCACGCTGCTCCCACGCCTCGCCCTTCGCGGGCGTCATCCGTTCGACCAGCTTGTCGACGGTCCTTGAACTTCACGCCCATCACGTCGGGCAGCTCACCGTGCACCTGCAACATCGTGTGCTCACGGTTCCAACGCATCCAGAAGTGGCGCGCCTTGTGCCGTGCCCGCGACTCGTCGACCGTGGGCGTCGTCTTCGTCCGCGCTTTCCGCGCCAGATCCGCCGGCGTCATGCTGGGTGCCCGCTCTGCCCATTCGACATCGGATTCCTCGTCGGCCACCTTCACCGTCTCGACGAGCTGCTCGTCGCTCAGCAAGCCAGCGTGTGCGACGGCCGCCACTGCAGGCAACGATTCCAATGCCCCCGCCGTCTCGACCTTCTCGCACACCGTGCGTGCGGACTCGCCGTCACGACCCACCGTGACGTCGATCTGCCCGCGCTCATCGAGCACTCGGAGAACGTCGAGCTCCTCGATCCTCGCCTCGCGTTGGACGCGCACCAGTTCGACGCGGCGCGCCTCGAGCCGATCGGTCGGCCACGACCGCAGCTCATCGAGGTGCTGCCCGATGTCGAACATGCACTGA
>DASXXX010000103.1:0-19308 GCA_036502765.1 Acidimicrobiia bacterium | reverse complement strand
CAACGAACCGACGCCCGCTGCGATCAGTCCCGGTATCAGGATCAGCGGCAACGTCGCGCCACCGAGCCCACTGGCTTCGATCACGAGCACCGCGGCCACGATCGGCGAACCGAAGATCACCGAGATGGCGGCGAAGCTGCCCGCCGCCGCGAGCACCATCAGGAGCTGGGGTGGCGCGTCGCGCTTCGCGAGCTTCACCGCGAACACCGCGAGGCCGCCGCCGATCGCGATGAGCGGCGCCTCTGGGCCCAGCACCAGACCGAGCCCGAGGGTCGCGAACGCGGCCAACGCGATTCCGGGGAGCTCGTTCGGTTGGGTGCTCCCCATCTGGAGGCCGTGCGCCGGTACGTGACCGCCGTTGCCGGGCAGCTTCACGATCGCGAACGCCACCGGGATCCCCGCCAGGACCAGCACCGGGATCGGCCACCAGGCCGGCATCGTCGACCAGCCGAGCGCGTCGGGCAGGTCGCTGAACACCGTGAGCTGCAGCTGGTGGACGAGCTCGAGGAATGCCCACGACGCCAGCGACACGAAGAGGCCGACCCCGGCCGCGAACACGAGCAGCACCACGAAGCCGCGACTGCGCAGCATCGCCGCGGGATCGAGGGGTGGGGGTGCAGGTACGGGCGCGGGCGCGGGCGCGGGTGGGTCCAATGGCGGCGTCGGTTCGGGCATCGGGTGCCGGCTCTCGGACGGTCGGGCTCAGGACTCGCCGACGAGCGAGAACGAGTTGACGTACATGATGCGCAGCGCCGGGTGCATCGCCCACTCCTGGCACTCGGGTGTCTCCCACGCGCCGATGCGCGCTTCCACCAGGGGTCGCATGCGCTTGAACGTGATCTCGGCCTCGGGATCGTCGAACTCGTAGAAGTGCATGTAGCGCGGGTCGCCGCCGGTGGCGTTCTCGTAGGGCGTGATCATCGTGAAGCCGGGGATGCCGGCCTCGACGATGTGGTTGAGATGCACGAAGTCGCCCCAGTCGCGCAACGCCTGTGCGTCGGCAGGCGTCGTCGGGCTGATGAGCACGAGCGAGAGCGACACCGTGGGCTTGCCGGTGAGCCGACCCTGACCCGGTCGGGGCGTGCGCAAGAAGTGGTGACCGGTGACGCCATCGGGCGTGGGGGGCGCGACGAACGAGGGCGCGCACTCGTACACCGCGAGCGTGTCGAACTCGGGGAGCTCGCGCGGCAGGTCAGGTCGGTCGCGGTACACGTTGCGCCACCACGTCGCGCGCTCGACCCCGGGCAACGCGCGCAGTTCGGGCACGCGCGTCTCCGCGTACTTCTCGGGTGTGAGCTCCGTCATCTCCAGGTACAGGACCAGGCTCTCGCGGTCTTCCATGTCCCCCTCCTCGTCAGCCCTTCAACGCCGCGCACACCGCGAGGCCATAGATCTTGCGGAGCGCCGGGAAGATCTTCGGGTTGCGGTCCGGGGTGAGCTGCGAGTTGATCGACACCACGGTGGAGCGCGCGCCGTCCTTCGTGGACGCGATGAACTGCGTGTAGCCGAGCGTGTTGCCGGTGTGGCCGTAGACCGTTCCGCACGACGTCTGGTACCGGAAGATGCCGAGACCGGCGGAGTTCGTGCCCGGACCGGTCGGCTCCGACTTGCCGGGGCGGAACGTGAACTGCAGCTTCTGCGTGGCCGCGTTCGTCAACTTCCCCGATGCGTAGCCGCGCACGAACTGGTTCGCGTCCTGCGGCGTGGAGACCACGCCGCCCGATGCCCACGACCATCCGGCCGCGAGCACCACGCTGACGTCCTCGTCGGCGTTGGGCGGATCGGGCGCGTAGCCGTGGGTGAACGGCGTCGTCAGTTCAGGTCCCACCGGCAGGCTGGTGCCGGCGAGCGAGAGCGGCTGGTACACGCGGGTCATGAGCGACTGCTCGTACGAGGTGCCGTCGACCGCGGCCACCATCAGCCCGACCAGGATGTTGTCGGTGTTGGAGTACGCGTACTTGGTTCCGGGCGGGAAGAGGAGCGGCTGGTCGGCCGCGTAGGTGGGGAGCTGGTCGGGCGGCGGTGGCACCGTGAGCGATGCGCCGACCGCTTCGCCGAATGCGGGGTTCTTGCTGAAGTCGGGGATGCCGCTCGTGTGCTGCAGGAGCTGCGCCAGGGTGATCTTGGCCCACGTCGCCGACTGCGACGGCAGGATCTCACCGACGGTCGAGTCGAGGGTGAGCTTGCCGTCGGCCACCGCCGAGACCGCGGCGGCACCACTGAACGCCTTGGCCACGCTGGCCATGCGCATCTCGTCGGTCACACCCCACGCCTGCTCGGTCGCCACGTCGGCGACTCCCGCGGTGAGCTGCACGGGATCGGCACCGCTCTGCACCACCACCGAGATTCCGTGGGGGCCGTCGGAGCGCTTCACGAAGGCGTCGAGCGCACGTTGGAGCGCGGCATCGGCCTTCGACGTCGCCGCACCACTTGCCGGCACGACCACCACGAGGCTGGCGATCGCGAGGCTGGCGACGAGCGCGATCCGGAACGAGGAACGACGTGTGCTGCCCATCCGGAGACCCTACCGGTGGTGGCGGCACGTCCGCGTCCCGTGGTGTCGTAGGGTCCGGGAGCATTCGCAGCAAGGGGGAACGGATGGACGTCGTCGTGGTCACCGGTGTCGGCGGGATGGGGGTCGCGTGCGGGCGTCGGCTCGGCAGCGGGGCGCACCTCGTGTTCGCCGACTTCGATGCCGACAAGCTCGGCGCGGTGGTCGAGGAGTTCACGGTCGACGGCTTCGCGGTCACCGGCCAGCACGTCGACGTGTCGGATCGCGCGTCGGTCGACGCCCTCGTCGACGTGGTACGCGATCTCGGACCGCTCCGCACGCTCGTGCACACCGCGGGTCTCTCGCCCACCCAGGCAACGGGCGCCCGCGTCCTCGAGGTCGACATGCTCGGGACCGACCACGTGCTCACGGCCTTCTTCGATCTCGTCGTCGAGGGCACCGCCGCGGTGTGCATCGCCAGCATGGCCGGGCACATGGCGACCTTCCCGCCGGAGCTCGAGCGTGCGCTCACCGTCGCACCCACCGACGGTCTGATGGACCTGCTCGGCGACATCGACCTCGACGACTTCGGCGCGACCTACAGCCTGGCCAAGCGCGTGAACCACCTCCGCGTCGAGCAGGCCGCGGTCACCTGGGGACAACGCGGCGGTCGGGTCGTCAGCATCAGCCCCGGCATCATCTCCACGCCGATGGGCCGCCAGGAGATCGAGGAGGGCGCCGGCGAGCAGATGCAGGGCATGCTCGCGATCTCACCGGTGCCGCGCATCGGGACGGCCGAGGACATCGCCGCCGCCGCGCAGTGGCTGGCGAGTCCGCAGGCATCGTTCGTCAGCGGGTGCGACGTGCGCGTCGACGGTGGAGTGACCGCCGCGGTCCGCGGCATCCTCGCTGGAGGCTGACTACTCCCACTCGATGGTGGCGGGGGGCTTGCTCGAGATGTCGAGCACGACGCGGTTGACGTCTTCCACCTCGTTGGTGATGCGGGTGGAGATCCGCTCGAGCACCTCCGTGGGCAGGCGCGCCCAGTCGGCGGTCATGGCGTCCTCACTGGTGATCGGACGCAGCACGATCGGGTGCGCGTACGTCCGGCCGTCGCCCTGCACGCCCACCGACCGCACGTCGGCCAGGAGCACCACCGGGAATTGCCACACGTCGCGCTCGAGCCCGGCGGCTTCGAGCTCCTCGCGCGCGATGGCATCGGCCTCGCGCACGGTGTGCAGCCGTGCCGCATCGACCGCGCCCACGATGCGGATCGCGAGCCCGGGACCCGGGAACGGCTGACGCCACACGATCGACTCGGGCAGGCCGAGCTCGAGACCGACCGCACGCACTTCGTCCTTGAACAGCGCCTTCAGCGGCTCGACCAGCTCGAACTGCAGGTCGTCGGGGAGACCGCCGACGTTGTGGTGGCTCTTGATGTTGGCGGTGCCGGTGCCGCCGCCCGACTCGACGACGTCGGGGTACAAGGTGCCCTGCACGAGGAACTCGACGTCGTCGGCTCCCTCCGACAAGGCGCCCTCGGAGGTGATGACCTCGGCGGCCACCTCTTCGAACGTGCGGATGAACTCGGTGCCGATGATCTTGCGCTTCGCTTCGGGATCGATGACGCCCGCGAGCTTGGTGAGGAACTTCTCCGACGCGTCGACGGTGACCAGGCGGATGCCGGTGGCGGCCACGTAGTCGCGTTCCACCTGCTCGCGCTCACCCTTGCGCAGCAGTCCGTGGTCGACGAAGACGCACGTGAGCTGGTCGCCGACGGCGCGGTGCACGAGCGCGGCCGCGACCGCGGAATCGACCCCACCCGAGAGGCCGCAGAGGACGTGGTGATCGCCGACGCGCTCGCGGATCTCGGTGATGGCGTCGTCGATGATGTTGGCGGTGGTCCACGTGGGGGCGATGCCCGCGCCCACGTGCAGGAAGCGCTCGAGCATGGTCTGGCCGTGCGCGGTGTGCAGCACCTCGGGGTGCCACTGCACGCCGAAGAGCTGACGCTCGGGGTGCTCGAAGGCGGCGATCTCGGCGCCGTCGGTGCGACCGCTCACCGCGAAGCCCGACGGCGCGACCACGACCGCGTCGCGGTGCGACATCCACACCGGTTGGCGAACGGGCTGCCCCGAGAAGAGCACCGCGTCGGGGTCGATCGTGGCCGTGGTGCGGCCGAACTCGGCGCCCTCGGTGCGCTTCACCGTGCCGCCGAGCGCCTCGGCCATGGCCTGGAACCCGTAACAGATGCCGAACACCGGCACCCCGGCGTCGAACAGGGCGGGGTCGATCGACGGCGCACCGTCGGCGTAGACGCTGGCGGGGCCGCCCGAGAGGATGACCGCGGCGGGCCGGCGCGCCAGGAGCTCGTCGACCGGCATCTCGTGCGGGACGATCTCGCTGTAGACCTTCGCTTCGCGCACGCGGCGGGCGATCAGCTGCGCGTACTGGGCACCGAAGTCGACGACGAGGACGAGCGGGTCGCTCATCGGTCGATGGTACACGGCACCCTCGGGCGACTCACCCGGTGAAGTCGAGCACCTTCATGGTGGTGCCGCCGCCGTCGGGCGCGCATCCGCGCACGCCCACGAACCCGCGGGGAACGGGGCCCGGGGATGTCGCGTGGGGGTCGGCGCGTACCTCCTCGGGCGATGCGCTGCCGTACGCTTGTCACTCCCCGTCGGAGACGACAAAGAGGACACGATGCCCAATCCCGCGCTGAGTCAGAAGCGGTACGAGACCATCGAAAAGGAAGACGAAGCCGGCTGGGCCGCCCCGGTCGCGCTCGCCCACGCCGAGGCCACCGGGACGCCGCCGCCGACGGCGCGCGTCTCGCACATGACCGCGAACGGAGCGTTCCTCAAGACGTTCTTCCTGTTTTTGATCGTGGTCGCGGCCGGTGCGTTCGGCTGGTCGCAGACGCCCGACCCGACCACCACCATCAGCAGCACCGGGGTGGTGACGCAGAACATCGACTTCCCGGCCTGGACGTTCATCGCGCTCTTCGTCGGGTTCGGCCTGGCCATGGTGTGCATCTTCAAGCCGAAGGCGTCGCCCTTCATCGCCCCGCTCTACGCCGTCGCCGAGGGCATCTTCCTCGGTGCGATCTCGAAGGTGTTCGAGAGCCAGTGGGACGGCATCGTGTTCCAGGCGATCCTCGCCACCATCGCCGTGTTCTTCGCCACCCTCGCGCTCTACGTGTTCGGCGTGGTGAAGGTGACACGCAAGTTCCAGATGGTCGTGATCGGCGCCACCGCGGGCGTCTTCGTGTTGTACTTCGGGACGTTCCTGTTGTCGCTGTTCGGCGCCGACATCTCGTTCCTGAACTCACCCAGCCCGCTGGGCATCGCGATCAGCGTGATCATCTGCGTCATCGCCTCGCTCAACCTCTTCCTCGACTACGAGTTCATCAGTCAGGCGTCGAAGAACGGCGCGCCGAAGTACATGGAGTGGTACGGCGCGTTCGGGCTGATGGTCACGCTGGTGTGGCTCTACCTGGAGGTCCTCCGCCTCCTGGCCAAGCTGCGCAGCTAGTCGCTCACCCCTGGGTGCCGTCGTCGGACGACGGCACCCACTCGTCGAGCTCTCGGACCTCGGCGTTCACGTGGTCGGCGATCCACTCGTGCGAGTCGCTCCCGACCACCAGCCGATGCACTTCACCCGGTGCCGGCGCGCCATCGACCGCGTCGAGGATGGCGCCCGCGACGACGGCGGCGTCGCCGATCTGGTGGCCGTCGAGCTCGGCGAAGAAGTCGCGTGACGCACCCGCGGTCGTGGCGTAGTCGTCGATGACGCGCTCGGCGCGTCGCATCGAGCGACCGGCCCAGTCGGTGCGGATGTTGCCCGGTTCCACCACGACGACGCTGACGCCGAGCGGGCCGACCTCCAAGGCCAGTGCCTCCGACAGGAGCTCGACCCCGCCCTTGCTGGCGTCGTACGCACCCATCCCCGGGTAACCGACTCGACCTGCCACCGAGCTCACGTTGACGACCACACCGCGACGTTGGGCGCGGAAGGTGGGGAGTGCGGCGCGGATCACGCGTTGCGTACCGAAGAGGTTGACGTCGACCTGGTCGCGCAGCTCGTCGTCGCTCAGCTCCTCGACCGCGCCGACGAGTCCGTAGCCCGCGCAATTGACGACGACGTCGAGCCGGTCGCCGTGCTCAACCGCGCGTGCGACCGCGGCGTCGACCTGCTCACGGTCGCGCACGTCGGCGACGAGACCGACCGCCTGCTCGGACCTCGCGTCGAACGCGTTCGCGGCGTCGGCGGCGCGGAAGGCTGCCGCCACGACGTCACCCCCCGCGAGGGCAGCGTCGACCACTGCCGCGCCGATGCCGCTCGACGCGCCGGTCACGAACCAGACCTTCGTCATGCCCGATCTTCGCGCGCCTGGAGCGCGCCCCGGTCAGCGGCCGTAGTGGGCGATCAGGACTCCACGACCGATGGTGTTGAAGAAGAGGTTGAAGCCCACGTAGGCCGGGCTCGCCGACGAGTCGATGCCCAGCGTCGGGATCTTCACCGCGTGCACCGCGAACACGTAACGATGGTCGCCGTGACCCTCGGGCGGAGCCATGCCGACGTACTCGAGCCCACCAGCGTCGTTGCGGGCGTGGATGGCACCGGCCGGGAGGCCGGCGTGGTCGCCGCTCCCCGCGCCACGCGGCAGCTCGGTCGTCGACGCCGGGAGGTCGAACACGACCCAGTGCCAGAACCCGCTCCCCGTTGGCGCGTCGGGATCGAAGCACGTGACCGCGAGCGACTCGGTGCCGTCGGGGACGCCCGACCACGACAGGTGGGGTGAGAGGTTGCCACCGCTCATCCCCATGCTGTCGGCGTGGTAGGTGTCGTCGATGCGCTCGCCCGCTTGGATGTCGTCGCTGACGAGCTCGATCCCGTGGACCGGCGGGAAGTAGATGTACGGGATCGGGGGACGGTCCGGATCCATGGTCAGCTGTCGGACGAGTAGGAGCTCGGGGCCTCATCGAGGATCACGGTCTTGGTCTCGAGGAACGGCAGCAGCCCTTCCTTGCCTCCCTCGCGGCCGATCCCCGACTGCTTGAACCCGCCGAACGCCATGCCGAAGTCGGTCTTGAAGCCGTTGTGCCCCACCGTGCCGGCGCGGATCTGCCCCGCGACTTGCCGAGCACGGTCGACGTCGGGGGTGAACACCGAGGAGTTGAGGCCGTAGATGGTGTCGTTGGCGATGCGCACGGCGTCCTGCTCGTCGGCCGCGGGGATCACGCTCAGCACCGGGCCGAAGATCTCCTCTTGCGCGATGGTCGACGAGTTGTCGACGTTGCCGAACACCGTCGGCTCCACGAACCAGCCGCGCTCGAGGTGCTTCGGACGGCCACCACCGGCCGCGAGCGTCGCGCCTTCGTCGACGCCCTTCTGGATGTAGCCCTCCACGCGGTCGCGCTGGCGGCGCATGGCGAGCGGGCCCATCTGCGACGTGTCGTCGAACTGGTCGCCGACCTGGACCTGGGCGAAGTTCGCGGCCAGCGCCTCGACCATCTCGTCGTGGTTCTTCTGGGTGACGACGATGCGGGTGAGCGACGAGCACACCTGGCCGGTCATGAGGCACTCGGCACCCGCGATCGATGCCGCGACTGACGCGATGTCGGCGTCGTCGAGCACCACGGCGGCCGACTTGCCGCCCAGCTCGAGCGTGACCCGTGCGATGCGCTCACCGCACAGCGACGCGATCTTGCGGCCGGCGGCGGTGGAACCGGTGAAGGTGATCTTGTCGACGCGCGGGTCGGTGACGAGCAGCTGCGACACCTCGCGGTCGGCGGTCACCACGTTCAGCACGCCCGCCGGGAGACCGATCGCCTCCGCGGCCTCGGCGAACACGTAGCCCTCGCCCGGCGCCTCGGGCGACATCTTGAGCACCACCGAGCAGCCCGCGAGCAGTGCGGGTCCGATCTTGTGCGTGATGAGCTGCACCGGCGCGTTCCACGGGATGATCGCACCGACCACACCCACCGGCTCGCGCACCAGGAGGCCAAAGCCGGGACCCGACGGCTGCGCCTGCTCCTCGAATGCGAAGGTGTCGGCGAGCGCTGCGTAGGTCTCGAGCCCGCTGGCGGCCATCATCCCCGAGTACTGCGCCATGCTGGCGAGGACGCCTGATTCACGCGGCCAGAGCTCGGCCAGCGCGTCGTTGCGCTCCATGAGCGCCGCGGCGAGGGCACGGAGGTACCCGGCGCGCTCGACGTGGGTCAGTTGCGGCCACGGTCCTTCGTCGAACGCGGTGCGCGCGGACTCCACCGCACGGGCCATGTCGGCAGCCTGCGCCTCGGCGATGCTGAACGCGAGCTCCTCGGTGCCGGCGTCGATGACGTCGATGGTCGAGTCGGACGACGGTGCGACCCAGGAGCCGCCGATGAAGAACGACTCCGGGTGGGCGAGGGGGACGGTGCTCGTGCGGGCCATGGCGCATCTCCTGGTGTGGCAGTCGCGAACGCCGCGACGCTAGTCCTCCCGCGCAACCCCCTCCCTTTTGGCGTGGCTACCCGCGACTATCGCGGGCTGGCCACGCCGAAACCTCACTCGCGGGCGATGGCGTCGAAGATCTCGAGGCGCGAGGCGCGCCACGCGGGGAGCACGGCCGCGATCGCGCCCGCCGCCAGCGACAGGAGCGCGAGGAGCGCGATGCGGCCGAGGGGGATGCTGAGGCGGAAGAGGTCCTCCGACTCGAGCGCGGAGGTGAACGCCCACGCCCACACGAGTCCGAGCGCGAGTCCGACGGTGCCGCCGATGGCGGCGATGATCACCGACTCCCACCGCACCGACCGGCGCAACTGGCGGCGCGTCATCCCGACCGCGCGCAGCAGGCCGATCTCGTGGGTGCGCTCGTGCACCGACAGCGCCAGCGTGTTCACGATGCCGAGGACCGCGATCGCCTCGGAGAGGAACAGGAGCGCCACGAGCACGCCGAGGAACTGGTCGACCAGCTCGGCCTCGGCGTCGCGCGCCTCGTCCTGGGTGAGCACTTCGAGGTTCGGGAAGTCGCGCCCGATCTCGCGCTCGACCGCCACCTTCGCCGAGCGCACCGGCACCCCCGGTGCAACCGACACGTAGGCGCGGTAGTCGAGGTCCGCTTCCGGGACCGAGGTCCGGAACAGCTCGCGCGACACGAAGATGGGCGAACCGAATGCGATGTCCTCGGCGTCGTACACCCCGACGACACGCACCTGCCTCGCACCGAGCGGGAACGGCAGCGACACCGTGTCGCCGACCTCCCAGCCGAAGTCCGATGCCTCCGCGCGGGCGACGAGGATCCCGTCGACGCCGAGCGCTGCGGTCGAACCCGGCTCCAACTGCAGGTCGAACGCGTCGGCGAGCCCGGTGCCGTTCATGCCGACGACGCGCGTGCGCTGCCCGTCGATCGGGATCCTCCCGAAGTGGAAGCCGACCGCGCTCTTCACCTCGGGCAACGTCTCCACCCGGTCGATCACCTCGGGCGAGAAGCCGGTGAACTGCGTGGTGTCGAGCACGAGCTCGGCCTCGAGGTCGGAGTCACTCGCGTCGATCTGCGCCTTGGCCGATTGGCCGAGCACCGCGACCATCGCGACGAGCGCGAGGCCGATGACGAGCGCGCTGGCGGTCGCCGCGGTTCGACGCGGGTTGCGCATCGCGTTGCCCCGCGCGATCGCACGCGGGACACCGGCCGCGGCCCGTACCGGTGCACCGAACACGCTCGCCAGTGGGCGGGCGAAGGTGGCCAGGAGCACGACGATGCCGAAGAAGAGCAGGAGCGCGCCCAGCCCGACCAACGGCAGCTCGCCCAGCGCGTCCCCGGCGTGTTGCGCGCGGGAGATGCCCACCAACAGCACCGGGACACCCACCCCGAGCAACAGGAGCCCGACGACCGTGCGGCGACGAAACGTGTCGACGCGCGCCTCGGGCAGGTCGTTGATCGCTGCCACCGGCGGGACGCGCGACGCCCGGATCGCGGGCCAGAGCGCGGCGCCGACCGTCACCACGAGACCCACCGCGACCGCGAGCACGACGGTTCGCGGCGCGACCACGACCTCTCCGCTCGGGATGCGGAAGCCGAGCGAGTCGACCAGCGACATGAGCAGTCGCGCGACCACGACGCCGAGCAGCACCCCGGCCGCGGACGCGAGCGCGCCGACGACGCCCGCTTCGACGATCACCGACGCGATGACCTGCCGGCGCGACGCGCCCATCGCGCGCAGCAACCCGAGCTCGCGGGTGCGCTGGGTCACGAGGATCGTGAAGGTGTTGAAGATGATGAACGCGCCGACGACGACGCCCAGGGCAGCGAAACCCAGCAGGAGACCGGTGAGGAGGTCGACGAACTCACCGACGTCCTGGTTGCCGCTGCGCACGATCTGCTCGGGGTCGGTCACCTCGTAACCCGGGCCGAGGCCGGCGCGCAGCGAACGCCGTAGCTCCGCGACCGACACACCGGGGGCGCTGCGCACGTACACCGCGTCGAGTCGGCCGCCCGCCGCGGTGATCTCCTGCGACGTCGGCAGGTCGAAGGCGGTGAACGCGAACGGCCCGCTGTCGGCGTTGCCGAGCCGGAACAGTCCGACCAGGTCGAAGGTTCGGCGCGGCCCGGCCGACAACACGTCGACGGTGTCGCCGACATGGAGCCCGGCGTCACGCGCCGTGTCCACGTCGACCACCGCCTCGTCGTCGCCGTGCGGCGCACGACTTCGGGTGCCGCCATCGTCGACGAGCAACATCGGCCCGCGCTCGCGCCCGCCCACGAACGTCACGCCGGCCGCCGGACCACCCTTGTCGACCGCTTCACCGTCACGCCCGACAAGCTGTGCGTAGCCCTGCACGAACCCGTGCGCCGTCGTGACGCCGTCGATGCCGCGCACCTGCTGGACGACGGACTGCGGCATGCGGGCACGGTCGTCGTCGCCGCGAACCGGCGCGCCCCGCACGACCAGGTCGACGTCGGACAGCGACTGCGCGAAGACGCGCTCGAACGACGCGTGGAGCGTGTCGGTCAGGACGTAGGTCGTGGTGACGAACATCACGCCGAGGAGCACCGCGGTGGCGGTGAGCGCGAGCCGGAACTTCCGCGCCAGCACCCCGCGCAGTGCGACCTTCAGCATCGCGACCGCATCGTACCGTTGCCCTACGCAGATTTCCGGCGCGTCGCTGTCACGTTCGGGTCGCCACCGGCGACATGGTGATCGCGACATGCTGGTGATGCGAGCTCACGAAGCGAGGACCCGGTGCACGACGACGACTGGCTGACGACGCAATTCGAGCAGAGCCGGCCGCGCCTGCACGCGCTCGCCTACCGCATGCTCGGTTCGCACGCGGAGGCCGACGACGCGGTGCAGGAGACCTGGCTGCGACTGCGGCGCAACGACCCCGCCGAGATCGAGAACGTCAGCGGACTGCTCACCACGGTCGTGGGTCGGGTGTGCCTCGACCGCCTGCGCGCCCGGCGAGCACGGCCGGAGGACCCGGTCGACGACCTCGCGGCCGGCGGCGCGCCCGACACCGACCCCACCAGCGATCCGGTCGACGAGGCGCTGCTCGCGGAGTCGGTCGGCACCGCGCTCATGATCGTGCTCGACCGACTCGGTCCGGCCGAACGCGTGGCGTTCGTGCTCCACGACGTGTTCGGCGTGCCCTTCGAGGGCGTTGCCCAGATCCTCGATCGCAGTCCCGACGCCTCGCGTCAGCTCGCGAGCCGCGCCCGTCGCCGCTTGCACGGCAGCGCGCCTGATGGACGGCTCGACCTCGCCCGTCAGCGCGACGTGGTCGACGCCTTCCTCCGCGCCGCGCGCGGCGGTGACTTCGAAGCGCTCGTGCAGCTCCTCGACCCCGACGTGGTGCTCCTCCCCGATGCGGCTGCCCTGGCGATGGGATCGCTACGTGCGACCCACGGCGCCGACGCGGTGGCCACCGTGTTGGCCGGTGGCGCGCGTGGCGCGGTGCTCGCGCTGATCGACGGAGTCGCCGGGTTCGTGTGGGCGCCCGGTGGTCAGATCCGGGGCGTCGTGCAGTTCACCGTGCGCGACGGACGCGTCGTCGCCATCGACGTGACCGGCGACGAGGAGCGCATCAGGACGCTGGACGTCGTCGTCCTCGATTGAGACGTGTCACATCTCCTCCTCCGCGCCCGACATGGAGGTGCACACACACTCAGGAGGAACCATGGACCAGTTCGTGATCTTGATCTACCAGGGCACCACTCCCCTGCCCGGCACGGCCGAATGGGACGCGCTCCCGCAGAACGAGCAGACGAAGGTGTACGCCGACTACGCCGCACTCAACCAGACGACCGGCGTGTCGCCCGGGCCGCCGCTCGGACTGCCGGCGGACGCGCGCACCGTCGTGGTGAAGGACGGCACCGTCGACGTGCGCGACGGCGCGCACCTCGGCACCGACGGCGCGGTCGGTGGGTTCCTGGTGCTCGAGGCCGACGACCTCGACGCCGCCATCGAGCTGGCATCACGCATTCCCGCGGCGCGTCTCGGCGGCGCGATCGAGGTCCGTCCGGTCGCGAAGTACTGGTAGCTCGGCCTGATGGCATGATTGCCGCGACGGGACACCCGTCGCGGGCAGTCATGCAGCTACATGTTCTCCATGAACTCGACGGCCATCGCCGCCGTCTCGTACGTGCCGGTCACACCCGAGCCGGTGAAGCCGGCGTCGACGATCAGGATCTCACCGCTCACGTGTGACGCCGCGTCGCTGCACAGGAACACGAGCGGGCCTGCCTGCTCGTCGGGGCGCGAAGCCTCGATCCCCGCGTCACCGCGGTAGTCGGTGCCGAAGCCGAGCCACGTCTCCTCGTTGGCGCGGGCGAGCGGCGTGTCGGTGGGGCCTGGCAGGATCGCGTTCACCCGGATGCCCTGCTGCAGGAGCCCGAACGCGTTGCCCTGCACGTAGACGTTGATCGACTGCTTGCTCCACGTGTAGCTGGCCTTGTCGGGGTTGGCCTCCATCCAGGCGACCGCGGAATCCCAGTCGGGCGCGTCGGCGAGGTAGGCCTTCACCTCGTCGAGGTGCTTGCGCCACCCGAGCCCGGCGGTCGACGAGATGAAGCCGATCGCGCTCCCGCGCCCGAGGAAGCCCTTCTCGATGGCACGATCGACGAGATGGCGGTGACCGATGAAGTTGATCTTCTCGATGCCCGCGGTGCCGTCGGCCACACCCGCGCACGCGAACAGCGCGTGGATCGGGCCTCCGCACTCGTCGACGGCGGCATCGATGTTCGCCTTGTCGCGCAGGTCGAGGCTGATCGCCTTGGCCCCCGCGAGGGTGACGGGCGCGTAGTCCATCACGATCACCTCGGCGCCGAGGTCCTGCACCAGCTCGGCGACCGCCGCGCCCATGCCCGTCGCGCCCCCCACGACCAGCGCACGCTTGCCGTCGTACCGGAATGCATCAGCCTTCATCACCGTGCTCCTGTCGTCTGTCGATGTCCCATTCGTCTACCACCTCTTCCTCACGCGCTCCTCATGCTGTCCCGAAGCGACCGACCAGGCGGGAGGTGAACGCCGTCGGGATCGAGCTCGCGGGCGACCAGGTAGCCCGCCCCCATCCAGCCCCGGCGCGTCCACTTGCCGAACGAGAGGTAGCGCGCAGTACTGCGGCCGCCGACCCGTCTCCGCCTCGAACCGGTCGAGGGACTGCTGCCCCACCGGGTTGCCTTCGTCGTACTGGTCGAGCCCGGTCCACCCGGATGCCGCGCGTCGCGCACGCCTTGCGGAAGTTGCGCGCGTACGACTCGCCGATGAGCGAGCCTTCGATCAGGACGCCCACCGCGGTCTGACCGCGTTCGGCGAGCAGGTGGGCCCAGTAGATCGGCTCGTCGGTCATCGATCCCTGCGGCAGCGCGAACGTCCACTCGCCCAGCCACTCCTCGGCGCCGCACACGCTGATGGCCGGCACCTCGAACCGTCGCTCGATCGCTTCGCGCGTCGGCACTGCATTGTCGGTGGTGGCGGGACCGAACACCGCGAGGCAGCCATCGTCGACCAGGTCGCCGAAGGCGTCGATCACCGCCGTGACGCTTCCCTTGGGCAGACCCTCGACCTCGCGGAACACGATCTCGACCGGACGGTCGATGAGTCCCTGCGCGAGCCCGTCGGCGAACACCATCCCGAACGGCAGCATGAGGTCGTCGCGCTGCTCCTGCGGGAACCCGTCCGGCAGCTTGAAGTCGAAGAGGTACCCCAGCTTGATCGGTGTGACATCGCTCTCGTAGCTCACGGTGCCAGGCTGGTGCCCGTGCAGTTCTCCGTCAAGCAGCCCCGATTCGGCTCCGACAACTCGTAGATGCACGAGCTCTCTCGCCGCGCTCTGCTCGCGTCGTTCGGCACCGGCGCAGCCGCGCTCGCGGTGTCGAACCTCGGCGCGGTCGCGGGCGCGGCCGACGCCAGCCCGACCGCGACCACCATCCCGCTGTCGTCCGGCACCGACACGCTCGGCACCGGCACGTTCCAGTTGTTCTCGCAGACCGACCTCAACTTCCAGACGTTGTTCGGGTTGGGCGAAGCAGGGTTGAACTCGGTGGCCGGCGAAGTGATCGCGGTCGTCGCCGCCGCCAACGCCGCCCCCGGTGGTGCGAGCTACCAGTCGGTGTACGACGAGTTCATCGCCCAGGCCAACCGGTTACAGGAGTCGGCGCTCGAGGCGCAGCAGGCGCGCCACCTCGTCACCGCGCAGTCGCGCTTCATCCGGGCGGCGAAGTACTACGCACAGGCGCTCTACTGGGTGCTCGGCACGTCGACGCCCGATGCAGAAGCCGACGTCTACACCGCGATGGACGCGATGTTCGTCAAGGGCATGCAGCTGATGAAGCCGCGTCCCGAGCAGATCGAGATCCGCTACGACGGCGGCACTCTGCCCGCGTGGTTCGTGAAGCCGGCGAGCGGCGGCGCCCGCCGACCGACGGTGATCATGAACAACGGGAGCGACGGACAGAACGTCGACATGCTCCCGCAGGGCGGGCTCGCCGCGCTCGACCGCGGGTACAACGTCGTCATCTTCGAGGGACCCGGCCAGGGCTCACAACTCTTCCTCCACAACGTGCCGTTCCGGCCCGACTGGGAGAAGGTGATCACGCCGATCGTCGACTACCTGGAGACGCGCACCGACGTGAACCTCGACCAGGTCGCGATCCGCGGGATCAGCTTCGGCGGCCTGCTCGTTCCCCGCGCTGCGGCCCACGAGCACCGGCTGGGCGCGGTGGTCGCCGACCCGGGTTCGGTCAAGGCCATCCTCGACTACCCGCCGATCATCCGGGAAATCCTCACCGAGCGGAACGCGACCGACGTCAACTCGACGTGGAACGCGACCATCGTTCCGGGCGCGACACCCGAGCAGAAGTTCAGCTTGATGAAGACGTTCGAGATCTTCACCGAGGACGCGCACGACAGCGCCACGCGCGGTGAGCTCGTCACCGACGTCGCTCCGGTCGGGAAGCAGCTCGTGCAGTACGACATCAGCAACCAGCTCGACCAGATCACGAGCCCGACGCTGGTGACCCAGTACGAGGGCGACGTGAACTTCACCACCGAAGGCACGACGCTCTACGACGGGCTCACCAAGGCGAAGGCACGGAAGTTCGTCGAGTTCACGGCGGTCAACGGTGCCCAGTACCACTGCGGCCCGCTCGCACCACAGGTCAGCAACGAGGCGTGCTGGGACTGGGTCGACGAGGTCTTCGACCGCTGACTGGTCGCGGTCGTCGCGTCTCAGTCGTCGGTGAGGTACAGCCAGTCGTAGTGGCGGTACACGGGGTCGTCGTCGAGCAGCTCGCGCATGCGGCGCGCGGTCTCCTGCGTCTCGGGCCGCTCGTTGTTGCGCGCCGCTTCGTCGGCCGCGGACACATCGGGGTCGACCACGCCGAAGTCGGCGAGGATCAGGTACTCGTCGGGCGTCTCGCGGTCGGCGAGGATCCGGATGCCCATGTACCCCATGATGTCGGCCTGGGCCTGGTCGTGGTCCCACTGCCGCAAGAGCTCGATGAGCTGCTCCATCTTCGCCGGGTCTGAGCACTTGACCGACATCGCCTGCGTGAAGTTCCGGTTCACCCGCCGCCTCCCCTGCGCTGCTGCATCACGCGTCGTTGCGTCTCCGACATGCCCTCGAACGAGTCCAGCGCCGCCGAGCCTGCTGCGAGCGCGGCCTCCGACTTGGGCGGCACGCCGACGATCTCGCGCACCTCGTCGACCGGCCGCGCCGCGTGCTCGTGGTATTCGAAGTCGAACAGATCCATGTCGCAGCGCTGCCAGATCACCTTGCCGCGGCGGATGCCGTCGGCGACGCGGATGTGCATGCCGGGCGCTTGGATCACCGGATCGCGCACGTCGCGGTCGAAGAACCCCGAGCTCGTGATGTAGCCGGTCTCGAACAATCCGATCAGAGTCGCGAGCCACGCGAAGCCCTTCGGATCGGGATCGGCTCGACCGATGAGCGCGAACACCTCCACCTCACCGCGCAGGTTGGTGCCGTAGTCGGCCAGCACGTGCACGAAGTCGTGCTGCGCGAGCCCGACCGGCGGACCACCGGGCGCGCCCGGGAACTCGAAACCCCGGCTGTCGTACATGTCCCACACCTGGAAGCCGAGCGTGTCGTGCGGCAACTCGGCGAACGCCTGCCACTTCGCGGCGAGCTCGGGGTTCACGTCGGAGGGCGCGATCGGTGACTGCTTCGGCGCGGTTGGACTCGCGCCGTCGGCGTTCTGGACGTGCTCCACGAAGCCGCTGCGCGCCAGGTCCATCCACGCGAGGCCGTACGCGCCCTGCGCGTAACGACGCGCGACCCGCACGAAGTTGTCGTGCACTCCGAGTGCTTCGGCATACTTGGCCACGCGGTGGGCGACCACGACCGGGATCGGCCGCAGCACCAGCTCGCCCAGCACCATGTGGTGCACGATGCGCTGGCGGTACGCGAGGTCCCGAGCCGCGAGCACGTCGGCGAGGTCGGCCGGCGCCAGCGGTTCGAGCGCGAGGTAGTCGACGTGGTATCCGGTGAGCGCAGCGGCGATGGCCTGGAGGAGCTCGGCCTGCACGTCGGTGAGGCCGGTCTCGGGCGCGACGGCCGCGACAATGCCGCGCGCGACGAGGGTGACCTCCTCGATGTCGTGCTCGTCGATGTCGTTGCCGACCCGACCGTTCATGCGCCGTCCCCGTGTGTGTCGCCCGTCCCGTGTCGCGGCGTCCCCGTAACGGCCTGATGCTACGGCGTCAGCCCTTCGCCGCCGTCGCCACCAGCGCCGCGGTACCACCGACGAGATCGGCAGGGCCGAACCGGTCGGCCAGGGCGCGGGTGGCGCCGTCGATGGCGCGGCCGAGCCGGTCGGTGCCGCCGGCCTGGAGCTGGTCCCGCAGGGGTGTCCCGCCGCAGAACGCGGTGGCGACGACCTCGGGTGACGCGGCGCGGGCGACGTGTCCCACGCGCTCGAGCTCGGTCGACGCGGCGAAGCCGCCCGTCACCAGGTCGGTCAGGATCGCGTCAGGGGCGTGGTACGAGTACGGCATCCGCTCGAGGAACACGGGCGGGTCGTCGGGGAAGATGTCGCTCATCGCGGCGGCGACGGTGGCACCGAAGTCGTTCCGGTCGATGCAGTCCCAGACCGCGAGCTCGAAACGACCGTCCGGCCGCAGCACCCGAGCCGCCTCCGCGAACGCGTCGGCCTTCGCCGGGAAGAACATCGCGCCGAACTGGCACACCACGACGTCGAACGACGCGTCGTCGTACGGCAGCGTGACGGCGTTGGCGACCTCCCAGGTGACCGCGCGTGACGTGCCGCGTTGTTGCGCGCGCTCGACCATCCCGGGCACGAGGTCGGTGGCGGTGATGGCCACCGACGCCGGGAGCGCGTCGGCGAGGACCCGTGTGTCCACGCCCGTGCCACACGCGACCACGAGCACGTCACCACGACGCACGTCGCCGAGCCGCGTCGCCAGGTCGTCGGCGTAGCCCTGGAAGCACAGCGGGACGAGCAGCTCGTCGTACACGTCGAACACCGACGCGCGCTCGACGTCGAGTGAGAGCTCCACCGGTTCGCGGTCCACGCGGTCATCTTGGGCGAACGACGACCCACCGGCCAAACCGCTCCGAGACGCGTAGCCTGCAGTTCCATGGCGACGGCGGCCATTCCCGCGCTCGACCTCGACCCCGCCCACTCCCAGCAGGCCTACCAGCGGCGCTGGTGGATCCTCGGCGTCCTCTGCTTCTGCCTGCTCGTCGTGAGCATCGACAACACGATCCTCAATGTGGCGTTGCCCACGCTGGTCGAGGAACTGCACGCGAGCGCCAGCCAGCTGCAGTGGATCGTCGACGCCTACACGTTGGTCTTCGCCAGCCTCCTGCTCACCGCGGGCACGATGGGCGACAAGTTCGGTCGGCGCGGTGCGCTGATGGTCGGCCTGCTCGTGTTCGGGACCGGCTCGGCGATCTCCGCCTTCGTCGGCTCCGCCTCCGCGCTCATCGTGATGCGGGGCGTGATGGGCCTCGGCGGCGCGTTCATCATGCCGTCGACGCTCTCCATCCTCACCAACGTGTTCCCTTCCGGTGAGCGGGCCCGCGCCATCGGGATCTGGGCCGGCGTGTCGGGGCTGGGCGTCGCGCTGGGTCCGCTCACGGGCGGGTTCCTGCTCGAGCACTTCTGGTGGGGCTCGGTGTTCCTGGTGAACGTCCCCGTCGTGATTGTCGCCGTCACCGCGACCTGGTTCATCGTCCCGCGCACGAAGGACCCGACCGACCCGAAGCTCGACATGGTCGGGACGGTGCTGTCGGCCGTCGGCCTCTTCGCCGCGCTCTACGCCATCATCGAAGGCCCGTCGCAGGGA
>DASXXX010000102.1:0-5663 GCA_036502765.1 Acidimicrobiia bacterium | reverse complement strand
GGAGGCGCGCACGAGCGGCGCGCCTCGGTGATGGTGAAGGAGTGAGGAGGCGCGCACGAGCGGCGCGCCTCGGTGATGGTGAAGGAGTGAGGAGGCGCGCACGAGCGGCGCGCCTCGGGGGACGAGGAGGCGCGCCGCTCGGCATGCGGCCGCGAGCACGGGGGCGAGCTCGAACCGCGAACTGGAGAGGGAGACCGCTACGAGGCGATGCCTCCCAGCTGAACTCCCTGGACGTGGTCGAGCGCCTCGCGGTGACGTTGATAGGCCCACTGCGCGCTCTCGTGGCACAGCGCGGGGTGGAAGCCGATCGCGTGCAACGCCCGCTCGACGTGATCGGGATCGTCGCCCTGCTCGAGCAGCGTGAACGCGACGCGCCGGGCCCGGCGACGCGCCTCGGCCATCGGCGGTTCGGCCAGCTGTTGCTCAGCCCATTCGGCATGCGCGTGCTGCAGCTCGCGCGGGAGCCGACGGAGGTGGCGGGTGTTCACCGGGGGGACGTTGCGCCGCACCGCGACGGTGTCGGACATCGGGTCCTCACACGCGAGGTCGAACTGCGTGAGGCGTCGCAGCGTGCGCACGATCGGCGACGCGCTGCCCTCGCGCTGGCCGAGACCGAGCGCGTGCGACGTGTCGACGACGGTGAGCTCCACCCCGTCGGGATCGCGGTCGAAGCGGTCGGCGAGGTGGCGCAGCAGGAGGAGCGCGGTGGGCCCGAGGGTCGGCAGCCAGAACTGCTCGACGTAGCGCGACCGGGGATCGTGCCCCAGCGTGTCGATGACGGGATCGTGCCAGGGCTTGATCAGCAGCGTGGCGGGCATGGACTTCCTCCGCGATTCGGTGCCGGCCGGGGCCGGGACGATGCGGGGAAGTCGGTCGACGGATCCCGTCGGATCACGTGTGGGTGCGTAGAGTAGCTGAAAAGCCGCGAAGCGGTCAAGTAGCTATGGTCACACCGCTGGGGTCGATGGTGGCAGTGGGCGTCGGGGTCGGGTCCGACTCCGAGCGCCGTCGGGGCGGGGCGAACATGCGGCGGGGGTCCGGGCCGTAGACCTCGGGCGGCCGCGCCGGCCCGAAGAGGAACCCTTGTCCCACCTCGCAGCCCATGGCTCGGAGGTGCTGGAACTGCTCGGGCGTCTCGATGCCCTCGGCGACCGTCGACAGGCGCAGCGCGCGCGCCAGCCCCACGACCGCGCCGACGATGGCGGTGCTGTCCTTGCGCACGCCGACACCCTCGGTGAACGAGCGGTCGATCTTCAGCGCCTCGACCGGCAGGCGCTCCAGGTACGCGAGCGACGAGTACCCGGTGCCGAAGTCGTCGACCGCGAGGTGCAGGCCGAGTGCCTGCAGCGCGCCGAGCGCGCTCAGCGCCGACTCGGCGTCGCGCATCAGCGTGCTCTCGGTGATCTCGAGCCACAGCGCGGCGGGCTGGATGCCGGTGTCGTGCAGGACGCGCGCGACGTCGTTGGGCAACGCGGGCTCGGCGAGCTGGCGCGGCGACAGGTTCACGCTCATCGACAGCTGGGGACCGTCGGGTGCAGCGTCGTGCCATCGGACTGCCTGCTTGCACGCCTGTTCGAGTGCCCACACACCGAGGGGCACGATCAGGCCCGTCTCCTCGGCGAGCGGCACGAACTCCATCGGCGGGATGAGCCCGCGCTCGGGATGCTCCCAGCGGATGAGCGCCTCGAACCCGAACAGCGTCCCGGAGTCGATGTTGATCATCGGCTGGTAGTGCACGCGCAGCTCTCCACGCTCGATCGCGCGGTGCAGCTCGTTGCCGATGCGGAGGTCGTCGACGGCGCGGTGGTGTTCGCGTGCGTCGAAGAGCTCGGCGCGGTCGCGCCCGCGCTCCTTGGCGCGGTACATCGCGGCGTCGGCGTTGCGCAGCAGCGTCTCGGGCGTGTCGGCGCCGTTGCCCGACAGCGCGATGCCGATGCTCGCGGTGACGAACACCTCGCCCTCCATGAGCGCAACCGGACGCGCGATCGCTTCTGAGATCCGCTCCGCGATCAGCTCGACGGTCTCCTCGCTGCTCACGTCCTGGCAGAGGATGGTGAATTCGTCGCCTCCGAAGCGGGCGACGGCGTCGGACGGGCCCATCACCGAGCTCAACCGGTCCGCCACCGCGACGAGCAGGCGGTCGCCGGCCGAGTGACCGAGGCTGTCGTTCACCACCTTGAAGCGGTCGAGGTCGAGGAAGAGCACGGCCACCCGCCCGCGTCGTTGCTCCGCGCGTGCGAGCTCACGGCCGAGCCGCTCGACGAACTGCAGTCGGTTGGGCAGACCGGTGAGCGGGTCGTGCACCGCCTGGTGCGCGAGCGCTTCACCACTCGCGCGCCGTTCGCCGATGTCCTCCACCTGGCACACGAGATACATCGGCTGATCGTTGACGTCGCGCACGAGCGACGCACTCATCGCCACCCACACCGGGTGGCCGTCGTGGTGCAGGAAGCGTTGCTCGAGCTGCGCGCTCTGGGTCACGCCGGTGAAGAGCCGACGCACCTGCTCGCGACACTGGTCGCGGTCGTCGGCATGGCAGAGCTCGAGCATCGACGATGCCAGCAGCTCCGACTCCCCGCGTCCGAGGATCTGCACCAGTGCGCGGTTGACTCGGAACAGCCGGCCATCGATCGAGATGAGCGCCATGCCGATCGGCGCGTGCTCGAACGCGCTGCGGAACCTCTCCTGCGCTTCACGCAGTTCGGCTTCCGCCCGGCGGCGGTCGGTGAGGTCACGGGCGCTGATCACGATGCCCTCGACCGAGGGGTCGTCGAGCAGGTTCGTCGCCACTGCCTCGACGACGCGCCACGTGCCGTCGGAGCGCCGGAGCCGGAGCTCGACCCGGTCGGCGCCCTCCTTGCCCTCGCGGCCCTCGCGTGTGAACTGGAACCCGAGGCGCGCCGCATCGCGGTCTTCGGGGTGGATGAGGTCGAAGACGTCGGTGCCGATCAGCGGATCGATGTCGAGCCCGAGGATCCGTTCGGTGACCGGGCTGGCGTAGACGAGGCGGCCGTGGGGATCGACGATCGCCATGATGTCGTTGGAGTCGCGGACCATGGCCCGGAACCGGGCTTCGTTGCGTTCGAGGAGTGCGGTGACCTGGTCGACGGTGCGAGCAGCCCGCCGGCCCACGACGCGGGTCGAGACGATCGCCAAGATGACGATCGCCAGCAGCAGCCCGCTCGCGAGGATGCCTTCTGCACTCACGCCCTTTCTGTCGGTATTCGGCCGTCCCCACCTTGAGCGGACGGACAGAGGACACGTTCAGAAAGGGGCCGGCGGCGGTTCAGGCGGGTCGAGACCGCAGATGGGCGTCGAGCACGGCCCGGGCGGCAGTGGTGGGAGTGGTGGTGCCCGCCGCGACCTCGGCCTCCAGGCGCTGGGCGAGCTCGGCGGTGGCGGCGTCGGCGGTGAGGGCGTCGAGCAGCGAGTCGGTGACCTCCGACCACATCCACTCACGGTTCTGGCCCGCTCGCAGGCCGGGCAGGTCGTCGACGATGGCGTCGCGGAACTCCGCGACCGCGTCCCAGACCTCGGGGATCGCGGTGCCGGTGAGGGCCGAGCAGGTGAGCACGCGGGGCGTCCATCCCGGGAGCCGGGGCCGGACCAGGTGGAGGGCGGAGGCGTAGTCGGAGGCGGTGTGAGCGGCCACCGAGGCGAGCTCGCCGTCGGCCTTGTTCACGACGACGAGGTCGGCGAGCTCCATGATCCCGCGCTTGAGGCCCTGGAGCTCGTCGCCGCCGCCGGGGGCGACCAGCACCAGGAACAGGTCGACCATCGCCGCGACCTTGACCTCCGACTGGCCGACGCCGACTGTCTCGACCAGCACGACGTCGAAGCCCGCGGCTTCACACAACAACATCGCTTCGCGCGTGCGACGGGCGACGCCGCCGAGGGTGCCCCCGGTGGGCGACGGCCGCACGAACGCGAGCGGCGAGCGCGTCAGCTGCTCCATGCGCGTCTTGTCGCCGAGGATGGAGCCACCGCTGCGCGTGCTCGACGGGTCGACCGCGAGCACTGCGACGCGGTGGTCGTGCGCGACGAGGTAGGTGCCGAGCGCCTCGATGAACGTCGACTTCCCGGCGCCGGGCGCGCCCGAGATGCCGACGCGCACCGCGCCGCCGCTGCGCGGCAGGACCTCGGCGAGCAGCGCCTCGGCATCGGCGCGGTGATCGGCGCGTGTCGACTCGGCCAGCGTGATCGCGCGCGCGAGCGCGCGACGGTCACCCGCGATCACCTGTTGTGCCAACTCGCTCATGGTGTCGCGAGTGTGTCAGGCGTGGCGCAGGAGACCGATGATCTCGGTCGCGGCCTGCGGGATGTTGGTGCCGGGACCGAAGATGGCGGCGACGCCGGCGTCGCGCAACTCGTCGTAGTCCTGCGCCGGGATCACGCCTCCGGCGACGACGAGGATGTCGTCGCCACCCTGCTTGCGCAGCTGTGCGATCAGCTCGGGGATGAGCGTCTTGTGTCCGGCGGCCTGGCTCGAGACGCCGACGAGGTGCACGTCGTTCTCGACCGCGTCGCGCGCGGCCTCTTCGGGCGTCTGGAACAGCGGGCCGGCGTCGACGTCGAAGCCGAGGTCGGCGAACGCGGTGGCGATCACCTTGGCGCCGCGGTCGTGGCCGTCCTGGCCGAGCTTCGCGACCAGGATGCGCGGGCGCCGGCCCGCGGCGGCGGCGAACTCGTCGACCGCGGCACGCACCTGTGCGTAGCCCTCGTCACCCTCGTACGCGGCGCCGTACACGCCCGCGATGCTACGGATGGTCGCCCGGTGTCGGGAGAACACCTCTTCCATCGCGTCGGAGATCTCGCCGATCGTGGCGCGCGCCCGGGTCGCCACGATCGACAGCTCCAGCAGGTTGCCGGTGCCGCGCGCACCTTCGCGGAGCGCGTCGAGTGCGGCCTGACATGCGACTTCGTCGCGGTTGGCGCGCAGTTCGGCGAGTCGGACGAGTTGCTGCTCACGCACGCTGACGTTGTCGACGTCGCGGATCTCGACGTTGTCTTCCTCGGCGAGGCGGTACTTGTTGACGCCGACGATCACTTCGTCACCGCGGTCGATGGCGGCCTGCCGGCGCGCCGCGGCCTCCTCGATGCGCAGCTTCGGCATGCCCGACTCGACTGCCTTGGTCATGCCGCCGAGCGCCTCCACCTCCTCGATCAGCTTCCACGCCTCGTTGGCGAGGCTGGCGGTGAGCGCCTCGACGTAGTAGCTCCCGCCGAGCGGGTCGACCACCTTGGTGACGCCGGTCTCCTCGGCGAGGATCAGCTGGGTGTTGCGCGCCACGCGCGCCGCGAACTCGCTCGGCAACGCGATCGCCTCGTCGAACGAGTTGGTGTGGAGGCTCTGCGTGCCGCCGAGCACCGCGGCGAGGGCTTCGACGGTGGTGCGCACGATGTTGTTGTACGGGTCCTGCTCCGTGAGCGACACGCCCGACGTCTGGCAGTGCGTGCGCAACATCGACGAGCCCGGCTTCTGCGGGTCGAACTGACTGATCACGCGCGACCAGAGCAGGCGCGCGGCGCGCAGCTTCGACGCCTCCATGAAGAAGTTCATGCCGATGGCGAAGAAGAACGAGAGCCGACCGGCGAACTCGTCGATGGTGAGGCCGCGGTCGAGCGCGGCCCGCACGTACTCCATGCCGTCGGCGATCGTGAAC
>DASXXX010000101.1:0-3922 GCA_036502765.1 Acidimicrobiia bacterium | reverse complement strand
GCCTGGATGTCGAGCTGCACCTTCACCTTGTCGCCCACCAGTACACCACCGGTCTCGAGCGCGACGTTCCACTCGAGGCCGAAGTCCTTGCGGTTGATCTCGGTGCTGGCGGTGAAGCCGGCCTTGGTGTTGTTCCACGGGTCGACGTTCACGCCGTCGAACTCGAGGTCGAACTCGACCTGACGGGTCACGCCGTTGATGGTGAGGTCGCCGAAGAGCACGTAGTCACCGTCGTCGTCCTTGATGCCGGTGCTGACGAAGGTCATGGTGGGGGAGCCACCGCCCTCGAGGTCGAAGAAGTCGGCGTTGAGGAGGTGGGCGTCACGGCCGGCGTCGCCGGTGTCGACCGACGCCAGGTTCACCGTTGCCACCACGTGGGACTGCAGCGGGTTCTCGCCGACCTCGATCGAACCCGAGAAGTCGGTGAAGCGACCGCGCACCTTGGTGATCATCAGGTGGCGGGCGACGAACCCGACGGTCGAGTGGGCGGGGTCGATGGTCCACGTGCCGGGAGTGAGAGCGGAGAGATCGGTCATCGGAAGCTCCTGAAGCTTGGGGGTCTGGGGATCTGGTTCCTACAACTTCGTTGCGGTCTCAACTATTCCACAGAACAGTTGCGGTGTCAACAGTTGATCCCGCACATGTACGCGATACCCTGGACGGGTGACCACCGAACGCAGCCCGCAGTGGCTGGACGAGGAAGAGATGCGAGCGTGGCGGGGCCTGGTCGAGGCGTACGCCGACCTCCAGGCGGCGCTGGAAGCCGACCTCGTTGCCGGGTTCGGCATCGACGGTGGTGACTACGGCGTGTTGGTGAACCTCTCCGAGGCGCCCGACCAGCGGTTGCGCATGTGCGACCTCGCCGTCCGGCTGCACCTGTCGCCCAGCGGCCTGACCCGCCGTCTCGACGGTCTGGTGAAGGCGGGCTACGTGGCCCGCGAGCCCAGCGAGCAGGACCGGCGGGTCACGCTGGCGGTGCTCACCGACGCCGGTCGGTCCACGCTGGAGGCGGCCGCACCGGTCCACGTGGCCGGCGTGCGGGCGAACTTCGTCGACCACCTCTCGCGCGCGCAGCTGGGCCAGCTCGGCGCCGCGTTCGACGCGCTGCAACGCAAGCGCGCGCTGGCATCGCCCGATCCGGAATCGTTGGAGAACGCCTGACATCCTGGCCAAAACAGCTGGTTGGGTAGCCTCCGCCGCATGGTGACGCCCGAGCACGCGCAGCAGGTGATCGAGACGTACTGCAAGGCCGAGTCGGCGAAGGACCGCGACACCTGGCTGTCGCTCTTCGCGCCCGACGCCACCCACGAGGACCCGGTCGGTGCTCCCGTGAACCGTGGCCTCGAAGCGATCGGCGCGTTCTTCGACGCGTCGGCCGCGCAGATGGACCTCGACCTGCACACGACCGCGGCACCGGTCGTCGTGGGCGACGAAGCGCTCGCGTTCCTCGAGGTGCACGTGGGCCACGGCGCCGAACGTCTGCTGCTGTCGCCGATCGTCGACCACCTCGTGTTCGGCGACGACGGTCGCATCATCGCGCTGCGCGCGTTCTTCGACCCCGCCGGCATCCGCCCCGACCCGGAGTAGGGCGCGGCATGACGCCTCCTCCCGAAAACCGTCCTCCCGAAAACCGTCCTCCCGAAGACCTTCCGCAAGACCTTCCGCAAGACGTCTACACGCACGGCCACCACGAGAGCGTGCTGCGCTCACACCAGTGGCGGACGGTGGAGAACTCGGCCGGCTACCTGCTCGACGCGTTCGTGCCGGGCGCGCGCGTCCTCGACGTGGGGTGTGGACCGGGCACGATCACCGTCGACATCGCGGCGCGGGTCGCCCCGGGCCGGGTGCTCGGACTCGACCGCGCCGACGAGGTGCTCGAGGCCGCACGCGCGGCCGCCCGCGACGCCGAGGTCGACAACGTCGAGTTCGCGGTGGGCGACGTGTACGCGCTCGACCTCCCCGACGCGTCGTTCGACGTCGTGCACGCGCATCAGGTGCTCCAGCACCTCACCGATCCCGTCGCCGCGCTGCGCGAGATGCGCCGCGTGTGCGCGCCGGGTGGCGTGGTCGCCGCACGCGACTCCGACTACGCCACGTTCACGTGGTGGCCCGAGGACCCGCGTCTCACGCGGTGGATCGAGCTGTACCACGACGTCGCGCGCAGCAACGACGCCGAGCCGGATGCCGGTCGCCGCTTGCTCGCGTGGGCGCACGCAGCCGGGTTCTCCGAGGTGGCTGCGACCGCGTCGGTCTGGTGCTTCGCCACGCCTGAGGACCGCGCGTGGTGGGGTGGCCTGTGGTCCGACCGCATCGTCGCGTCGGCGTTCGCCGACCAGGCGATCGACCGCGGTCTCGCCGAGCGCGCCGAGCTCGAGGACATCAGCGACGCGTGGCGGGCGTGGAGCGAGTCACCCGACGCGTGGTTCGCGATCGTGCACGGGGAGATCCGCGCACTCGCTTGAATCAGGGCGTGAGCTACGGCGACGGGACCGGGCCCTCCACGGGAGGTCCGTCGTAGCGGTCGAAGGTCGCGAAGTCTTCGACGGGATTGCGACGGAGCTTCGTCGCCCGCTTGCCCGCGGGGTATCCGAACGCCAGCACGCCGGCCACGATCACCGGGTCGGGGAGGTGGAAGAGCGTCCGCAGCTCGGCCTCCTGCGGGATCGCGACGGACGTGAACACGCCGCCCAGGCCGACGTCGTGCGCGGCGAGCAGCAGGCTCCACGCGAACGGATAGATGGATGCACCACCCACCATCGTGTAGCGGTCGAGGTCGCGGTCGAGGGTGGCGAGGTTGCGCAGGTCGGCGGTGAGGACCATCAGCAACGGCACTTCGTCGAGCCGCTCCGCGAAGCCGGGAGTGGCCGCACCGCGTGCTGCGAACTCTCCCGCCCGGGCGCGCGCGGTGGCTTCGGCTTCCCGGTCGGTCACGACGGCAAAGGGCGTGAGGCCGGCCTCCATCTGGGGGAGGTACTCGTACCAGGCGGGGAGGTAGAGGTCACGCAGCGCCCGGCGGGTGTCGGGATCGCGCACGACGATCACGTGCCACGCCTGGCGGTTCCCGCCGTTGGGCGCGAACCTGGCCGTCTCGAGCAACCCGTAGAGGACGTCGTCGGGCACCGGCTCGTCGGTGAAGTCGCGGACGGCACCGGTGCTGCGCAGGCCTTCACTGAGCTCCATGCCACACGACAGTACGCTCGACTCACCCGATTCGACCGACCCCCACATGGAGGACACAGGCATGTACGACATCCTGATCCGAGGGGGCGATCTGGTCGACGGCACCGGGAGCGCCCGGCGCCGCGCCGACGTCGCCATCCAGGGAGACCGCGTGGTCGCCATCGGCGAGCTCGCCGGCGATGGTGACGGCGACGCCGCCGTGACCATCGACGCCACCGGCAAGGTCGTGACGCCGGGGTTCGTCGACGTGCACACGCACTACGACGCTCAGGTGTTCTGGGACGGCGCGCTCACGCCGTCGCCGCTGCACGGGGTCACCACCGCGCTCGCCGGCAACTGCGGCTTCACCATCGCGCCCCTGTCTGACGACGCGAGCGACGGCGACTACCTCATGCGGATGCTGGCGCGCGTCGAGGGCATGCCGCTCGAATCGTTGCGCGACGGCGTGCCGTGGAACTGGAAGAGCACCGCGGACTACTTCGACCAGATCGAAGGGCGGCTCGGGATCAACGCCGGCTTCATGGTCGGCCACTCCGCGATCCGCCGCGTCGTGATGGGGGAGGAGTCCACCGCGCGCGAGGCGAAGCCCGAAGAGCTCGAGGCGATGCGCGCGCTGCTGCGCGCCGGACTCGAGGCCGGCGGCATGGGCTTCTCGTCGTCGTGGGCGCGCACGCACAACGACGCCGACGGCCACATGGTGCCGTCGCGCTTCGCGTCGCGCGAGGAGATCGTCGACCTCTGC
>DASXXX010000100.1:0-2384 GCA_036502765.1 Acidimicrobiia bacterium | reverse complement strand
TTGTCGACCATGCGCGTCCAGCGCTCCTCGGCCTGCTCGCTCACCTCGATCACGTCGAAGCCGTGGTCGCGCGCGTACCCGAGCGTCGCGGTGACGATGTCGACGAGGTCGCCGTTGTAGCGGGGGTTGTTCCCGGCCGCCGCGTGCGGACCGCCGGGGAAGAACAAGTTGGGGAAGCCGCGCGTCTGCAGTCCGAGGAACGTGGTCGGACCATCGGCCCAGTGATCGGTGAGCACGAGGCCGTCGCGACCACGGATCCCCATGCGGCTCAGCGCGCCGGTGCCGAAGTCGAAGCCGGTGGCCCACACGATGATGTCGAACTCGCGCCCGCCGTCGGTGGTCTCGATGCCGGCGTCGGTCACGCGCACGATGGGCGTGGCGCGGAGGTCGACCAGCGACACCTTCGGATCGTTGAACGCCTCGAAGTAGCCGCGCACGAACGGCGGACGCTTCCCGCCGAAGCGGTGGTCCTTCGGGATCAACTGTTCGGCGGTCGCCGGATCATGCACGAGGGCGCGGATCTTCCCGGCGATGAACTCGCACCACTCGTCGTTGACCGCGTCGTCGAACAACAGGTCGGCGTAGTTGCTCGTGAGCTTCATGAAGCCGGGGCTGTTCCACAGCAGCTCGAACAGCTCGCGTCGCTCGGCGGCACTCGCGTTGACGCCGAGCTGCTCGTTCACCGGATGCGCGAAGCCGCTCATCGAGGTGTTCAACGTCTCGCGCAGGTCTTCGAAGCCGACGCGCAGCTCGACCTGCTCCTCCGCCGTGATCGGTCGGTTGTTGAGCGGCGTGCACCAGTTGGCAGTGCGTTGGTACACCGTGATCGACGCGACGGCGTCGAGGATCGTGGGCACCACCTGCACCCCGCTGGACGACGTGCCGACCACCGCGACCCGCTTGCCCGCGAAGTCGACCGGTTCGGCCGGCCACCGACCGGTGTGGTGCTGCACGCCGCCGAAGTCGTCGCGCCCAGGAATGTCGGGGACGTACGGCACCGACAGCACCCCGGTCGCGGCGATCAGGTAGCGCGCGCGATGCACAGCTTCCGTACCGCCGCCGTCGGCGACCGTCACCGTCCACGTGGCCGACGCGTCGTCCCACACCGCCGATGCGACCGGCGCGTCGAACACGATGTGACGGCGGAGGTCGAAGCGATCGACCACGTGGTTGAGGTAGCGCTCGATCTCCGGCTGGCCCGCGAAGTGCTCCTGCCACTCCCACTCGTCGAAGAGCTCCGGCGAGAAGAGGTAGCCGTAGGTGTAGCTCTCGGAGTCGAAGCGCGCGCCCGGGTAACGGTTCCAGAACCAGGTGCCTCCGACGCCGCCACCTGCTTCGAGCAACCGCACCGACCAGCCGGCTTCGCGGGCACGGAACAACTGGTAGAGCCCGGTGATGCCGGCGCCGACCACCAGCACGTCGACGTCGGGAGTGCCGTCCGATGTGCCGTCCGATGTGCCGTCCGATGTGGAGGTGTCCATGGGTTTCGGGCCCTCGCGGATTCTTGTACCGACCGGTTAGTCTGCGAACCCGGACACGGTACCCCCATGCAGACGGAGCGCGACATGCCGGTGCCCTTCGCGGTCGACGTGCCCGACCGGATCCCGAAGCAGCGCTACCTCGACCCCGGGTTCTTCGCGCTGGAGAACGAGCGGCTCTGGTCGCGCACGTGGCAGATGGCGTGCCGGCTCGAAGAGATCCCGCATCCGCGCGACTTCGTCGAATACGAGTTCCTCGACCAGTCGGTCGTCGTCGTGCGGACCGACGACATGGAAGTCGTCGCGTTCCAGAACGCGTGCCGCCACCGCGGCGTCAAGATCGTGCAGGGCGGCGGCACCTGTGGCAAGACGTTCCGGTGCCCGTTCCACGGCTGGTGCTACGGGATCGACGGGAAGAACGCCGCGGTCACGCAACGGCGCACGTTCGCCGAGCACAACCTGGTCGAGGAAGACCTCGACCTGACCCCAGTGCGCTGCGAGACGTGGGGTGGGTGCGCGTGGATCAACTTCGACGAACACGCGCCGTCGGTGCGCGAGTCACTCGAGCCGGCGGCGTCCGACCTCGACGCCTGGAAGCTGGAGTCGATGCGGGCCGAGAAGTGGTACGCGGCCCGACTCCCGGTGAATTGGAAGCTCGCGATCGAGGCCTTCGTGGAGATGTACCACGTCGTCCAGACGCACCCGCAACTCGTCATCCCCACGCGGTTCGGGATCCGTGAGGGCACGCCGTTCGATCCGCGCGCCTACATCGACGCCGACATCCAGTACCTGCGCGCGATGAGCGACGGCATGGACGGCATGTGCCACGCCGACGACGTGCGCGTCGCCGAGAGCCTGCGCGACCTCGAGCTCCCCGCCGACGCGCCGTCGGCCATCGCCACCTGG